>REEO01000058.1 GCA_007695035.1 Saprospirales bacterium | reverse complement strand
ACAAGTGACAGTTGACATTATTTTAATTGACAAGTGACAGTTGATAATTGACAATTCCGCAAAATAAACCCTTCAAAAAATTCGGCTGGATTGAAAATCGTTTGGTAATATTGGCCAGTGAAAGGTTAATTTAATAGAAAAAGGATCAATATGCTATCGAAGCGGGAACAGAGTGAATTGAGAGGACGCATTTTTCGGCATTTGGATGGAATTGCCGTGGCGCCGGTTGCTTATGCACTACACCAGAGTAAGATGGCGGACAGGATTTTGCAAGCGGGTGAGATTGGTTTGAATTCGCTTTGTATTGAATTTGGCGCCAATGACGGATATCTGAATGTCGGATTTCGTGCACTGGCTGCCCAGGGTTGGTTGGATTATCGAGTGGATAATAAGAGTGGTGAAGTCACTGTAGCCACAACAGAATACACAGAGTCTGCATTTGCGTTTTTCACCCATTTTAGAGAGGTTGTGTTGCTGCACAGGGAGGTAAAAAAGTTCAATGGGATTTTGCAGAACAGCGAAGGCAGGGAAAAATTCTTCCAGCTGCTTGCTGCCAGAGGGTCGGATTTTGGGCTTCCTCCGGCTGAGGGGAAAATAGGGGAGTCGGTGCGTGAACAAATCCTCTTTCATATCGAGGGCAATCTGGTGGGTCCGCTGGTGGTAAAACTGGCGATGGGCGGAATGTTTCACAAGTACTTCATGGAGGCTTCCTTCCGCGCGGAGGAGTACCACCAAGACCACCTGGCATTTGAGAATATTTTGGACTTTTTGTCCCTGCTCGGTTGGTTCAAAAAGAAAAACGGAACCTATCAATTCTCGGACGCAGGATTGTTTTTTGCCAAGAGAGCTTCAGCTTACGGAGTGACTGTCTCCTACCTGCCCACCTTCAGGAAAGTGCACGAACTCATTTTTGGCAACCCTGAGGCCCTCGTCTCTCGTCCCGGGGAACCAGAAAAGCACGTGGACAGAGAGATGAATGTCTGGGGAAGTGGAGGAGCGCATTCCGCTTATTTCAAAAAAGTTGATGAAATTATAGTCGATCTTTTCAACAGACCGGTGAATGAACAACCTAAAGGTGTGCTCGATATGGGCTGCGGTAACGGTGCATTTCTTATCCATATTTTTGACGTAATAGAACATCGAACCTACCGCGGAAAAATTCTCGATCAACATCCTCTTATTCTGGTGGGTGCAGATTATAATGAGTCCGCATTGAAAGTGACCCGGGCCAATTTGATAGGGGCCGATATTTGGGCCAAAGTGGTTTGGGGCGATATCGGTCAGCCCGATCTGCTGGCTCAAAACCTGAAAGAAGATTACGGAGTTGATATGAGCGAACTGCTCAACACCAGAACTTTCCTGGACCACAACAGAATTTGGGAAAAACCGGAAAATACAGTTCAGAGAGAGAGTACATCTACCGGAGCTTTTGCATACCGGGGAAAAAGACTGAACAATAATTTGGTAGAGGAGAATTTATTGCATCACTTCAATAAATGGGCCCCTTATATTCAGCGTTTTGGCCTGTTGGTAATCGAGTTGCACACCATCGATCCTAAACTGGCAGCCCGAAATGTTGGCAAAACGACCGCCACCGCTTACGATACCACCCACGGACTGTCTGATCAGTACATAGTCGAATTGGATGTGTTCCTGAAAGTGGCAGAAGAGGCCGGACTCTACCCGGACGAGCGATTGCATGCAAAATTTCCCGACTCGGACCTGGCCACCATATCCGTAAATCTGCTGAAAGGAAACTCTTCCGGTAAGCTGGTCTAACGGGCAATTACAAAGTTTTTGGTTGCTGCTTTGATGCCGTCCGGTGATTGGATGCTCAGGCTGTACAATCCAGGTGGCAAGAAGGATATATCCACTTCCTGTAAATTGTTGACACCTTCTTTTCTCAGCACCTCTCTGCCGGTCCGGTCCAGGATAACCAAACTGTGGTTTTGACTCGTTTCAGATTCAAATTTCAAAAAGAGCGTATTGGACGCCGGGTTGGGAAACAGCTCCCAATCCATTTCAGCGTATTCGTCTTCGGTATTTACAAAGATCAATTCCATTCTGAGCGCATCAAATCCCGCGGCCATCAGCTCGCCCGTTTCGTTGATTACTTCCACACTTACCCAAAAGGAGTCATTGTCCCCTGAGATAATATCAGAAATCCCGACTGCCATTTCAATCCATCTGTCTGTGGTCTCACTTGTCTGATAGACGAGCTCCTCTTCTTCATCGTAAATTACGTAAACACTGAGGGTGTTGGAATTGTCATTGGTCCAATTGTAAAGCCAATAAGAAAAATTCAAACTAACAAAGGTGTTGTATTCCACAGGGACACCGGGAGAGGTTAGTACATAGGTCCCAATTTCAGGATTGTCTGACAGGGGATCCTGATCCTCCGGCTGCCCTGTCACAAATGCAAAATCTCCCAAATCCCCTTCCGCATCAGAGGGGGGATGGACGATTTCTCCGGTGGTAGAGGAGCCATTGGGTACTACTCGCTGCCACGCTCCCTGATCACCTGGAGAAGAGGTGGTCCATCCGAGGTCCACTATAAAATCATCCCAAAGTGCGTGGTCGAGCTGGAGTTCCAAGCCGGTAGAATTGTCCGGGTCAATGCTAAATTCAGCGGCCTGGTTGTAGCCCCATTTACCGGCGGCTACATCGTAGTTTCCAGGTCTTGTTATAAACTCAAAAAATCCGCTTATATCTGTTATGGTAAATTCAACCATTTCACCGGTGGAGTGCAATTCCACCCTTGCCCCTTCCAGCGGGTCTCTCTCCGAACCATTTGCAGTGACCACCCCGTTTATGCGAATGGATTCAAGAGGCACCAGTTCAACGTTCAATTCTGTGACTTCACCGCGCACCAATTCAACCTCAGTAGTGAGGTCCTGGAATTCGGGATGTGAAAAGGTCACCTCACGGGTTCCGTCAAAGGCCGTACCCGTTTTGTACAATCCATTGATTCCGGTGCTGTTGGTATTGGGTACATCTGCTTCAATATTTACTTCCACCCCGCTAATTCCGCTTCCGGTCTCTGCATTGGTGACTTGGCCCTCGAGATAGGTTGCGCGCTTGTAGTCGGGTTCCAACACGTATAGTCCGGTTTGACGGTCAGAGCCGAGAACCAGACCGGAGGGGAGATAGGGATAGGCACCCCAGGCCCCGTTGAATCCCCCGTGATCACCCAAAAAAGTATCGTATTGGGCCACCTTGACCATATTTTCAGGTCTGTGTGCGTCCACAATCACAATGCCATCTGTGTACCAACTCACCACCAGAAAACCTTGAAAATAATGGACATTGTGGGGAATTACACCCATTCCATCCGTGGTTTTGGGTCTGAATGAGCTGACGTACTTTAGCTTATTGGGATCAGAAACATCGTAAGCATCGACATTGGAGTTGGGCCTTTCGTCTGTTGTAAATAAATACCTTCCGTCGTCAGATAGCCAGCAATTGTGAGTGAAAGATGAAGTGGTCCCCTTTTCATTCAGGAGTGCAGGTGCAGTTCGATCAGTCACGTCGTGTACTGAAAATACGCCGGCAATGATATCCGCGCTGTACATGGTGTCGTTCCTCACATAGTTGTCGTGGGAGTACTCAGGATGGGCAAATCCCTTAAATTGCGGGGACATGGGATCGCTATCTATATCAAAAATGACCACTCCGCCACTGTTGAGGTTGCTGCCCGACAGGTACAAATAGCCCTTTTCATCTATCCACAGATTGTGGGAGCGATTTACAATGACAGTATCTCCGGTTACCGTTTGAAAAGGCTCTCTCCAAAAATTGTAGGTAATGGTATCGGGTGACTGGCTCATATCCACGGTGAGAATGCCATCCAAACCCCGGTCTGCCACAATGTAGAGCTTGTCCCCCCAGTTGTGAATATCCCGCCAAATGCTCTCCGCACCCGGCACAAACAATACTTCTTCCGGGTTGGCAGGGTCTGCCAGGCTAATTATACTGGTCCCGGTAAAGGTGCCCACCACGGCATATTCTGTCCCGTCCGGCCCCACGTATCCCCAAACATCGGCCACCAACTGATCGTAGTCAAAGTTGGAAACCAGCTCCAGGTTGAAATTGATCTGTGTAGCCCCCTGTTGGCCAACCGAAAGGACTAAGAGAATTAGCAGGGTGCGTTTAAGTGTATTTATCATAGGTATTGGTTTATCCACTGTTTAAACTTTAAAAAATAGGACCCGATCCAGGAAAAATTAGCTTCCACCGGAGCTCATCAATTCAAGGTTCAAATGTAATAAAAAACTGAGTTGTAGGAATTGATATTGTTTTGGTGGTGGGGGTTGAGGTAGGGTGTGGGTTTTGATATCTTAATCCAGGTGGAATAGGGTGAGGTGGTAATTGAAAGTTGATCCGGGATGACAAATTAACGGAGTGAATTTTTCTGATTGATTTGGGTTGGTGTACTTATGAAAGTCAGTTTTTTAGGTGTTTATTCATATGTATTAAAATATTTAATAATGTATAATCATTTGATAAATGTTAATCTAGGGAGATAGGTGTAGAGTTGTATTAATTCCTTGCTTAAGAAAGAAAAAGCCAAGTGATTAGTGCCACTACCAGGGATTGAAAGTGCTCGCTCCTGATGGGAAACGAAGTTTTTCAGATAGGGTGAATTTCGACAAAATAAAACCTTATGTCTGAAGTAGTTTTAAAAAGACTCTCCGCTTGCAAGGTAGCGATCACTTCTATTGAGACATCCTTCTACCCACCCCTCAATCATGCAGCAATCCCGCCTTCTGCAAGACGGAGAACTGACCGCCGAAGGTCTCCCGAATTTTTTCCGGAGTAAAGACTTCATCTACCGGTCCTTCCACGATAAGTCGCTGATTTAGAAGCAGTACGCGGTCGAAGTATTCTTTGACGGTTGACAGGTCATGATGGACCACCAAAATGGTTTTTCCCGCTTCTTTGAGGGATTTGAGAATGTCGATGATTTTTCCTTCAGTGAGCTTGTCCACACCGGTAAAGGGCTCGTCCAGCAGGAAGCAATCGGCTTGTTGGCACAGTGCCCTCGCGATAAAAACCCGCTGTTGCTGCCCGCCGGATAGTTTGCCGATTTGCCGGTCGGCGAGGTGGGTGATCTGCAGTTTCTCCAGCGAATCCGAGGCAATTTTCCGGTCATCTTTTCCCAGTCTCTGCCACACCCTTTTGTGCGGATACCTGCCTTGCAGTACGACCTCCATCACGGTGGTGGGAAAACTCCAATCCACTTCGTCCTTTTGAGGCACAAAGGCAATGCGATGCAGTTGTTTTTCAGGAGCATCACCAAAGATCTCAATGTGGCCTGCAATTCGCACGACCTGTTTTAAAATGGAGGCAAACAGGGTGGACTTGCCCGCGCCGTTGGGTCCGATAATGCCGTATATATGGCCCTCCATAAAGGAGGCAAAAATATTGGTGAGTATTCGCTTCTTGCCGTAGTTGACAGACAGCCCCCGAAGTTCAATTGTCTTTTTTCCCATGACCGAGGTCCATTTGATGCCACATTATAAAAAAGCTTCCCAGTAGAAGGGCTACAATTACTAGGGTGAGGATGAGGGGAACTTCTTGCTCCGGTTCCTTCGCCTCCAACCGCTGACCGGTCAGACCGTCAAAAATGGTGGAGGTGTTGTGGTAGAGCAAGGAGATGTAATCCCCGGCCTCCCCGTCTTTTTCTCCCAGTGAATCCGTGTAGAGTTTTCCCCCGAGAGTGATTCGATTGTCAGAGGCAAGTTGCCGGACCAATCTAGGATTGATGGTACTCTCCGGAAAGATGGCCTTCACTTCGGTTTTGCGGATGAGATTGTTTAGTTCTGCCATATCTTTTATGGTGATCTCTGCATCGGCAGAGGTTGGAAAAACCGACTCCACCCTCAATTGGTACCGGTCGCCAAAATACCGGAATGCATCGTGGGAGGTTATCAAAATCCGCTCTTCCTCTGGAATGGAGGAGATTCTTTCCTCTGTGAACAGGTGCACTTGCTCCAGTTCTTTGAGCAATTTCGAGCGTTTGGCTTCGATTTCTCCGGCCCGTCCCGGCAGCTGTTCTTTTAGAGATGCTGCAATGTTTTTGACGTAGGTTTTGCCCAATACGGGGTCGAGCCAGGCGTGTGGGTCGATGGAGGCCTCATATTGACCGGTGTAAATAGGGTCGATTCCCCTGGTGACGGTATCTATCGCAGCCTGCCTCCCGGAGCGCCGTATGAGACTCACAAGCCAGGTCTCCAACTGCATACCGTTGAGCAGGATCAGGTCTGCATTGGAGATTTTTACCAGATCGGACGGCCCCGGATCAAAATTATGCGGATCCTGGCCGCGGGGCACGAGGCTGGTGATTTTTGCATAATCCCCGGCTAACTGACTGGCAATATCAGCAATGATGGTGCTGGTCGCCAGTACGACAATCTCTTTTTTTGCTGAATTGTTGGTGTGCGCATGAAGTGCCGGTGTCATTCCAGCCAGCACCAGGGTAGTTGCAAGCATTCGGAGCAAGGCGGGTTTTATTGGGTTGCACAAGTTGATTAAAAAATCCGGGCAAAAGATTTTGGAAGCAAGCAGTATATTGCCCTGAGGCAACCGCTTGTCAAATAGTTGGGAAAAAAAGTACGCCTTGTCTCTCTGCATCACACTTTTATCTGAATGCTTATGTTTTTCGCCACTTTACTGGACAGGGTGTGTTTTTCACCATTTTTTATCTGTACCAAAATGGTATTGTCAAAGTCGAATTTTTTCATGACGGTCACTTGCTTGCCGAGAACGAGCCCCATGTCTTCTAAAAATAACAAAAATTCGGTGTCGGTATTGTTGACTCCGACGATGATTCCCACGTCATGTGGATTCAATTCAGAGAGGGGAACCTGCGGCCGCACGGCAATTTCCCCTTCTTTGTCCGGTATAGGGTCGCCGTGGGGGTCGAATTTGGGAAAGTCCAGGTGTTTTTCAAGTCGGTCCACCAACTCTTCGGATTGAATGTGTTCAAGTTGCTCTGCAATTTCGTGGACTTGCTCCCAACCAAAGTGCAGACGCTCCACTAAAAAGACTTCCCATAACCGGTGTTTGCGCACGAGACGGGTGGCGCGATCCATTCCTTCATCGGTGAGGGATACGCCGCGGTATTTTTCGTAGTTGATCAGCTTTTTCTCTGCCAGGCGCTTGAGCATGTCCGTAACAGAGGCGGCACTGGTTTCCACAATTTTGGAAATTTCCTTGGAGGAAACCGTATCCTTTTTTTTCTCGGATATCTTGTAAATGGCTTTTAGGTAATTCTCTTCGGCGGTACTGAGTTGCATAAAACGGATTTTGTAGAGCCGGTCTGTTTGCTGCAGATTCACACGGTACAAAGAAACTCACTGCACTGCCAGACGCCGGGCAAAGTTAGTGAAAGTTTGGCACACGGTTAATTTGTTCGCTCTTTGCGGGAAACAGGTGTGTCTTATTCAAAAAGCCAAAGGTGCACTTTGTCCTAAATTTTCAGTCCACCGTTAAAATTTGATATGAGCCAGTGCGGGATTTGCTTTCCGCTTGCGGTCGCTCTCGCTCAGAAGAATTTTTCGGAGGCGGATGTGTCCGGGAGTGATTTCCACGTACTCATCATCTCCGATGTATTCCATTGCCTGTTCAAGGCTCAGCAATCTGGGCGGAGGCAATTTTACTTTATCATCAGAACCTGCAGCGCGGACGTTGGTTAGTTTTTTAGCCTTGGTCAGGTTGACAACCAGGTCGTTTTCCCTGCTGTGCTCACCGACTATTTGTCCCTGGTAGATTTCCACACCGGGAGGGATGAAAAAAATACCTCTGTCCTGCAGTTTGTTCATGGCAAAAGGGATGGAAACGCCCGGTTCAGATGCGATCATTACCCCTTTGTTTCTGCTTTCAATTTCTCCTTTCCACGGAGCATAATGAGAAAAACGGTGGTACATAATGGCCTCGCCTGCTGTCGCGGTCAGCATGAGGTTTTTCAGCCCGATAAGCCCCCTGGTCGGTATGTTGAACTCCAGGTGCATCATGCCACCCCTCGGTTCCATTTTTTCCAATTCACCCATTCTTTTGGTCACCATATCAATGACGGTTCCCGAGTAGTCATCCGGGCATTCTATTACCAATGACTCAATGGGCTCCTCTTTTCCTCCGGGGCCCTGACGCACCAGGACCCTGGGTTTTCCCACCTGCACTTCGTAGGACTCTCTTCGCATGGTCTCCAGAAGTATGGAGAGGTGAAGGACTCCTCTTCCGTGCACATTGAATACCTCCGGAGAGGTGGTTTCTTCGACCCGGAGCGCGAGGTTTTTCTCTGTTTCCTTTAAAAGTCTGTCTCTCAACTGTCTGGAGGTCACAAATTTTCCCTCTCTTCCGAAGAAGGGACTGTCGTTTACGGTGAAGAGCATACTCATGGTGGGCTCATCCACGGCAATGGGGGGCATGGCCTCCGGATTTTCTGGGTCGGAAACGGTGTCACCGATTTCAAATTTTTCTATTCCGCTAATGGCACATATATCTCCGGCTTTGATTTCCTCCCTGGGTACCCTCTCCTGTCCTTCGAAGCCAAACAGCTCTCGAATACGAAGCTTTGAAATGGAACCATCCCTTTTAATAAGGCTGATTTGCTGATTGGGTTTTATGGTTCCTCGCTTTACTTTTCCGATTGCAATTCTCCCGATGTAGTTGGAGTGGTCAATGGCTGTGATTTGGAGTTGCAGGTCTCCCTCATCCACCAAAGGTCCCGGAATATGCTCCAGGATTTGGTCCAACAAAAAATCCACGTTATCGGTCTGTTGGTTGTAATCAGGTCCCATCCAGCCATTTTTGGCAGATCCGTAAATGGTGGGGAAATCGAGCTGATCATCTCCTGCGTCCAGCTCGCACATCAGATCAAAGACCATTTCCTGGACTTCATCCGGCCTGCAGTTGTCTTTATCGACTTTGTTGATAACCACAACCACTTTTTTATCAAGGGAAAGTGCCTTAGACAACACGTAACGCGTCTGTGGCATGGGGCCTTCAAAGGCGTCAACCAAAAGCAATACGCCATCTGCCATGTTGAGTACACGTTCCACCTCACCTCCAAAATCGGCGTGGCCCGGAGTGTCAATAATGTTGATTCGGACACCTTTGTAGGTCGCTGTGATGTTTTTGGAGACAATGGTTATTCCCCGCTCTTTCTCAAGGTCATTTTGATCCATAAACTGGTCCACGGGTTTGTCGCGGTCCTTGAAGTGACCTGTGGAGGCCAGTATCTTGTCAACCAGGGTGGTCTTTCCGTGATCTACGTGAGCAATTATGGCAATGTTTCTTATATCGGTTCTTCTGTTCATTTCGCCTTGTTCAAAAAATTATAAAAATGGGTTTTGCTGCCGGTCATTTGCCTAAAAGGTCCGGCTTTTGAGGGCATTTGTTCCCCTTTGTGAAAAATAAAGGATCGGGCATTTCTTAAAAATCGCGCAAAGATACTCCCTACAATGTTCTGAATGCCGTTTTGGAGATTTTTATTTCCCGGCAGGTGGAAAAAATATGAAAGACCTTAATCCTAAACGATTCTAAAGGGAATCACTTCTTCTCACGACCGAATAAACTCCAACTCTCCGGTTTTCTCATTGTAGGTGGCAATGACGGACGGCATCTGTTCCCTTCCGTTTTTCTCATTCTTATCGCAGGGAAAGGTGAAGTCGCATCCCCTGATGATGTCGGAGGTCACTTCGCCAAAAAAGGTGGGTGTTGGATTTCCGTGGGTGTTGGCCGAGGTTGACAGCATGGGTTTGTCGAAGGTTTTCAATATGCTGTGGCAAGGTCCGGTTTTTACAATGCGCATGGCCACTTCGCCATTTTCATTCACAAGAGGGGGAGCCAGGTTTTCAGCATCCGGATAAACGATGGTGAGTGGGCGCTGGTGCAGGCTCAATAGTGTTTCAATTCGCGGGTGGATGAGCGGAACGTATTCGCGCAATTTTTCCAAACTGTGGACTAGCAGAATAAAGGGTTGTTCGTTGGGCCTGTTTTTCAGTTTCTGAACCCGCTTTACAGCATCTTCATTGAAGGGATCGCAGCCTATTCCCCATACAGTGTCAGTGGGATGCAATATGACACCTCCCTCATTTAATACTTCTACAGCCTTAACAATACTTTCGCTCAGTAACATTTAAAGTGGTGTTGCGTTAACAATCTTGTAATTTAATAGATACCCGTATTAGACGAATGGCTGCAAAGATACATTACAAATTTTTTTTTCCCATACTGTTAACCTGTTCATTGTTGGCCGGATCGCTAAATGCCACCCACATCATTGGCGGAGAGATGACCTTTGAATGCCTGTCTCCCGGTGAGTATCGTGTTACGATGAAGGTTTACAGAGATTGTGCCTTAGGACTGGCTGCGTTTGATTCCCAGGCAGGTGCTCTCACCGGAGAAGTGTCAGTATTTAGTGAGGGGGGCAATGTTTTAAAAAAACAGATTGCTTTGAGTGCACCAGAAATAGAAGGCATTCCCAATAATACCGACAATCCATGCCTGGTTGTACCACCCAATATTTGCGTTGAAAGCGGAACTTATACGTTTGATGTTTCTTTGCCTGTTAGCGATGAATCCTATTACATTGTATATCAACGCTGCTGCCGAAACAACACCATCAACAATATTTTCGAACCTCAATCTACAGGGGCGACCTATTTTATAGAAATTACTCCTTATGCGCAACAAAATTGCATCAGCACCCCGACCTTCGATAATTTTCCTCCACCCGTAATCTGCAGTGGTTTTGATCTTGAATTTGACCATTCTGCCTCGGATGATCAACCCAATAGCGAATTGGTCTATTCTTATTATACACCTTTTGTAGGAGGGGGGTTGGAAGGAAGTCCACAGTTGCCGGGAAATCCTTTTAGTGTGAATGGAGTGGCGCCACAACCCACTTCTTTTCCGCCTTATACGGAGGTTTTATTCATTCCCCCTTTGTACAGTAGAAACACTCCGCTGGCCGGAGATCCTGCCGTCCGCATCAATTCAAGTACCGGGGTCATTTCAGGCAGACCGGATATACTCGGTCAATTCGTAGTGGGTGTGCAGGCCGAACAGTACGTCAATGGTCAACTGGCCTCGGTTATTCGCCGGGATTTTCAGTTCAATGTTACTTCTTGCGAACCTACCGTTTTTGCTCAAATAGAGGCTGATGAGATTATTAATGAACGTGAATTTGTGGTTAATTCCTGTGGAAATACTGAAGTGACTTTTAACAACCAGAGTTTTCAGGAGCAATTCATCGACGAATATCGATGGAAGTTTTTTGTTGAGGGGGATACGTTATTAAATTCTGATCGAAATGCCACCGTAAATTTTCCCGATACTGGTACTTACGAAGGCATCTTAATTGCCAATCCGGATGCTGAACTATGCAACGACACCGCTGAAATTAGGGTGAACATTTTTCCTTTTGTAGAAGCAAAATTTCAGTTTGACTATGACACTTGCAGTGCCGGGCCCGTTGAGTTTGAGGACCTGTCTTTCACAGGTGGTTCGCAGCTGGTGGGCTGGGATTGGGAATTTAAGCCTGAAGAAACTACTGATCTCCGGAACCCCTCTTTCGAATTTTCGACCTCGGGCACCAAAGAAGTGTTACTGGAGGTCACCGATGACAATAACTGCACTGACACGATAACTAAGGAAGTGCCCTATTTTCCGCTGCCTCCAATTATAGTGGTAGAACCGGGTAAATTCAATGGCTGTGCACCGGAAGAAATCAGTTTTACAAACCGTAGTGACTTTGTAACCGAGGATTATGAGATTTTTTGGGACTTTGGTGACGGGAATACCAGTGAAGAACTGAACCCCTCCAATTTATATGAAGACCCTGGTGCTTACGATGTATTTATTAGGATTATCTCACCATTTGGCTGTGTGGGAGAGCGAAGATTTCGATCAATCGTAGAAGTTTTTAGAGGCCCTGAGGCCGGGTTTAGTGTTAGCCCAACTGAGCTCACGAGTATTGAAAGCCAGGTATCTGTGACCGACCTGTCCTCCCTGGCAGAGGGCTGGCAATACAATTTTAATAATGAAGCCAACTATTTTTTCCGGGAACCCTCTCACACCATCGAAGATACAGGAAGGGTTTTCGTCGAGCAGGTTGTTTTCAAGGGCAATGGCTGTACAGATAGTGCTAGAATTTATCTGGATGTGGTGCCTTTCACTTCCTTCCACCTGCCCAATGCTTTCACACCAAATGGGGACGGGGTCAATGATGAGTATCGCGGTACCGGAATACTTGAGCACATCAGTAATTTCAGGATGACCATTTGGAATCGGTGGGGTGAAAAAGTTTTTGAAACCAGCAACCCCGAAACTGGCTGGAACGGCCGGAAATTCAATACCGGCGACATGCTCGATCAAGGCATCTATGTGGCGGTTGTAGAGTACGAAAATCCCGATGGATCAAGGGAGGTTATCAAAGAATTTGCTACCCTGATCCGCTGATCTCATCCTCTTTTTCAAAAAAAAATGACCGGTCGGCTTGTATGTTTGCAAAAAGACTTACCTTTGCAGCCTAAAATTTTAGATGATGGACGCGATAAGATACGTACACGAGCAGGTTTCCAAGTCAAAAGATTGGCCTGAGTTCAAGCCCGGTGACAATATTATAGTGAGCTACCGGATTATAGAGGGAGACAAAGAGCGCTTGCAGGATTTCAAAGGCGATGTCCTCAAGTTTGACGGTTTTGGTATCAATAAAACCTTTACTGTGCGCAAAATGTCAAGTGGTGTTGGTGTAGAGAGAATCTTCCCACTTCACTCTCCTCACATTGCTGAAATTAAGGTGGTGAAAAGAGGTAAAGTGCGCCGCGCCAAATTGTTTTATCTCCGCAAACTGGTTGGTAAAAAGGCCAGGATTCGCGAGAAAACTCACATCAAGGCCGATTCCTGAAAGACTTGTTCTGTTTAGTAAAAACACAAAGCTGTACTGCCCATTTGCCGGTGGTACAGCTTTTTTTGTGCCCGAAGAAAATTGGTTTCACATTATTTTGTGCTATCTGAAAAAAATCACCCACTTATCTAACCCTTTTACTTAAAAAGGCTGTTGTGCTCAGAGGAACATCTGATATATGGGCTTTTTCATCTTTTTGGCGCTTTTCTTCGCAATGGAAATATTCGTTTTCCGCTTGCTGAAAACTGTATTCTATGGGCATGGCGAAAACCATGACAGTCCTGTGCTTGAGCGCTACATGAAGAGGATTTGGTTTGGAGTGGTGTACTGGGGAATAACAGCAGCCTTTTTTATAAATTGGGGAATTCAATTTTACGGGATAATTCACTACAGCGAAGTACCCTTTTGGATTTATATCAATGCATTTTTCTTTCTGCTTTACATCGCGAAATTTGCCTCCCTTCTGCTGGGGTTACTGACAGAGTTGTTGTTGTTTGGGGACCGGGCAATTAATTTTTTTTTCTCCGGTAAATCTTACTTCAGCCCTTCGAGAAAGAGATTCCTCAAGATATCAGCAGCTGCTTTTGGTTTACTTCCTTTTACCACTTTGCTATACGGTATGGTCCGCAATCCATATCGTTACAAGGTTTATGAATCCAATGTAGTGTTAGATGATTTGCTGCCTGGTTTAGAAAACCTCAAAATAGTGCAGATATCAGACATTCACGCAGGCAGTTGGGTGTTTCAAGATCCTGTTGGTAGGGCAGTTGATATGATCAATGAGTTGGAACCCGATTTGGTGTTGTTTACCGGTGATTTGGTGAACAATCTCGCCTCTGAGATGCAGCCCTTTATTCCCGTTTTCAAAAAAATAAAATCCCGCTACGGTGTTTATTCAGTATTGGGAAATCACGACTATGGAGACTACTTCCGGTGGGAAAGAGAGGAAGACAAAAGGGCTAATTTTCAACAATTGCTTGATACACATAAGGCCATGGGGTGGAAGTTGTTGAGAAATCAGAGTGAATTGGTTGAAATAGACGAAGACCAACTGGCGGTAATTGGCGTAGAAAATTACTCTGCACTGCCACAATTTCCGCGTTACGGGGATTTAGACAAGGCAATGGCTGAAGTTCCTGAGAGTGCATTTAAAATTTTACTCACACATGACCCGACCCACTGGGATGCTGAAATTGTCAATCAAAATCCCGACATTGGAATAACCTTTTCAGGTCATACCCACGGATTTCAGTTCGGCTTTGAAATTCCGGGCGTTGGAAGATGGAGTCCGGGAAGTATGATTTATGATCAGTGGGCTGGCTTGTATAAAAAAGGCAATCAGTACCTCTATGTAAATCGCGGCCTTGGATACTTGGGTTATCCGGGAAGGGTTGGGATTTTACCCGAAATCTCTCTTTTGACGCTGAGGAGAAAGACTTTGCTGTAGGAGAACAAAATTGTTTTCCTATATTTACAGTTTAATTAATGCTATTGTACGAATCAATTAAGTTGCTTAGGTTTTATGAGTTTGCTGAATAAATGGATTGTTGGAATTTTCTCTTTAATCGTGATGCTGCTCTTGCTAACTGCATGTGCACAAGAAGGCGATTCCGCGGATGATTTGAATGAGACTACCATTGAAGGCGATTGGGAGATTACTTTTGCCCTGAGAAACGGTAGCCCTACCTCTACAATTGACGGAGGTATATTTACCTTCGAAAACGGTGCCTTTTCCAGTAATTTTATTCAGGATGGCATACCAGGAAATTACGAACTGGATGGAGAGACCATAATTACCGGTTTGAGGAACCCCGAAGAGTTTCACGTCGTTAGCTACTCAGACAGAAGAATGAGATTAAAGACCACGATAAGCGGATTTGATTTTGAGTTTGAGCTGGAAAGAATTACCAATGAAGACGAGCACAGTATTCAATAAACTGATCTCAGGTATCCTCCTGATGTGGTTCCCCTTTCAATTGAGTGCACTGGACGCTCATTTAAGTCTCTACACTTTCAATAGCCCTGATGGTGCGTTCACAGAATTGTGCCTCTACATCAATGCCGGTGAGCTGGAGCGAAAAATGGTAGATTCCGTTAATGGACAATCCGTTGTGGAATACACACTAGTAATTTCAGATCAAACTACTGAATTGGTTATTTATGCCGACCGATTTCGGTTGAGCGGTCCGGTAGGCGAGGAGTCTGAAAATTTTTACGATATTCGAAGAATTCCCGTTGAAAATGGTGACTACCGGGTGGACCTGACATTGATAGATGCCCTCAATCCTGAGAATGAGCTTAATCGCACCACTAACTTTTCAGTTTCATTCCAGCCTGAATCGTTGGAGTTTTCAAGCATCCAACTTTTATTTTCAGCCAGTCCCGATGATGACGTCCAGTCCCGCTTTGTTAAAAACGGCTTCCGGATGGAAATTGCCCCATTGAACTACTTCCCTCCGGGGATGGACCGGATGTATTTTTACAATGAAATATACGGGCTACAAACTGCCTTTCCCGGCGAGGAACACTACGCTCTGGGAATAGAGTTGAAGAGGAGGGGCAGTAATGAAGTGATGATGAGTACATTTAGTCGCCGTACCGTAGGCGAGGTTGACCCGGTACTAAGATCTGTGGATATTTCTGAACTCGGATCCGGCGAGTACCTGCTCACCATCAATGCGGTGAATAGAGAGCAGGAAATAATTGGCAGTACAACTACCTTGTTCTACCGCCACAATCCCATTTTGGATGAGGAGTTGGTCGAAGAGCAGCTCGTGACTTTCGACAATTCATTTGTTCAGGATTTAGACACTGAAGAATTGGCTTACTCACTGAAAGCGATTGCTCCGCTCATCAGCCCCCAGGATGTGACAAGGTTGAATAATATTTTGAGAAACAAGAAGGATGATCAGATGCGGTATTTCCTTTTTGAAACCTGGTGTAATGTAGATCCTTATGAACCCCAAAATTCCTACGAGCAGTTTATGGAGGTAGCCCGTGCGGTTGACAAGATGTACTATTCCGGTTTTGGTCGCGGTTTTGAAACAGACCGCGGAAGGATATTCCTGCGGTACGGACGACCGGATGATATTGAGAATGTGCAGACAGAGACAGATGCACCCCCTTATGAAGTGTGGACTTATTCCCGGCTGCCTGGTACGGGTCAAACCGAGGTCAAGTTCGTTTTCTACAACCCCAGTTTGGCGGGTAATATGTATGAATTACTTCACACCAATGCGCGGGGTGAGTTAAATAACCCCAATTGGTTACGCGACCTTTACCAAAATGCTCCCAGTATTCACGAAGGTCCCAATTATCACCAGGTTGACGGTATCCAGGATGGATTCAATCGCAGGGCTATAGATGTTTTTACCGATAATTAATTTACTCTTTGATGCAAATTCTCATGATCAATAGAATTGGCGGAGCAGTCGCCACAGTCTTGTTCTGCCTGATCCTTCAGACAGGCTTTTTGAGCGAATCGCTACATGCCCAAATCGACACTACCGATACCGACATGGTTGAAGATTACAATTGGCGTATCATGCAGCGTATGCTCAACGGCATTTACATACCCCAGGACCTAAACGATGCTTTTTACGAATTGGAGAGAAATACCAGTGATCAGGCCATAAGTCGATTTCGCAAAGCGCCTGGTGATGATCTCTCAAACAAGCTTTTTTTTGGACTGGGCAGATGGATGAAGTCAAATTGGCAATTTTACGAAGGCAGCAGGTTTTCTCATTATTTGAGGGGGCTTGGACTCTCACATCCGGACGACATGGTGACCTTTGTGATAGAGTCCTTCCACCTCTACCTCAATGAAGAGGACATCCGCATAGAAGAGCGTGTAGAGGAGTTAAGGGAAAGGCGGTTTTTGATTTCCCGGCGCATGATGCAGCGAGACACCATCAGTGTGGATACTATCCGCTGAGTGTATTGCGCGGCATACCGTATTTTATGCGTTACTTTGCAGTTTCGAACCAATAAATTTAGGAGGGAATGATGAGAAGGCACTTCCTGTTTCTCAAAGCCGCTTTACTGGTGTTGTTACTCATATCGAGAGCAATGAATTTGCTTGGCCTGGACGACTTGCTGAATGAAAGAGATATTGCAAACGGTGTTTTTTATGTGGTTATTTACCTGCTGACCATCGAAATAGTCCGATCGGTAATTATCAAACTCTACCGTCGCAGGAAGAGTCTGAGTAACCAAGAGACCGATAATTTTATCCTGGGTATTAGCAATCTCTATATTTTACTGTACACCTTCGGCCTTTTTTTTCTCCTACTATCCATTACCAACGTCCAGCTCACTTCCTTCATTTTTTCAGTGAGTATTGTTGCAGCCGCATTGGCAATATTAACCAAAGATTTTTTGACCGATATTTTGAGTAGTATGCTGATGACATTCAGCAGGGAACTGGAAGTGGGGGATGTGGTAAAAATGGGTGAACACAAGGGAAAAATTGTAAATATGACCCTCAATAAAACCACCATCCTGACCGATGAGGATGATCTGGTGTTTTTCCCCAATACCAAAGTATTCTTTTCCGACATCGTCAATTATACCAAGCGAGATATAAAAAAGACCAGTATCAGCTTTGAAATGGCCATCGGAATGGCTGAAAGCGTCACGGAAATTGAAGAAATGCTAAAAGACACCCTGGAACAATACAGTGATTTGATCAGACCCAATAGCTACAACCTTAGAATACTGGATATCAGGAAAGATTCAGTAAGCTTTAAGTTTCAGTATGTTTTGTTTTCTCCCAACCTGGAGCTTGAAAAGGAGATCAGGAAAAAAGTGGTCAGGACCATTTTTGGCAAGGTGAACAAACAGAAAATTGCTCAGCTAAACACCGGAGGTGAATCTCCGGGCCGGGGGGCTTAATTTTCATTGAATACGTATGGTTGTTAAATGTAAGTGAATCAAAAGACCCAATGAAATCTGCGAGGTGGACATTTCTTATCCTACTTCCCCTCATCCTCGCCATGTGCCGCAGTGGAGGAGATGAAGCGCGTATCCAGTCTATCGAATCCTCCGAAGGCTATGTGGTAAAGTACTTCGATTTCGATGATCGCCTGGTTAAGCGCATTGAACTGGATCTCGATTCCCTGCACCACGGTTGTTACCAAATTTTTGATAAGGAGGGGGACGTCGTTTTACAGGCTTTCTTCTCCGGTGGAGAGCTTCATGGAACTTGGATGATGGCAAAAAAAAGCTGCTGGAGTGGGGGAGGCCTTGCTAATGGTAAAAAAGAAGGTTTGTGGGAACACCACAAAAAGCACAATGGAGAATGTCTGCCTATAAAAAGCAGAGGCTTCCGGGAGGGCGAATTGCACGGTGGCAGCATATATTCTGAGGGCAGTGATGGATTCTGGTCTTATAATCTCTACAACAGGGGCCACTTGATCGGAAGTGCTGAGGTAGGTGATTTCGGTATCAGGGAGGTATCCGGGGAACTCTACTTTTTCGGACTGGATCTGGCCACTGATATGGAGGGTGAAACCACCTTACTGCTCTTTACTGCGGCGATTCCGGGGTTTTTTCCTGAGGTCTCCGTACTTTCTGAAACAGAGGACGGCGAAACGGAACTCATCCTAATGCCCCCGGCGGGTTATAATAACCATATGTTTTTTTGGAGAGTGGATGAACTCAGGGATAAGAGTTTCTACGAAGCGGGTTTGGCCGACCTCAAACTCCTGGATGGAATGGGGTATGATGCATACAGGGAGTTGCTTTATTTTCCCATCATTCCCGGAAGACCCGACTGAACCTACTTTGACCCCGACCGATGGAAAACCTTCAAATTGGCAGATAGCCCTATAGAAATCAACTCAACCGCTTAGATTTAGGTAATTTTTTTACCTTTACCCCTGTGCCAACCTGGCGGGGATAACCAATCCATTGAGGGCTGTAAATCAGTTTGTGAGGTAAAAGTGATTTGATTTGGTGTATTCCTGTTTTACCATTGAGGAAAAAGGATGGTTGGAAAATTGATTCACAAACAAAAGCGGTAGTATGAAAAACATTTCTATGCCACACACCCTGGTGTTGATGTTTGGCCTGATGGTAGTTTCCCTGATTGTTACCTGGTTGGTCCCCTCTGGTTCGTTTGAAATGACAGTCAATGAACACGGACAGGAAGTTGTAGTGTCAGGCACCTTCAGTCAGATTCCCGACAAGGAATACCTGAGTCCCTTTTCACTTTTTACTGTTATTCCCAGAGCACTCGGAGATGCGCAGGCAATCATTTTCTTTGTGCTGATTATCGGGGGAGCGATCAAGGTGATTAGAGAAACCGGTGCGATAGATGCATTTCTCGGTAGTTTGATCAAAAGGTACGGAAGACAGCCCAATATGCTGCTTTTCTCCATGATGTTCACCTTTGCGATGGTTTCCGCAACCATCGGAGTGGCCGAGGAGTATATTCCTTTTGCACTGATACTGGTCAGTCTCTGTGTTGCCATGAGGTTGGATGCCATTACCGCCATTGGGACTCTGGTAGTTGGTTACGGTGTGGGCTATGGCATTGCATTTATGAATCCCTTTACCCTGGTTATAGCCCAAAATATAGCCGGCCTTCAACCGCTTTCCGGATACGAGTTCCGCCTGGCCATTACCATCCCATTTATTCTCGTTGGCTTTCATCACGTTTGGAGCTATGCCCGAAAAATACAGAAAGACCCCTCGAAAAGTCTAATGAAAGGTATTGAGCCAAAGGAGTACATTTCACTTGCCGACCACCCGCCTTTGAACAGGAGGAGAATATTAATCCTCCTAATTTCCGGGGCAGCATTGCTCGGTCTGATTGTGGGAATTGCCACAGCGGGCTGGTATTTGGTGGAACTGAGCGCTTTGTTTGTGGGATTGGCTCTTGTTGTTGGCATCGTTTCAGGCCTTGGAGCCAATAAAACGGCCATTGTGTTTGGTGAAGGCGCTGCAGAACTGACTACTACCGCACTGCTGATTGGGTTTGCACGATCCATTGCCCTTTTGATGGAAGACGGTATGGTTTTGCACACGGTGGTAGATGCGGCAGCAGCACCCCTTTCTGCCTTCGGACCTGAATTTGCCGCGGTTGGCATGCTTTTTATTCAGAGCATTCTCAACTTTTTTATTCCCTCTGGAAGTGGACAGGCATTTGTCGCTATGCCACTGATGGCTCCTATTGGAGATATTGTCGGAGTGAGCAGGCAGATATCCGTACTGGCCTTCCAGTTCGGAGATGGCCTCATGAACATGATTGTTCCCACCAGCCCGGTGCTCATGGGGATTTTGGGACTGGCCGGTATTCCCTACACGCGCTGGTTTCGCTTTATCGCTCCTCTTCTGGTCAAGCTTTTTGTCCTCTGTTCGATCGTGCTTGTTATAGCAGTGTGGATAGGGTATGAATGATGGGGGGTGGTGAAATGTGGATAGGGTTATTCAATTACGAATGGTCTAATTACGAATTGGTGGTGGTAATTGAGAATTGACAATTTCAGGCTTAGCCTTCGTTATTTTGAAATCATTGGTTAAAGCCTCACCATTTTTATGTTTTGGCCCCTGACGAAATAATAGGAATTGCCGGTTTCACAAAATTCACTCCTACAATCCATGAGATTACGGAAAAGTCGTTTGCCGCCTCACCGTGGAATCCTATGCAAGATTATAAACCCTTTTATTTTCATAATTAACCGAAGATCAATGCATTACTGAGTGCAGTCTCTTAGTTCTCCGCGTGAGACCCAATACCAGATTGCCGGGCGCGAAAGACAACCGCCAGAGGACCACCGAAAAAGTATGCGGCGAAAAAAAATCCTCAAAAATTAACAATTCCTACGAATTGATTTATCCCGGCAACATCAAGGTATCGGTTTAAAAGAACTCACTAACTCACAGACTCACCAATTCACAACTGGTTAAGGCCATCCGCCAGCTACACCCTTTGTGAAAAACCCGTGAATTTCTTATCTTTGCGATCTTTTGAAAGACGGTGGTCGGTCCCGCTAAACAAAGGAGACCGCGGTCGGTTTGATAACTAAAACAGCAGCAATATGATTGACTTCAAGAATATCAGCGTTTCGGAGAATAACGGAATTTTCACCATTACCATTGAAAGGCCAGGTGCCTTGAATGCTCTTAACTGGGATACCATTGAAGAGCTCGGTCAGGCTATCGAGAAAATCTCGAACCACTTGGTCAACGTCAAAGGTGTTGTTCTCACCGGCTCGGGTGAAAAGGCCTTTGCGGCAGGAGCGGATTTGAAGCGCTTTCCCGAATTGGGTGAAGAGGGCGGTATTCAGTTATCCCGCCAGGGTAATGAAGTTTTCAACCGTTTTGAAAATGCGCCTTTTCCTGTCATTGCCGCGATAAATGGCTTTGCGCTGGGTGGTGGATTGGAACTCGCCATGGCCTGCCACTTAAGGATAGCTTCCAAAAACGCAAAATTTGGGCAGCCTGAAGCCAAACTGGGACTTACTCCAGGTTATGCTGCTACACAGCGACTTCCGCGATATATCGGCAAATCCCAGGCGCTCTACTTGTTACTTACAGGCGAAATGATCAATGCGAACAGGGCTTTGGAACTGGGCCTTGTGAATGAAGTGGTCGAGCAGGAGGAGTTGTTGAAAAGATGTGAAGAGATACTTGAAGTAACGGGCACAATGGCACCCATGGCCATCGAGGAAATCATTAAATGCGTGAATGCCTACTACGATCCTCGGGCTGACGGTTTTGAGACTGAGGTAAAGGCCTTTGGCAAGTGCATGGACTCGGAAGACCTACAAGAAGGAGTTAATGCATTTTTGGAAAAGAGAAGACCTGAATTCAAAGGTAGGTAATTCATTTTCGTCATCAATTCAAATGCTGCTTCTATCTGAAACAACCTTTTAAAGTGTAAAGATGTGCTGGTTTAATCGCTGAAATAAATGATCAAAACAGATATTTTAATAATTGGAGCGGGCCCCACTGGATTGTTTACAGTCTTTGAGGCGGGCCTTCTGAGACTTCGGTGCCACCTAATCGATTCGCTGCCGCAAGCCGGTGGTCAACTGGCCGAGATATACCCCAAAAAACCCATTTATGATATTCCCGGAATGCCTTCGGTACTTGCGGGAGACCTGGTTGATGGACTTATGAAACAGGCGGCTCCCTTCAAACCCGGCTTTACTCTTGGAGAGCGGGCTGAAACACTGGAAAAAACTGAAGAAGGTCATTTTTTAGTAACAACCAACAAAGGTACCGTTCACAGTGCCCCTGTGGTGGCTATTGCCGGGGGGCTGGGTTCTTTTGAGCCCAGAAAGCCGCCTTTGGTCAACATTGCTGATTTCGAGGACAAGGGCGTGTCCTACATGATAAAAGACCCGGAAGATTACCGCAATAAAAGGGTCGTAATAGCAGGGGGAGGAGATTCTGCCCTGGATTGGACAATTTACCTTGCGGATGTGGCCTCAGAGGTGACGCTCGTTCACAGGCGGGAAGGTTTTCGCGCAGCCGTTGATTCCGTGGAAAAGGCCAGGGCTTTAGATAAAGAGGGGAAAATCCGTCTGCTGACCAGCGCGCAGGTGACAGGTCTCAGTGGAAACGGGAGGCTTCAATCTGTCCTCATCAACCACAAGAAAAAAGGCGGTATCGAATTGGAAACCGACTTTTTTATACCTCTGTTTGGCTTGATTCCCAAGCTCGGACCCATAGCAGATTGGGGGCTGGACATTAAGGACAATGCCATTCGCGTGGATACCTTTGATTACTCGACCAATGTTCCCGGGATATACGCCATTGGGGATATCAATACTTATCCTGGCAAATTAAAACTTATACTATGCGGTTTTCACGAAGCTACCCTTATGTGTCAATCGGCCTACAAAAGTATCAACCCGGACAAAAAGGTTTCATTTAAGTACACCACCGTAAGCGGTATAGAGGGATTCTGAAATTATGGATAGTGTTAAGATAAAAGCAATAGACAGAGAAGGCGTAGAGCACACGATTGAAGCCCCGGTCGATATGAACCTTAACCTGATGGAGGCACTCAAGGGATCGGGTTTGGATGTAAAAGCCACATGCGGAGGAATGGCCCTCTGTTCAACTTGTCATGTTTATATTCTCACAAGCCATAACTTACCCGAACCAAGCGATGACGAGGAGGATATGCTCGATTCCGCTTTTTTAGTTGAAGATAACAGCAGATTGGGTTGTCAATTGCGCATAGAGTCCGATATGGATGGGATGGTTGTTCAATTGGCACCGGATGGGGATTGATTGAGTAATTATCCTCCTGTTTCCTTTTTCAGCTCTGCAATTTGGCTTTCCCACAAGTGCTTTTGATCATCCACTTCGTCCTCGTCAGCAAAATCGGTTATTTCCAGGATGGTTTCATTGGTCACCCCGGATTTTGAAAGACGGTATTCGAAATACTCATCCTCATCATCCGCATCATCCCACTTAAACCGCAGTCGCTCTTCCTCAACATGCTCAACCAGGATCGCACTTTCGGCATAACCTTCCCAGTAGAAGGTGTACACATCACCGTCGATATCTACCTCGTCACAAAACCAGCGAACCAGGCAGGATGGTGTCGTTAGAAAGTTATGAAGTATGGCTGGTGAAGCCTTGAACAGAAACTCCATATCGAATTTAACTCGCTTCATTTCATCATTTTTTTGACTGTGCAATAATAATCTACCGGGTATAGTTAGATGCATTGGCAGTTCTAAGCCATAGCCCTGCACGAGAATGTAGTGCAAACACCTATTGTTTATCCCGGATGCCTAATGTTCCTAATCAGCCCGCAAGTAAATATTTTTTTATGGATTTAATAATTATTTGAACTTTTTTTTCTGAAAAATGCTTGAAGATGTTATGTTTGCAGCTTTTTTTAACCGCAGATCCGTAATTCCAGCCGGATTCAAATATTGGCAACGAACAATATTCAGCTTTAATGGGTCGTCAACAACAAAATATGGTATTGGGATAATTTGATTCATTCTAGTAGATCTGGAATGTACGATTGATTTATTTTACAACAAACTAATCATTACATGAGACAGTTAAAAATTACAAAATCTATAACCAACAGGGAGAGTCAATCCCTGGAGAAATATCTCCAAGAAATTGGCAAAGTTGATCTCCTGACTCCTGAAGAGGAAGTGGATTTGGCCAAGCGGATCAAAGAGAACGACCAGGTCGCTTTGGAAAAGTTGACCAAGGCGAATCTGCGGTTTGTGGTTTCTGTGGCCAAGCAGTATCAAAATCAGGGTCTTTCTCTTAGTGACCTTATAAACGAGGGTAATCTCGGCCTCATCAAAGCTGCACAGCGATTTGATGAAACCAGGGGTTTTAAGTTCATTTCCTATGCTGTATGGTGGATCAGGCAGTCTATTCTTCAAGCACTGGCTGAACAGTCGCGTATTGTCAGACTCCCTCTAAACAAAGTGGGTTCCCTGAATAAAATAAACCGCGCATTTTCTGAATTGGAGCAGGAGTACGAAAGAGAACCCTCTGCCGAGGAACTCTCAGAATCTCTTGAAATCTCTACCGACGAGGTGGAAACAACTCTTGGTGTGGCTTCGCGCCATGTCTCAGTTGATGCGCCATTTGTTGAGGGAGAGGACAACACCCTCCTGGATGTGTTGGAAAACAATACGACACCGGATACAGACGATAGTCTTGATTACGCAGACTCACTTCGTAAAGAAATCGAGCGCTCCCTCGGTACTCTTACCGAAAGACAGAGCGATGTAATTAAGCTGTACTTCGGGATTGGAATAGAGCATCCCATGTCGCTGGAAGACATAGGAGACAAATTTGGACTTACGCGAGAGCGGGTTCGCCAGATAAAAGATAAGGCCATCAACAAACTGCGCTCCACATCGAGGAGTAAATTGTTGAAAAATTACCTGGCCCTTTGATACATTGAGAATGTCAAAATAACTTTGAGGGGAAGTGGATCAATATCTGCTTCCCCTTTTTGCTTTAGTCACTTTATTTGCTGAAATTTGCAGCTCAAAATAAACGCTTCTACTAATGCCAAAACAAATAAAGTCCCATGTGGACAGTACCCTGAAGATCTGGAGAAAAGAGGAGAAAAAAGCCATAAAGCTGCTAAAGGTCGTGGGAGATCTGCGATTCGACAGAGGCATTGAGCTGGTACTTTTCCGAAGAGATATCTATGACAGTCGACCTTCACAGGTAATCCACAACCATCACCACGGTAGCAATTACACCTCCAATCCCATTACCATTGATGACACTCTGGATGTAGCCAGGACCATAGAGCGAATGGAAAGCCTGGCACCTTCCAGGATTGACATTGGGAAAATTGCCGCCAATTTCAAGGAAGGTGGAAATGGAATGGATTTGGAGGGTTGGCTTAAAGACCTGTTTGCGTATGCACTTACTGGGGAGTCTGGTGATATTGAATCCAGGGACGTGGTTTTGTACGGGTTTGGTAGGATTGGTAGATTGCTCGCCAGGCGGATAATCGAACTCACCGGTAGGGGAGACCAGCTCAGATTGAGAGCGGTTGTTATTCGCCCCAAGATGAAGGACAAAAATGCCGAATTGCATAAGCGTGCTTCATTGCTGCAATCGGATTCCATTCACGGTGAATTTGGTGGCAGTGTGAGGGTTGATGAAGAAGCAGGCGATTTGGTGGTCAATGGCAATCGAATCAAGATCATTTTTGCTGGACATCCATCGGAAATCAATTATCTGGATTACGGCATTCAAAATGCTATGGTAATTGACAATACCGGTGTTTTTAGGGATCGTGAGG
>REEO01000031.1 GCA_007695035.1 Saprospirales bacterium | reverse complement strand
GACCTTCGGAATCCGTGGCACAATGACCTTCGGAATCCGTGGCACAATGACCTTCGGAATCGCAACTAAATCAACGGTTTAACCAAACAAGGGGGTCAACATGCTCCGGATTATTGAAAAGTGGGGGTCAACATCTGCCGGATTGTCAGAATTGCCGTCCAGTAGAAGTTTGCCGTTACTGGGGTTTTGCATGCTCTGGTATATCCACCAAAAAATGTATTGTAAGTAGGATTTTCATCTCGTTAACAGGTCTGTCTGGCTAAGACCTTACTTTGCCAGAGGAGTACGTTTTCCTTACAATCCCAGCGTGAATACTACCCTTGGAGATCAATAAGCCTGGAAAATGAATACAAAACCCACTATCAGGCAGTTACGCCTTAGCAACCAACTCACTAAATCACAGATTCACCACTGCTCCCCACCTCGCATACACACATTCCGAAAAACACAGAACGTACACGCTTTCTCATCCTTTGCCTGCAAAAATGGCCTGTCTTCATCCAAAAGTTGGTTAATACTCTCCTGAAGCTGCTGTACAAAAAGCCTGTAAAATTCATGGGTAGTGGTCAAAAGCTCCTCACTGGCGTAAGGCTCCTTGAGCTTAAGGACGGGATTGTAGTTGTTGCTGAGTGCCCGGGTGGTGTAGAGCTCTGGTATGAGTTCGCGGTTTTGGTAGTTGGGATCTTCCTGACCGAGCAGCCAGCAGTAGGTGAGGGTTTGGATGAATGCCCGGTTGAGATCGCCCGCCTTTTCCTGATCGTTTCCGGGGATTGGGAAGATTTTTGCTTTTGGGGCTGTGGATTCGTCTTTGCCTGTTTTGTAATCTACTATGTGGTAGCCCTCACCGGTCTCGTGGATGCGATCGACAAAGCCTGTGAACTTTACCGGCTGGCCGTCAAATTCCATTTCGAGATTGATTCTTTTCTCGTGGTCCCTGATCATAAACGGCGTCCGCTGCTTGTCAAACAGCAACACCTTTCGGACCATTTTTTCGATATAGCGTTTGGCAACCAGGTCGTGGCCGGCCATGCGTTTGTTGCCCAGTTTTCTCTCCTCTCGCAGCACCTTTTCCACCTCCGAAGGGAGTTTTTTGAGCAAAAGGTCGATATGATCGGCGATTACATCAGAGTTTTTGTAGTTTTTGTACAGGTTTTCCAGCACCTTGTGAAGGATGTTTCCCTGTATGCGTGCATCCACCTCTTCCACCACCATCTCTTTTTCATCTGCTCCGAGAATATAGGAAAAGTAAAACCTGAGTTCGCAGGTCAGATAATCCAATAAGCGGGAGGGCGATAAACCACGGTCCTTAAGTTGTTCTAGGAGGTCTTTTTGGATTTCGGGCGTGCGCGGGACCACGATGGGCTGTGGCATGTTGTTGTCGATGGGAATTTGCAGTTTTTTCCCGCTGCCGATTTTCCAATTGGGCAAGTCCCCGTAAATCAGTTGTTGGACAAACCTGCTGGGTTCATTTTTTCGCATTCCGCTGACGGATTCATCGTAAATGATGTCGATTTTCTTTGCGCCGGAAATGAGGCTGCGGAAGTAATAGCTCTGCTCGGCCATTTCGTCCTCCGTGGTGGGCAGGCCAAAGTACTTTTTCAACGAAAAGGGAATCAGGCTCTGTCGGGGCCCTGCCGGCTGTATGCCCTCGTTCATGGATGGGAGAATGAGGTGGTCAAATCCCAGGTTTCTCGCCTCCAGCGCTCCGGTGATCTGTATTCCACGGAGGGGCTCGCCTTTGAATGGAATGCGCCGGTTTTGCGCGATGTCGCGGATGATGTTTCGCAGCAGCGGGTACTGTATCGACTTCGACCAGGCGGGCAGGGTTTCCCTCAGCCGCATCAGCAATTTGTGGGCCTCGGCAATGAGTTCGCTATACATTCCGGTCAACTCCTCTGAATCACTCCCCACGTCTTGCTCCTCTTTGTTTATTTCAAAAACCTCCTTTAGCATTTCCAATAGCAAATGCACCACATCCACCGGATTTTTTACCGATTTGAAGATTTTGGGCACCAGCTCGTCTATCTGCATCTGACTTAGCTCCGAAAGGCTGAAAAACACCTGACTTCTCATGTCGTCTGGTTTGCCATCTCCGGTTGTAATTTTGACCTTGTTCAGCCATTTTTGATAAAAGTGGGGCAGAAGCGGGTTGAAAAAGACCTGCTCGATGTCTCTGTAGTGAAAATCGCCCTTGTTGCGGTCCGCATTTTCGTGCAGTTCGATGACCGTGCGGATGAGGTCGTAAACGGGGGTTTTGATTAGATTCAGTCCTGCGGAAACGTTGATTTTGAGACCGTTTTCCGGCAGGCTGCTCAAAAGTGGCAGCAGTACGTCCTCGTCGTTGAGGATGAGTCCCGTTTTTCCGTCCTCCACAGAGGCTTCTTTCATCAGCTGCGTCACCACCTGCACCTGGAGACTTTGGAAATTGACCGGGATGATATTGATTTTTTTTTCGTCCGCTTTCATATTCGTGGCGAGAGGAGTGACCGGGGGGTAGTTTTTCAGGTTTTGTTCTAAAAACTTCCCGGCTTCTTGCTTGTAATCCTCCCGTATCAAGGGGTCGTCCTTCCAGTAAAATTCCGCCAGTCCGCTGTCACGGAGGTGGTTGAATACGGCTTTTTCACAGCGATTGATGCGGTTGAATCCGCAAAAAATGTACTTGCCTTTGGCATTTTTGGAGAGCAGTTCCGGTTGGGAGGCCACTTCGCGATATATCATACCGGGCCAGGCAAGCTCTTCTGCTTCAAGGCGGTTTTTGAGGGATTGATAGACGGGCAAAAGGGAGGTCCACACCTTGAGAAAGGCTTCCCCGGGGCTGCCGGGCGCCCGCTCTGTTTGAAAATATTTTTTCAGCTCCCGGAACGCCTCGCTGTCCTCTTCAGTGAGTTGAAACTGCTCTTCGATTTTCTTTATATCCCGGATGTGCCTGAAAATATTGGCCGGTGCGATGCGGTACTTGTCGATCAGGTCAAAATCCCCCAGCATCATTTTTCCGAAAAAGTAAAATTTTTCTAAGGGTTCGTCCAGTCCGGTGACTTCGTTCCAGCTTTCGTGCAGCATGGTGACCAAAGTCAGGGGATCGGCCTCGGTCAGTTGGCTGCTGGACTTGAAGAGTTCGTCAATGGTGCGTATTCCGGGGGACCAGACGGGGGCCTGCGCCTGATTAATGAGGTGGTGTTGAAATACCCGGCCGCTCCTTCTGCTGGGAAAAACCACCGTGAGGTCTTTCATCCGGCCGCCGTATCGCCTTCCAATGTCTTTCGCTACCCTGTACAGGAATGAGTTTTTTCGCATGATCCTTTTTTCTTTTATTATTCCGGTTTACACCACCCGGCGGGTTTTTAAAATATCGGTGTAAAAAAGCCAGCCCTCCACTTCGGTATAGCCCATTTGGCTGAGTGCTTTGGTGTAAGTCTCAATTTGCTTGTTGTGGGACGGATGCTCCGAGCCCGTTTTGTAGTCGATGACTACCGCTTTTTGGTTGTCGATCACCACGCGGTCCGGCCGGTATCGCTTTCCCCCTGGAATGAGAATGTCCCTCTCGTTCATCACCTCCAGCGTCTCGTCAAACCATTCGGAAACGGGGTCCAGCCCCATGGCGTCATTGATTCGCTTTTTCCAGTGATCTTTTTCATCCCGGCCGATCATTCCCTCCTCGATGACCGCTCGAATGGCCGCGGGAATCTCACTATTGATATTGACCAGTTCCAGTATCCTGTGCAAAATAAGTCCCTCTTCCACAGCATGGCGCTTACCCGTGGGCGATGAGGAGAGCGGATTGGGCCGCCAGCTACCCTTTACTTCCGGCAAAGTGCCCGTGGCTTCCAGCTTTTTCAGCTCAAAAGTGGGTTCCGTCTCCCTGCTTTCTTTTTCCGGAGGGGGACTCAGCGCTTCCCAGGAGTCTTTTTCCCTGACAAAAATCCGGTGGTCTGTTTCCGCTGACTCCTTTTCGTGCATTTTTTCAGAGGCAAAATTTAAAAGATGGTCCTGGAGGCAGTGCGGTCGAAAGTCATTGTTTCTTTTACTCCGCTGCTTTTCAAAAGCGTAGATGAAAAGGGCCTGCCGGGGCCGTGTGGTGGCCACGTAAAAGTTGTTGAGCTCGTCGGTGTAGTGGTCGTAATGCTCTTTCCAAAATTCGTATCGAAATGCAGACTTTTTCATGTCGTCTTTCATCCTGACCGGGAAAGCTGAATTTTCCGCTGACTCACCGTTGGAAGAGCGCTTGTCTTCCACCCACAAAATATTTGGTTTAGTGAGGTTGGGCTTTAACTGTGTGTCAGCAAAGGGGAGTATCACAATTTCAAAAGACAGTCCCTTGGATTTGTGGATGGTCATCAATTGCATTTTATCCACGCCCCCGGGGGGTTCGATGGTTTTCGAGTTCCCCTTTTCGTCCCAGTATTCCAAAAAGCCGATCAGGTCGTTTCCATTTTTGGAGGCGTAATCCGAAATCTCATCCTCCAGTGCAGACAGATAATAAAACTGGCCTTTGGCTTCTGTGGATCCGAGGTCCAGTACCTTCAGGACTTTTTTGTAAAAACCGTCCAGGCCGAGTGAAGCGCCGCTTTGCACCAATTCGTCCAGATCGCCCGGCAATTTCAACTCCCCGCGTCCTGGCCATTTTCCCTTTTGCTCAAAAGGGCGTTTCAGACCTGCTTTTTGTGCGAAAAATCCGAGCTGCAGCATCATCCGCCTCTTTTCTTTGGGGTCCTGTATGCCGTAGGCCGTCAATCTAAAAACCGATAGCACCATTTGTACGGCCGGGCTGTCTGAGACGGTTAGCACTTCCTCGGAAAAAAAATCGAAAATCCGGCTGTCGGGAAATTTTTGTGCGGAGTTGGCTAGCAGGGGAATGAGGTTCGTGATCTGCCTCTTATTTCTTGACAAAATGGCAATGTCACCGGCGCTGTAGCCCTTTTTTTCAAGCTGAAGCAGTTGCTCCTCCAGTCGCTTATACACCACCTCCACAGCTTCTTTTTGCCTCACCTCTTCCGGATCGTAGGCCCTGAATTCCATTTGAATATGGCCCTTTCCCTTCACTTTTGCCTTTTCGGGGTACTCCTGCTCCACGTTTTCCCTCCGGTAGATCTCCTCCAACAACTTGAAAGTATCCGGATCATGAGGTTTGAAATCCGCCTCCTTCATTTCGTCCGTTAGGTGTTGCTGAACTGCTTCGGCCAGTCCGGGGAAAAGCGCGTTATTAAATTCGATAATTTCCTTGCGCGACCTCCAGTTTTGCAGCAGTTTTTCCTCCTGGACCACAAGGCCGAAGTCCCGCTGTACCTGACCGCCCAGCAAGGCCCAGTCCCCGTTTCTAAACCGGTAAATAGCCTGCTTGATATCGCCTACTATTAGGTTTTCGTGGCCGGTACCGAGAGACTCTTCCAGCAGGGGTTTTATATTGTCGTACTGGTAGCGCGAGGTGTCCTGAAACTCATCGATAAAAATGTGTTTGTAGTGGTTCCCAATGCGCTCGTAAACCAACGGACTGTCCGATTCGGTCACAAAGTTTCTGAGCAATTGATAGGTCTTTCCCAGTAAAAAGATGTTTTCCTGTGACAGGTAATTGTTTATAATCTGCTCTACTTTGGAGAGCACTTCATAAGAGAGGTAGTTTTCCAGTAGCAGCTTGTTGGTGATGTAGTTCTCTTTGTTTTCTGTCAAAAATTTCTTTATCTCCACGGCGATGGGCATGCAGGCATTGCAGGCGTTCATCAGTTGTTCCCTGCGAGCCCCCTTTTCACTTTTTTTGACCCACGCATCCTCCAATTCCAGCTTGTTATTAATGGTAGCTTTATCCAAAATATCCATCATTTTATCCTCATCGCGATTGAGGATCATGGCTGGTATGCTCCTGGACTTCCCCCCGGAAAAATCGCCTGCCGTGACATCGAATTTTTCGATTTCTGCCCTGAGCTGTTCCTTGATTTCGAGGAATCGTACCTCGATCCCCTTCATTTCACTCTCTAATTTCTTTTTATAATCCCCGAGCTCCTCCTCATTGCGCGCTGACACAGAAAAATCCAACTCCCTGAACAATTCCCCGGCGAGTTTTTTGAGTTCTTTCTTGTAGTTTTGCGACGACTTCTCATCCCTGATCAACTGATCCTGAATGTCATTGATCTTTTCGATCAGCGGGTCACCTTCCTCCATGGTAAAAAGGTAGTCGTCAATGGCATCGGAGATCACTTCATCGGGATTTAGTTCCACGTCGAAATTGGAGGCCAGGTTCAGTTCACGGAAAAAGGCGCGAACGATGCGCTGGAAAAAAGAATCAATGGTGGACAGTGAAAAATCATGGTAGTTTAGTAAAATAGCGCTACGGGCCTTTTCAGCGCGGTTTTTCAGCACTGCTTTCTCTCTCCCCGACGGCAATTTCAAGGATTTTATCAGTTTGTTGTAATGGGGAGATGTACCCGGATCTACGGCCAGTTTATTCAGTTCTTCCAGTATATTTTCCTTCATTTCTCCCGCTGCCTTGTTGGTAAATGTCATCCCCAGGATCCGGGAGAAGTAGCGCGGGTTGCCGCTGAGCGCGAGTTTCAGGTACTCCAATGTGAGGTTAAAGGTCTTACCCGAGCCCGCCGACGCTTTCAGTACTTTTAATTGGGACATATTTACAGTGATATTATTGGAATAAAATCGATCCCACAATGTAGTGAAAAAGTTTTGTCATTTCACGACATTTGGACTTCTTTCTTGCCAATTAGTCCCTCTCTTATGTAACAAAACTGGGTGAGATTCCAATTTAGGTTTCTTCTCGATGCTTCTTTGACTCACCGGAGAACTCGCAGTGCCCGCAGAGCGTTGTAACGCGCTGTAGCGGTAGTCGAACTAAGCGAAGTCGAGATAATGCGCGGTGAAAGTTGCATGGTATTGCCCTCAGCGATTTTCTTTGCGTACTTTCCGAACTCTGCGGTGAACCCTTTTTTACTCAGTATTAAATTTATTTGTAAACATCTATTGTTATCTTATTGGTGCTGCATTTTTTTTATACTGCGGGACTAAAAGTCGCCACCCCCTGAATTTCAGAATATTGAAAAAGGAAGTGTAGAATTAACGATGAACCCAGAATGCCCCGGGGCATAGGGTAGGACCATTTTAATTATTGTTTTCTCCAAATTTTCATACCATATAATATGGAATTGTTTACCTTAGCTCAGAAACCAAACAATTGCATTCGTGGCTCTTTCTTCCAAATTACTGAAGTCGTCATTTGCCGGATCAAATTTTTTCCACCCTTATTTGATTGGTGGCGAGGTTTTCCATAAGAAGAGCAATTCAAATGAAAGAGTATACCAGGGCCCGGTATTGAGATTAAGATTTGGAAGTGCCAGCATAGGTACAATACTGGAACCAAGCCATAATTATCATCTAAAACTCATATTATGAAAAGTACATTTAATGTAGTAATCGCCCTCGCCCTTGCAGCTATTTGCTTTGGCCCCCAAACTTCAAAAGCCCAGCACGTTGAGCAGGGCGCCATGATGATTGGTGGTGCCATAAGCTTTACCTCAATTGAAAATGACAACAGCAGCAACTCCACAGTTTTTTCCTTCTATCCCGGTGTCGCTTATTTTGTAGCGAACAATTTTGCTTTGGGCCTTCAATTGGAGTACAACAGAGTCAAAAACCCAAACTCAACCCTCACTTCCTACGGCTTTGCCCCACTTGCGAGAGGGTATGTGGTAGGAGGACTGTTTGGTCAGGCTGAATATGGTTGGAGCGAATCAAAATTTGAAAGTCCATTCACCGAATCCAAAAAATCGGAGAGTGCTTTTGCCATTGGAGCCGGCTATACTGCTTTCCTAAACAATTCAGTTGCGCTGGAACCCCTTCTGTTTTACTCCTTTGAAGACGATGGAAATATCTTTGGATTCCGGCTGGGAGTTCAGGCTTTTCTCGGACGTGGAAACGAGTAAACGATTAACTTAGGAAGGCAATTTTTCTGTCGGTTGCAAAGGCATGTAGCGGGAGCTCACTTTGCAGAGGCGTGGTATCATTGATTCATATCTAATTCACTTCCTGATTATTCTGCCGGGTTTAATGGCGGGGAAGTTTTTACGTGATGGGGCAGCACAGCGCAGTGCATCGCAAATCGGTCGTCTGCATGGAAAACCCAGCAATGAAACCACCCTTAAGTCCTTCATCCTTTCTCAAAACATCTTTTAAACCCGGGAAACCCCCATCAGTCGTGCTTCCAGTCGTATTGATCGATCTGAAGCAGGGCCTGCGTGAGAAGGTGAATGCTGTTGTCCACATCGATCTCGTGCACCATTTCGATGGTTTGGTGGAGGTATCGCGTGGGAATGGAGATGGCCCCGGACACCGAACCGCCCCTGCCGTATTGTTGGATAGCAGCCGTATCGGTCCCACCTGCCGGAAGAACTTCAGCCTGCCATTTGATGTTGTGAGCCTCTGCCGTCTTCTTCAGAAACTCCACCATTCTGTAATCAGCTATGGCCGTTCCGTCAATTATTTTAATGGCTGTACCCATTCCGAGTTTGGTCACCATTTCGTGCCCCTGCGCCCCGGGCAGATCGTAGGCGATAGTGGTATCCAGTCCAAACCCAAATTCCGGGTTGATGCGACTAGCTGCTGTGCGCGCCCCCCGGAGACCGACTTCCTCCTGCACTGAAAACACCGCATAGAGATCGTAGGGAATTTGCTTGTCCTTCAGCGCCAGCAGAGTTTCCAGCAAAACGTAGACCGAGATGCGGTTGTCCAGGGATTTGCCGTTAAAGCATTTTCCAATGCGAATCAATTCGCCCATTCTGGTGATGGTATCTCCCGGCTTAATTATTTTTTCTACCTCCTCTTTGGACCTGCCCGTGTCGATGAAGTAATCCTGCAACTCAGGACTCTTTTTGCGCTCCTCCGGTTTCATGATGTGGATCGGTTTGCAACCCATTACTCCGGGCACGTCTTCCTTCCCGTGTATGATCACTCGCTGTGAAGTCAGGGTCTTGGGGTCAAATCCTCCCAGAGGCTGAAAGCGGACAAAACCGTCGGAGTCGATGTGGTTGACGATAAATCCGATCTCGTCCATGTGGGCGGCGACCATCACCCGCTTGTTCTCCGCGCCCCGCTTCAGGGCGATGATACTTCCCATGGGATCGACCTGTATTTCATCGACCAGGCCCTCTGTTTTCTCCAGAATAAAATTCCTGATCCTCGCTTCGTAGCCCGGGGCTCCCGGGATTTCGCAAATCTCTCTGAGCAGTTCAAACTTTATCGCCATACATCTTTTTCTTAGTTATTGTTTTGGGTGCCGGGGCACACTTCAGATAAAAAACGGCCCGCAAGTTAGGAAAAAATGATTTGTTCAACCCGTGTTTTGCAGGCTCTTTTCTTTTGTGGGTGGTTTTCAGGGAGTTACAAAGATGGTTTTGAAGGTTTTTCTTCACGCGAAATTCGGACAATTGCAGGCAATTGACATCAACTACAGGCTTGTTACCCGGATAAACAAAGAAATCCAGATATCTAATTCTCAGGACTCACCAAAACCACCTTCCACTGATTGCCGTGGCGTGAGAAAGTCTTCCAATGCGCGCGCTTGGTGATGGGATCGGAGGTGCCGGATTGAAAAAAGGTATAGGTAGTTTCACCTTCCTCCTGGGAGACAATTAAATGCCCTGCTTCAATTAAATCGGGGAAATCTTCGTACAGCGGATCAGTAAATAAATTAAGTCCGATCTCCTCGCTGTCGTCATCGAACAAGATATAGCCCGTACTTTCCATCACCCATATTTCGAAGTCGTCATTTTCAGTCAGAGGTGAAATAATATCGCCCAATAATTCCTCCGGAAGAAAAAGTGCATTCAGGGTGCCCAGCACCTCTTCATTCTGAACGATAGGATGAATACAAACCACCGCCTGATAGCCTTCCACGGCAGTAAAAACATCACTCAGTACCGGTTCCTGAGTTGAAAAGGCCTCAATAACATGGGCCTGATCACTGATGTCCGCACCCTGGGAGTCGTAGTACTGTTCGGGCTCGATCAACTGCAATATCCGATCTGAATTCACATGGGCAAAGTTCGTTACAAAATCTGTCGCCCCGTACAGTTCAACCAGGTGACTCCTCACCTCCGCAGTATCAATGCCCACCTGTGCAAAATAACTCACCCGCGTCGAAAGATCGGCATTCATCTGGTCGTACCGGGCTTCGAGCTCAGCCTTCACCTCCAGGAGTTCCGGCGGGAAATCGGGAGAGGCGTCGTCGTCTCCGCTGCAGGAAGAGAAAATCAGTAATGAGAGCGGAATTAATAGAAATAATGAAATTTTCATGAATTATTGATTTGGTTCCAAAAAATCAAAGATAGAAAATGTATTCTAAAGGCTCATGGAAAGGTACTGGACAAAAATGGAACTGACAGAATAGCTTGCTTTCTCTTTGTCCTTTCGGGAATTCGGTAATTTGAACTTGTTGTAGTTTATCCCTGATAGACTAATCTCAGCATATTAAAATTTCTGTACGTTTTTTCAGTCTGTAAACAAGTCCTGCCGAATGAAATTTCCGGGTATTTGAATGAAGGATATATACAATCGGGGAGGGTGTAATTGACTCCTTTTATGGCGTCATAAAATTTTAACAAAAGAGGCCCTCCTCACAAATCGCTGAAAAACAGGATTAAATAATTCAAAAAAAAAAAATGCGTAAATTACCCTTAAATTTGTGGCCGTGTGACCTGCATTTTTCCTATATTTGCTGTAAGTGTTTTGTAAAAGTAAACAATTTAACGTTGTAACGCTATGGATAGCGCTGAAGATGTACCTGACTTAACCGGAGCTAGTTCTTTAAGGCAGATGTTCAGGTTTTGCTTGAATTTGGTCGGATCTAACTCAAACTGAAATTGGGATGCGAGCATTTTTTTTTAACATCAACAAATTTTAAACAATGAAAAACTTACTTATTTTAGCAACAACCTTAATTTGTATAGGGCTTATTTCATGTGAGAAACAGGATACCTTACAAAATTTCAATGAAGTTGAAGCAGAAACCAGAACTTCATTAAATTACGAAAGGGTGTTGGCCGATACTACCATATCCAGATTATTATCTGAAGAGGAGTATGATTGGAGCATGTACCACTATGAGATTGCAAATTACGGCCATTCAAACATTGTGCCACCTGAAAATAATCCCTATTTAACCATACCTCCACCAAGTGGTGGAGAGGGTCCCGAACCTTTGGTAATTATCTGCCACAGCAATCAAGATGACCAGTCTCTTGCCTGCTATGGTATTTGGTCTATTGACGATTGTATGGATGAGGAACTTGCCGGATGTTGTGATAATGAAAATGAGGATTGTACGGGAGAAGGTTGTATCTGTTTTCAAACCGAATTTTGATATGTAGATATTCTATGACTGTTTACAATTTAAAATACTTTTTATTGGCAGTTCTGGGCCTTGGGCTTATTACCGATAAAGCCCAGGGCCAGAATTGTCCGGGGTCGAATATGATCCTGAACCCGGGAATGGAGGAATATTCAAACTGCATCGAAGTGGCAATCGAAAACAAAGCCGGTAGTTTGAGGAGTAAGTATAGAAATACCGATGTTGAAACCAGGGACAGGGAGGATATTTCCCGCGTCTTAATGGAATCTCCGGACTGGCGTAAATTCTGTATTTTCCATGGGCGAACATACTGTGGGGTCAGCGATAACAACGCCAAATCAGGTAAGTGTTACATGGAATTGACTGCTGTATGGCATCCCACGAGTAATTCCCTGGGCGATGGACAAATTGCCGCATCCCTTAACCAACCTCTTAAACCGGGATGTGAATATCGATTTGGAATATGGGTATCCAGGTCAGTCGAAGACCCGGGAAGGATGGAAAATACGACCATTGGCATTCAGGGATTGCGCGGATGTACCCGGTCGCTGGAATACAGCCCCGAGGATTCTTTCTACCTGGAATTTAATTTCCCATTGCAGGAAGTAGAAGTTGGAGAATACAAGTACTTCGAGGGCGTATTTACCGCCCTGAGTGATGATACCCACCTGTTAATTACATCCCGGGTCGATGATTTTGAATTCGACCGACAGGCAAGGAGAATACACAGAAGGTGTAAGCGGATGAAGGGTGGATGTCATTACATAAATTTGGCTGCCGTAACTTTTGACGAGGTATCGCTCTACAATATAAGCGACTGTGGCAAAAGGGCAGAAAAAACCACGGACAAGGAGCCAAATTACACAGGACAACAGCACGACTTTATCAATTTAACCCTATCTCCGCCGGACATAGTGTCCAGGGATACTGCTACCTTCTATTTTAATTTGGACCACCCACACCTCTGTGAAGACGAAATGAAAAGGTTGAGGGAGTTTCAGGAGGAAATGGATGGGCGAATCATCGCAATCCACGCATATACGGACCTCACCGGCAGTAAAGAGTACAACAAAAACCTCTCCTCATTGAGGGCTGCCCACATTGGGGATGTCCTTCTAGAAAATGAAGTGAATCTCAAGGCCAAAATCAAAGGTCATGGCCCCTGCACAAGCGATAACTGCACCTCTATTGAACAATGCAGAAGAGCAATTGTAATCTGGGAATAATCTACCTCCATTTCAATAACAAAGTAACCCAACATGAACTCAGGCTCGGTTTTCAGTTTTTGAATTGGGAATCTGCGGAGCGGTTGATGGCCCACCAAAGCTTTGAGGGCAGGCCGGTGGTTAATGGCTTTTTTGTGCCCTCATAATATAGGTTGACTGGGTACTCCATGAATATGGCAATGATTGTGGTACATAGGAAGGACAGGGCAGCATTGGTACGTTCAGGCACGGCAATTCGGCAAAAACTGAGTCATCCACAGAAGCAGTTTACTTTGGATATTGGTCATTTGCCCGCCGGGGTTTATCACATTGAGTTGTATCCGGGGGAGAATGCTGGGCGGGTGTTTTATGGGGTTCAGGTGGTTTTGAGTTATTAGGTTTGTTTGGATGTTGGTGTTTTAAATTGACTGCGGACAGCTTACTTTTAGGTTTCGCGCAAAGGCGCAAGGCCGCATAAGGTTTAAACGGTCAACACTATTTAGGCATTAACATACTGCCGACTGGAAACTGCGATGTGCCGAGCGGAGTCGAGGTACCGACTGGCTACTGCGGACTGCTTACTGGCGACTGCCCACCGCGGGAGGGACAGAATTCCCCCAATATTTCAAATTAGGATTTTTTAAATATTGGCAATGCCCTATATTTGCGCTGTCTTTGCGGCCAATGGGTGCTGGGAGGCATGTCAAAACATCATTATTAAAGTGCTGCCGGTACTGTGAGCAGACACACAAAAACATCAATTCAATGAATTTAACAGTTGTAGGAACGGGCTATGTGGGACTTGTATCAGGAACTTGCTTTGCCGAAACGGGCAATCGGGTGACCTGCGTGGATATAGATGAGGGCAAGGTAGAGCGGATGAAAAAGGGGGAAATTCCCATTTACGAACCGGGTCTGGATGTGCTCTTTGAGCGGAATACCAAACAGGGCAGATTGAAATTCACCACCGACCTGGAATCTTCCGTCAAAGATGCGGATATCATTTTTCTGGCATTGCCCACCCCTCCCGGCGGTGACGGATCTGCTGACCTCTCCTTTGTGATGAAAGTGGCTGAAGAACTCTCCGGGATGATAAAAGATTACAAAGTCATCGTTGACAAGAGCACAGTTCCGGTGGGTACGGCTGAAAAAGTGCATGAAATACTGGCGAAAAAACTGGATACATCGCTTTTTGACGTGGTCTCCAATCCCGAGTTTCTCCGCGAAGGTGTGGCGGTGGATGACTTTATGAAACCCGATAGGGTGGTGATTGGTACGTCTTCCGACAAGGCGCGGGAATCGATGAGAAGGCTTTACGAACCTTTTGTACGCCAGGGCAACCCCATCATTTTTATGGACGAGCGCTCAGCGGAAATGACCAAGTACGCAGCCAATTCCTACCTCGCTGCGCGTATCAGTTTTATGAATGAAATCGCCAATTTGTGCGAAAAACTGGGTGCCAATGTGGATATGGTGCGCATTGGAATGGGTTCCGACACCCGCATTGGAAAGCGCTTTTTGTTTCCCGGTGTGGGCTACGGTGGATCCTGCTTTCCCAAAGATGTACAGGCGCTCGCCAAAACAGCGGAGGAGAACACCTACGATTTCAGAATTCTCAAATCGGTGATGAAGGTGAACCGGGAGCAGAAGAAAATTCTCACCGGAAAGATCAGAAAGTACTTCGGAGACGACCTCAGTGGAAAGACCATTGCCATTTGGGGACTTTCCTTTAAGCCTGAAACGGACGATATCAGGGAAGCTCCGGCCCTTACCATCATTGAGGGACTGCTGGAAGCTGGTGCAAAAATTCAGACTTACGATCCGGAGGCCATGGACAATGTTAGGGAAATCTTTGGTGGCCGAATCTCCTTTTCTGAAGATCAGTACGAAGCCCTGGACAATGCCGATGCACTGGCCGTAATCACCGAATGGAGTGTTTTCCGAACACCGGACTACGCCAAAATCAAAGAAAAACTGAAAGCCCCTGTAATTTTTGACGGAAGGAATGTGTACAGCCCGGAAACCATGAGAGAACAAGGATTTTACTACGAGAGCATCGGAAGAAATCCGGTGAAAAGCTGAGCCATGTCCGAATCTACCCATTTCTTTGCCCATCCAACCGCAGTAGTCGATGAGGATTGCCAAATTGGGAAAGACACTCGTATCTGGCACTTTTGCCACCTCATGCCGGATTGCCAAATCGGAAAAAACTGTGTCCTGGGCCAGAATGTCTTTGTGGCCTCTGGTGTGGTAGTCGGCGACCACTGCAAAGTGCAGAACAATGTTTCGCTCTACAAGGGAGTCACCTTACAGAACGGTGTATTTGTTGGTCCGTCGGTCGTTTTTACCAATGTGATGAATCCCAGGGCGCGCATCGAGCGGAAGGATGAATTCAAACCCACCCTGGTCCGCAAAGGAGCCACCATCGGAGCCAATGCCACCATTTTATGCGGCGTAGAAATAGGGAAATACGCCTTCATCGGTGCCGGCGCGGTAGTCACCCGCGATGTACCCGATTACGCCCTCCTTATCGGCAATCCAGGAAGAATAAAAGGTTGGATGAGCGAATACGGCCATCGCCTCAATTTTGAAAACAGGGGCAGAACCATATGCCCCGAAAGCAAGGTCCGGTACCAATTGTCCGACGGCAAGGTGGTGAAAATTGATGAGTGAAGTCTTTCAGTCCCAGGGACATTCAAAAAGTAGAGAATTTTTGAAGGGTGAATTTGAGGCTGTTCATGAAAAAACCACAAACATTCTGTGTTTTTATATCAAAAGACGGTTTACCTTTGCTGCCAATCTAAAAATTTAAGCAAAAACGATGAAGAAACGAGAACCAGTAAAAAATGTCATGACCGCCAATTTGCATGTTGCCAGTGAGCAAGATTCTTTGAGGGATGTAATGACTACTTTTAAAAAAGAGAAAATCCGGCATATGCCCGTTGTCAAAGGGGGTAAAGTTATCGGGATTATCAGCGCTACAGACCTAAACCGCCTTACTTTTGGCGGATTGTTTGAAAATCAGGGTGATGCTGACGAAGCTGTACTGGACATGCTAAGTGTTCCCCAGGTAATGACTTCTAATCCGAATACGGTATCTGTTGAAAATTCAATCAAAGAGGTGGCCGAGATTTTTGCCAAAGAGGATTTTCACGCCTTGCCGGTAACAGAGGGTGACGAACTTAAAGGAATCGTTACCACGACTGATATCATTAAGTATATGTTGAAACAGTATTGATTCATGCAGCTTACGAAATTGGCGCCCAATTTAGTAAGCACTGCATGTCATTTTTCAAAACTTCCCCACCAGCGGGATTCGTCTGCCGTATCCAAAGGCCTTGTCAGAAACCCGAAGTACGGGGGCAGTTTGGTAGCGCTTGAATTCGCTTCTGTGGACGAGCTGCCAAACCTTTTGAACCACCTCACTGTTATAGCCTTCGGAGGCAATTTGTTCCATGGAGTATTTCTTTTCGATCATCATTTTTAAAATGGGATCTAGTAGGTCGTAATCTGGCAGGGAATCGCTGTCCTTCTGATCTGGTTTCAACTCAGCTGAAGGGGGCTTCACAATGGTACTTCGCGGTATTATTTCCTCCTCGCGATTGATGTAGTTCGAGAGTTTGTAAACATCTGTTTTATAGACATCCCCTATCACGGAAAGACTCCCGCAAAGGTCTCCGTAGAGGGTTCCGTAGCCGACTGCCATTTCGCTTTTGTTGGTGGTATTGAGGAGCACATGGCCCAGTTTGTTGCTGTACGCCATGAGCAAAATTCCCCTCGCCCGGGCCTGTATGTTTTCCTCGGTCACGTCAAATGGCGTTTTTCCGAAAAAGGCATCCAGTTTGGAGGTGAACAGGTCGTAAATGTCTCCAATGTCGAGGATGTCGCTGCTCATTCCCAGGTTTTCAACCAGCTTTTCAGCATCTCTGACCGAGTTTTTGGAAGAAAACTCAGAGGGCATGATCAGACCGTGGACGTTTTTAGCACCCAGGGCACGACAGGTGAGTGCTGCAGTAAGGGCGGAATCAATTCCACCGGAGAGCCCCATGATAGCTTTTTTAAAACCGAGTTTCACAAAAAAGTCCCGGAGTCCGAATACCAGTGCGTCGTGCATCAGTGCTATTCTGTCGGTGGACTGCAATTTCGAAATGCCGTCCATTTTCATTATCTCATCCAGCTCGTAGGTCCTCACACATTCTTCAAAAAAGGGCATTTCATCCTGCACCTCGCCGGAGGGTCCCACCACCAGTGAGCCGCCGTCAAAGATGAGGTCGGTTTGCGCTCCGACGTGGTTGATGTAGAAAAAGGGAAGCTTGTATCGTTCCGCATTCATTTTGAGCACCTTTTTTCGGTTGCGGTGCTGTCCTTCACTAAAAGGGGAGGCCGAAATATTGATGGCCAAATCCGGTTTGTCCTTCATCAACTCATCCATTGGATGAAAGGTGTATATGGGATCCTCGTTGACCAAATCCCAGATATCTTCGCAAATGGTCAGTGCGATCCTTTTACCTTTAAACTCAATGGTGTTGAATTTTTTTCCCGGTTCAAAGTAGCGGTATTCGTCAAATACATCGTATGTGGGCAGGAGCGCCTTGTCGGCAAAACCCAGTTGTTGGCCGTTTGCAAAAAAGAAGGCGCTGTTGTACAGGTTTTTTCCCGGGAGTTCAGGGTTGATTCTGGGAGCACCTATAACAATGCCGATGCCGGAGGACGCCTCCTTTAGCCGTTCCAGTAATTCATTGGACTTTTGAATGAAATGCGGGGATTCCAAAAGGTCCAGGGCCGGGTATCCGGTAGTGGCCAGTTCGCTAAAACAGACAAGTTCCGCTCCCTGCTCGCGGGCACTGCGGACAGCGTTCAGGATTTTTTCGGTATTTGAATCAAAGTTGCCAATGTGTATGTTCAATTGGGCAATGGCTATACGCATGGATGCTGGTTTGTTATTTGACGGCGCAATATCGGAAAAAAAACCAGTCGCAGTGCCAATGGTTGAAAAGTCCGGTGAATTTTCCGGTCAAATTTCCACCCGTCTGATCATAATGTACTAATTTTGTACCATGTCATTTCAAGTATCAGCTCTTAAATACAGACCTCAGCGGTTTGAGGAGGTAGTCGGGCAGGACCATGTAACCAGTACCCTGACCCGCAGTCTTCAAGCGGGCAAGGTGGCGCACGCTCTTTTATTTTGCGGACCCAGGGGAGTGGGAAAAACAACTATCGCGCGTATTCTAGCCAAGGCCCTCAATTGCGAAGACCCGGGTTCCGACCGTGAACCCTGCAATAAGTGCGTTTCCTGTGAATCTTTTAACAGTGGTGCTTCGATGAATATCATTGAGTTGGATGCGGCGTCCAACAACAAGGTGGAAGATATTCGGCATCTGGTCGAACAGGTAGGTTATCAACCACAGCGGGGAAGTCACAAAGTATTTATTATTGATGAGGTACACATGCTCACCTCTTCGGCTTTCAACGCCTTCCTAAAAACCTTGGAGGAGCCGCCTCCATATGCTGTTTTTATCCTTGCAACCACCGAGAAGCACAAAATCCTTCCCACCATTTTGTCGCGCTGCCAAATCTACGATTTTAAAAGAATCCCCATCGCAGATATGGTGGGGCAGATGAAGGATATTTGCGGGAATGATGGAATAGAATTTGAAGAAGAGGGACTTTCACTGATTGCGCAAAAAGCAGATGGTGCCCTCAGAGATGCGCTCTCTCTTTTTGACAAGCTCAATGCGGTCACTGAGGGGAAACTCACTTATCAAAATGTAATCCAGAGCCTCAATATACTGGACCGCGAGCATTTCTTCGAATTCGTGGACTGGTTTTTGGCCGGAGATACGGCCGGCCCGGTGCAATCGTTTAATCGCATACTCGACAACGGTTTCGAGGGCGATATACTCTTGGATGGATTGCAGGAGCACTACAGGGAGTTGTTTGTCGCATACGACCCCAATACCCGCAATTTGATGCAATCCGGCGATCGGTTTTCCGAGCGCTACATCGATCAGGCGGGCCGTTGTAGCCGTTCATTTTTGCTATCCAGTATGAATGTGATTTCGGATTCCCTGTTTAAGTACAAGGAGGCCACCAACAAAAAGCTTTTTACAGAGCTGTGCCTTTGCAAACTGGCAGTGATTGATCACTTTCTCAACAATGCCGTTTCCGCCCTGCCCGGAGATCAACTCCCCGGTCCCACCCTTGAAAAAAAAAATTCTGAAAGCAGCCCGGTAGAAAAGATAGTTGAAGCTCCGGAAAAACCAACTAAAACCACGCAAGCTACCGAAGCTGAACCAGCCGAAACGGCGGAGGAGAAGAGCGAACCCAAAGATGAAAAACCGCAAGCTGTCGAGGCACAGGACCCAGGCCCCGCTAAAGCAGACGACAAACTGAGGGTTTCGGAATCGGCAAAAAAGGGTCCCGTGGCCGGGAAAAAACTCCCAAAATTGCAGAGTCTCGGCTCGCTTAAGGATCGAATTAAGAAGAAGAAAGAGGACGCCCGCAGTGAATCCCTGGAATTTACCCTCGAGAACGTAAAGCAACTCTGGAATCAGGAGCTCGAAAAAATTAAATCCAAATCGGTTTTGGTAGCTCTCAAAAATACCATCTTATCTGTTGAGGACAACAAGGTGCGCATCGGCACGTCCGGTGAGGTAGCAAAGCAGACTGTGAGGATGCAGGAAAAATTGCTGGAAAAACTCCGGTCTGCCTTCGACCGGGATGATATCGCAGTCAAAGTCTATGTGGACGACAAACTCAAAGCAAAATCTAAAAAGGCCAAACCCCGCTTTACCACCACAAGGGAGAAATTCGACTTCATGAAAAAAGAGAACCCCGCCCTCGCCAAACTCATGAAGGAACTCGATCTGAAGATTACGGATTGAGGGGACGCATACTCCCAGCCCAATTATTGCCTGCGGATTTGGGGGAATGGTATAATACATGCTATCTTTAAGGCATGAAACAACAAAAAGACCACACCAACCAACGCCCAATAAATATAAATCCTTTCACGGATTTCGGCTTTAAAAAGGTATTTGGAGAGGAAGCTAACAAGGATATTCTCCTTCATTTCCTGAATGATATTTTGGAGAATGACTTAGGACAAATCGTTGACCTGGAATAATCGAAAAATGAGCACCTCGGCCCCGCTGAGTATGATCGAAATGTGGTCTTTGACATCTTTTGCAAGACAGCAAGTGGCAAGAGGTTTATTATCGAAATGCAGAAATTCTACCAGACGTTTTTCAGGGAGCGATCACTATACTATAGCACCTTTGCCATCCAAGAGCAAGCCGTGAAAGGGGAGTGGGATTTCAGCCTGCACCCCGTTTATTGTATTTCTCTTCTGGACTTTCGCCTGAGTTATGAGAACATTAGTAAAGAGGATTATCTCCACAAAGTAAAGCTGATAGAGACCAATTCCGGAAAGGTTTTCAACGACAAACTTAACTTCGTTTACGTGGAGATACCCAAATTCAACAAAAATCTCGATGAGTTGGAAACCAATTTTGACAAATGGATGTACTTACTAACGAGACTGGAGTATCTCGAAAGACTACCAGAAGCGCTTCAATCAAAAATATTCAGAAAAGTCATGGGAATAGCAGAAATTCTAAAGTTGGAGAAGACAGACCGCAAGGCCTACGAGGAAAGCCTGGAAAGTAGAAAGATATGCGCGGGTTTGTGAATTGGCGCTCCATTGGCAAGCGCAAATTCCACTATCCACAGTTACGTAATGCCTTGTTTGTCTAAAAATATACGTTTCGCCTGCATAAATTTCCAGGTGCAAAATCCAAAGAACCTACTTCTCCCTTCCCAAAGCTACCGTAACTTCAATTTGAATGTCGCGATCGAATTTCTCTGCTAACTTTCCTCGCAGTGCGGACACATCCTCCTGAGAGATTTGGCGGTCTGCCACCAATCGAAAGGATACCTCCAGGGGGTCGAGTTTTTGGACATTGACATCGCGAATAATAGCGTACTCGATTTCGAAGCCCTCCAGGTTTTTGATGATGGTGTGCTCTAGCATCATTTGATTGAAACTCAATGCCAGCGGTATGGACAGGCCGATGACCAACAGTCCGGAAATCAATATTCCCTTGGTGGCGAGTTTTATAGGACTGAAGCCCAGAACCAAAAATGTCGCGGCTGCAGCCAAAACCATTCCGGCCAAATTCGTGAGCAACAGCAGGGAGGCACCTGCAAAAATAGACCAATCTCCCCAACCTATTCCAATGGCAGCCACACCGAGCGGAGGAATCAATGCTACCGCAATAGCAACCCCGGCCAGAGTTTTAGCCACTTCCTCCCTTGCATGCGCATAAGCACCGGCTACCCCTGAAAACACCGCAATGCCCAGATCGAGCAGATTAGGTCGCGTGCGAATAAGTATTTCCGACCCTGGATTTTGTATTGGGGTGACCCAAGTCAGTAGTATGCCAAAAATGACCGAAAGTCCCAGTCCGGCCCCAATGGTGATTAAGCTATTGTATATAAGGTTTCTGTCCTGTCTTAGCGTCCCCATACTCAGGGATATGATCGGAGACATTAAAGGGGCGAGTATCATTGCGCCTATCACCACCGGAGTTGAATTGGCAAAAAGTCCGAAGGTGGCGATAATGGTGGAAAGCACCATTAGGACCAGATAGCTGTTTTTGGTCTTTGCATTCTCCCTCAACACCTGAAACAGTTCCTTAAACTCCTCATAGGAAGCCTGCTTTAGGAATGGTATTTTCCGCTGGGATAAACTGACTGCCACATCCGCAGGCGGCAGTGATCTCGTTTTCATCACATCCGATGTATCCCTGTTGGATTCAGGCAGGTCCAGGTGTTTCCCGGGAAAAATCAGCAATTGGTCCTCTCCTACATTCAGGCTCAATTTTTCTGCTGAAATCGGTTCTTCGTCCACATACACCTTCTGGGGACCATCGGGGAAGACGAATTCTATTTTACCGGTTTTAATGTGAGATGCAAAGGGAGGCAGTTTGACTTTTTTCCAGATCGAAGTGAGGCCGAAATTCACGAGCTCGGAGATGGATCTCGGGCTGATAAGGAAGCTGTGCAACTTGCCATCGTTGATTTCTGTGTTTTCCAATACCATATTGGAAATAAGCGAACTCTTCCGGTGCTCCGGTATGACAATGCCCGCAACCGCTGTTTTGATGGTTCGGTCGTCCTTGAGCAGAACATTTACCCTGAATGGCTGCATATTCAGGAAGCGACCGATGAAACCAAAGTGTTTTTTCCAAAATCCCAAATCCTCGGGCAATCGCTCTTTGATTATTTTAAAGGCTTGCCCAACGATAACTTTGTTGAATATAGGCACTCCATTGCAAAAGAGTAAGTCTGTTTTAACGGCAGTGGTCTGTAGTCTCAGGTGTTGGATTGCGCGCTCCAGGTTTTCTTCGATCCCCATCCCCCTGCACACCTGTTTGGAATCGGGGTGGGGAAGTATGGCCACCCTCACATTAGTTCCGGCAAGTTTTGGCAACAGGTCCTTCAATTGAACATCGGACAGGTACAACATCCAATTGGTCTCTCCGCTCTGGTCCGGCCGGATTTCATCTCGCCATTTTTGCTCATCTGAAATGAGGTCCTCTGAAAGAGGCTTGAGTTTCTCCCTGACCTCTTCCTCCATGCCAGGATCGTAGATTAATCGAAACTGAATGGGTTCGGTTTGATCGTGAGCCTTTTCTTTTGCTTCTTTCTCCTCCATGGGGGCGAATATAACAAGGGCGGCTTAAATTCAGTGGATTCGGGCACTAAATTCTTCCAGAGTGATATGAAATGCCTTCGCAATTCACCGGAGTGACATTGCAAAGAGATATAATAATTATCCGCAAACCAACCGTGTTGTTGCAGGACCGACCTCATTAAAAAGATCGTTCTGTGCTTTTTTACAATGGATTTGCCACCATTCTCCCTTCAAATTCAAATACAGCTGTAAAATTGGCCGGAGATTTATTCAACTCTCCACTTAAAATAATTTGAAGAGTATGAGGTGATTGCCTGATGAGACGGTTGAGCTTGTTCACTCCTTCATCGTTGAGATCGAGTGATATTGGGTTTTGAATAATGGGTTCTATAGCTTGATTTTCTATGAATGAAACCACAGTTTGGCCTGATCCATCGGCATTCGCAACAATCACTTCTGTCTGGACAATCGCATGATCAGTAGGTCCCTGGTGATTTCTAATCCAAAGGCTGATATCCTTGATGTCGATTTCCTTAATATTGTCACCATAATCTTTTATCACACTTACCTCTTCTGTAAGGTCAATAAGGTCGGCAGAGTAGTAATCATTTTTATCAGAATCTACCTTCAATTCATAGGTGAAACTGAAGTCCCTTTTGACATCCAATACATCTTTACAGGATGAAGACCCAAAAATCAATGCCACAGTGGCGACAAGCAAAATCATTGTATTTCTCATTTTTCGAAAGTTTTGGACAATTTATTCCCTTCTCTACAGACGGCGCCTCAAACTGCCTCTTAAATTAATCGCGGTTAAAAAAATGGTTTGACAACTGCAAAGTTTATGGTTTTTTGACAGGTTTTTGGGTGATACGAATCACAGCAACCCATGATTTTAGTCACTTTTCACTCTGGTTAATGATCGATTCTACAGTATTTATTGAAGGATCTACTTCTTCGGTTACCACGCGACAAAATCTTAGATAAGATGACCTAATTTTAAACCGGAGATGTATCTTTGCATCTTTTACAACCGGTGGGATGAAAGTTCCTCCGGTTGTTTTGGTTTTGACAAAATACGGCAAAAGATGATGAAGAACTTTATTGTACCAGTACTGGCTCTCAGCTTTATCGCAACCTTGCTTTTTTCCTGCGGAGTAGAAACTCAGGGAGATTGGTTTAAGGGGCATTTTTACGGAAGCACCGATGAGAGAAACGATAAAAGCCGTGTTTTTTTTAGCGTGAATGACGCCGGAACAGTGGATCTGTACGACTTGCACAGGGGCATCAGTCTCAACCATTATCTGGGCGAATGGGAAGTAGCCAACGACACGATAATTCTCAGATTGAATACCCGGACAGGCGATGGTATTGAAGAGATGAAAGTAGTTCACAGCGATCGGGAGGGTATCAAGATCATTGGTTCGAATATGTACGAGGATGTCTCATTGACCCGTCATCATCTTCCCGCAGTGGAGGAAGATGAAACCGAAGAGATGAGGGAGTTTCTGAACATTTTGTTTTTGGTGGAAAATATAGCCGGTGAATCAATAGAAATTGAATCGGATCAGGACCCCGTGTTTATCTATTTTGAACGGGGCAATCAAGACTTCATCATTGCCAGGGCTTTTTTCGGGTGTCAACTGAGCTCCTCGAGTATTGCTCCTCGTCAGGATGGCATCTATCAGTTGTACCCATTCCCAAGCGTAAGGGACTCCGCCTGCCCTCAGTTATCCACGGAAACCAGCGCCAGGGAAGCCTATCGCACAGCCGACAATTTCCACTGGGAGAACGGCCTTTTTCACCTTAGGTCAGGCGAGGAAATTGTCATGACCTTACAGGCCGTCGGCCCGGTAAAAAATTGAGGTAGATATTGGATCTTCGAGGGGAATCCAATTGATAGATTTAAATGTGAATGCTTCTTTGTGTCGTAAGAGACAATGGGTTTAAGGTGTATCTCCGGGCGATATTTCTATGATTCTCGAAAGTGTAATGATTTGGAGGAATCCGGTGTTTGGGATTTTGGTTTGCGCTGCGGCCTCAGATCAAAGGTGTGGATGTGGGGAGGGAGCTGCATTTACTTAAATTGCCTATTTTGAAAGTGGTTGACCAACCTGTATTTTTTTCCTTGTGCGCTGGATCCCAATTCAGTTATTGTATTGAGGGGAAGTCTATCGCCAAAGGGTAAATAGACATTCACCATCCAGTCGTGAATATCCTGGGGTTTTCCATTACTTTTTCAAGGATGTCTCCTACATAAACCCTTTAAGTCCGGCAAATTCCTTTTATTTGCAAGAAATAAATAGCTACTGCCATGAAAATACACAATTTTAGTGCTGGACCGTCCATCTTGCCTCAGGAGGTATTTGATGAGGCGTCTGTTGCAGTAAAGGACCTCAATGGTTCGGGCCTATCAATACTCGAGATTTCTCACCGGTCAAAAGCTTTTGTGGATATTCTCGACGAAGCTGTCAGTCTGGTGGGGGAACTTCTGAAAATTGGTTCGGAACACAAGGTGTTGTTTCTGAGCGGTGGGGCATCGACCCAGTTCGCCATGGTTCCCTTAAACTTTTTGAATGAAGGGGCCTCCGCTTCCTACGTCGATACCGGCACCTGGTCTGCCAAGGCCATCAAAGAGGCCAGGGCTTTTGGAAATATCAATCTGCTAGCCTCGTCCAAAGAAGACCAATACCGACACATTCCAAAGGGCTATGATATACCTTCCGGGGATGCCTATTTGCACATCACGACCAACAATACGGTTTACGGCACCCAGTTCCGAGAAATTCCCAGTTCGCCCATTCCCATCGTGGCGGATATGTCGTCGGATATTTTCAGTCGTCCGGTAGATATTAATAAATACGGTCTGATTTACGCAGGAGCACAGAAAAACATGGGCCCCGCCGGAACCACCCTGGTCGTGGTGCGAGAAGACATGGTCGGAAAGGCTGAAAGGCACGTACCCTCCATGTGGAACTACAAAACCCATATCGCTAAAAACTCCTCCTTTAATACCCCGCCGGTTTTCCCTATATATGTATCTATGTTAAACCTGAGATGGGTCCGAAAAAACGGGGGCATCGAGGCCATGGAAAAGCGAAGCATGGAGCGGGCCAAACTCATCTATGACGAAGTGGACAGAAATCCGCTATTCACCGGAACCACTCAAAAGGAGGACAGATCGCGAATGAACGCCACCTTCCTGTTGGCCGATGGCTACCGAAATCTGGAGGAAGAATTTCTCAAGCAATGCAAGGAGGCCGGAATATCCGGGATCAAGGGCCACAGATCAGTCGGGGGCTTCAGGGCGAGTATGTACAATGCGCTGAAGCTGGAATCGGTTCAGTTGCTCGTCGATGTGATGAGGGATTTGGAGAGGAGGAAGGGGTGATTTAGGAGCTCACTACTCTTCCTCATTATCCACCATCTC
>REEO01000070.1 GCA_007695035.1 Saprospirales bacterium | reverse complement strand
GTAGGATTGTCAGCATAGGTATTGAAATTGGGGAAAAGGGTTACTGTATTGGTGGCAGAATCTATTTCTGTCTTGATGTCCTCTACTCCCCAGGGAGCTCCAAACACAAACTCACCTCCGTTCTCAGGCGTTTCAAAGACATTGGCAAAGCCTATAAAATTCGAGCTGGCATCTACCTCCACGATCACCTCCTCAGGGCCAACCACCGGTTCACCGCTGATAACCACATTACCGAGTGCTTCCTCATCCTCTGGGTTTGCATTCAGACCAGTCACGGAAAATCCGTACTGAACCAAAGCATCATCTGCATCGGGGTCGTCGAAGGTTATTGAAAAGTGACCCTCCTCCGTGAGTTCTTGAGACACTTCCTTTAAGACGGAAAAATCGGCATTGAAAACACGAATGAATACTCTGGCTTCATAATCCGGGGAAAGGGTATAACTCTGAACCTCGCCCTCGAATGTCACTATTTTACCAACCAAACTAGCATCCTCTACAAAAGTATTTCCTTCGAATACCTTGTTACCCAAACCGGTTTCCTGATCAACCCAGAAAGAATCCGTAGGATTGTCAGCATAGGTATTGAAATTGGGGAAAAGGGTTACTGTATTGGTGGCAGAATCTATTTCTGTCTTGATGTCCTCTACTCCCCAGGGAGCTCCAAACACAAACTCACCACCGTTTTCAGGAGTTTCAAATACATTTGCAAAACCGACGAGTTCAGAGCTTGCATCAATCTCAACAGAGACCTCTTCAGGGTCGTCTCCGTTGCCATTGCCGTCACCACTGAAATACACGTTATCAACATAGAGGGTACCCTCTCCTACAGGGATTCCGGAGAGTATATACTGTGCGAGATTCTCAGCACTCTCCAGTCCTTCAAAGTCATCCATTGGTATTTGCAGGCTGTGCCACTCTCCTTTGGCTAGCCCTTCAAAAACAATCTCGTGCTCTGAGTCATCATCTCCTCCGAATTCACCATCGGGACCAAAATCTACCAATTTTATTCTCACGACATCCATATTTGGGGACCATATATCCATGTGAAAATACTCCATACCCGATGCATCAATCAGGTTGTCACCAGTTGTTTCTATTCCCACAAAGTCCAACATGGTGTACAACTTGGTTGGATTGCCATCTATTTCAATATCCTCTAGTTGTCCGGCAGACCAGTCTGTTCTCCAGGTATCCACATCCACATCATCATAAACCTCAGAAAAAAGACTGATGACATCGTCGGGGTCTTCGGTGGGTTCGGGAGCTGCGGTAGCGGGCTCATCCTGGGGATCAGAGCCTGAGAAAGTGATGTTGTCAAAATAAACTACATTGTCCTGCTCTCTTCCATCCAGATCAAAATCACCGTAGAGGACGATTTGATCGAATTGGCCCTCTGCTGCGGGTGGGTTGGAGCGACCGGAAAAGTCGAAAGTGAGTTCCTCCCATTCATTGGTTACGGTATTGGAAACCAGTATTTCAGGTTCTGCCCAACCGGTTTCGGAGACCAATTTAACCCCTACATCACTGATGACAGATTTCCATACCATGACGGTTATGGTGGAATTTGACTGGTCTAGTACAAAGGGTCCCAATTCAGTAGAGCCGTGTGAGGATTCAAATCCCGCCCAGGGTTCTCCGGATTCAAGGGCGGTAAACTGTGCCACTCGCTGCGATGTATTGATGCCCGACATATCTGGATTGTCAATAATTTCTACAGGTGGTGGATTGGTGTCGTTTTCAAAAACGGTCCAGGTCCAATCTGCACCGATCCCATCCTCTTCGAAATCGATGGGGGCATTTTGTCCGTAAGCCCCGAAGTTGAAAAGGGCCAAAATGGTGAAAATTGTAAATAGTTTTTTCATGACTTTAAAATTTTAGATGAATAAAAAATGCATTAGCTTCAGTTATTTTTCGTCTCTGTGTTTCTCATTGCCAGCTTTGGTTTTCTGTCTAGCTTGAATAACCCCCAGTGCTTTTCGGGTTCCAGGGGGTCCGGTGAGCCTTTCCACGGCTCGTCAAAGGCTTCGAAGAAAAAGGTCAAAATTCCCTTCTTTTCAGCCCACTCCATTAATTTTTCAAAATAAATTTTTTGGTACTCTTCGCTTACGTTTTGCGGGTCAATACCTCTCCCATTTGAATGCGTGGCCCAACCGGCTTCTGTAATGATTACTGTTTTTCCCGGGTATTTCATGCTTACTGACTGGTAGTTTTCTTTGGTGTAGTTGAGCGATTCAGCGATGTTTTTGTACTCCCAGACCGGATAGGTGTGGATGGAAATGAAGTCAACCACACGGGCAAGTTTTTCCAGCTTGATTAACCAGGGCGCGTAGTTTTCGCAGAAGGTAACAGGTTGAGAAATTTGGTTCCTCACTTTTTGAACGTAGTGAACCACCTTGGAAACGGGTACATAATGGTCTGTCCAATCCACGCATGCCTCATTCCCCACCGAAACCGAAAAAATGATATCTTGCCAGGCATTGGCCCAGTCTATCAATCGCATGATCTTCACCTGATTTTCCAATGTGTTTTGCACCAATTCTTCTTCTGAATACACCCCACCACCCCAGGGGCAGTTGAAGTTGTTCATTTCAGCACCGATGTATGCGCTTAGCATTATTTTGAAGTCGAGCTTTTCATTTTTGATGACTTTCATGACCGTCATCGCATGTGGATCCACATCAAAAAGTCTCAGGTACTTCCAACCACCTTCTCGCAAAATAAGCAGATCCTCTTTAACCTGATTATAGGTCGGATAAACCAAACCCGGACTCTGTCCCTGTCTGAAACCGGAATAGCAGATTGCCCGTCCGCCTGGAATATTAAGTGCTTTAAAAGTATCCATATCAAAATTTCAGTTTTTCTGATTTGTCCCAAATCCCCCAATGAGCACCGAGGTCTCCCTCCGCTCCAACTTTCCAGGATTCATCAAATGACGAAAAGTGAAATACATCCACACCTCTTTCCTGCGCCCATGAGTGGATGTTTATAAAATAGCTTATTGCATTTTCCTCCGATGGTATGGCACCTCCGAAAGGCGCACCGGCAGTTGGCCAACCAGTCTCTGTAATTATCACCTGTTTGCCATTACCCGCCCTATATGCCTGCTCGTACATTTGGATGACGTGCTCCATGGAGTACTCAAGTGGAGTGCCCTCCCAAAATGGATAGCAGTTGCTCAATATCACATCGCAAATGGAAGAGAGAGCCGGCCGTGCTGAAAACTCGTAATAGGCATCCACATACCCAACAGGCACGCCAGGCATCGCCTTTTTTACCTTGTCGATATATTCCAGTAATTCTCCCTCTGAAAGGTCATCCCTGTACAATACTTCGTTACCGACTGCAGCGACATCCACAAAGCCTTGGTTGGCCAGCCGAATCATATTTTCAATCTCCATTTCATTTTTCTCCCTTTCATCACCCAACCAGGCACCTACTAGGGTTTTAATACCCATTTCCCGGGCTATAACGGGAATGAATTCATTTCCATCGATACAGGAAAAAGACCTAACCCACTGTGTGTGGGGTTTTAGAATTTGCATTCTTTTTCTAATCTGAGATTCACTGATAATATCACCCGGCTTTTGTCCCTCTTCATAAATACTGTAGCAGAAGCCGTGTATTCCTTTCTTCAGCATCCGCAGGAACAGTTCTCTGTCCTTTTCGGGGCTTTGGCCAGTTGTGTAGTCAGGCCAGTCGGTGGTTTTATCCGGCTGAAATTTCAGGTAATGATTTTCTCTGTATGACATAAGCTTTAATTTATCGTTTGAGCTCTCCTCTTCTAGCTATAAGGGTCTCCTTTATTTCATTGGTTTTCTCCTCTGTCAGGTCGTATTTCCACATTACCCAAATGGCCAGGGCTGCAGTTACAGCCGGTATGACAATATCAGCAATTCGCAAATTGGTGAGAGTTTCGGCAGTTTGCTGAGTGGAATTCTGATCAAATCCCACAAGTTTCAAAACCAGACCACCCAGAACCAGGGCAACAGCCTGTCCCAGTTTAACCATCCACCAGTAAACAGCTCCGAATGTACCCTCTTTTCTAGGCATTCCATTTTTCAATTCGTCCAGATCGCAGACATCGGCAGTCATACTGAGCATGAGAGTAAACAAGCCACCCAGTCCAAAGGCAATGAGGGGAATGGGCATAAAAATGAGCCAGGGGATTCCATAATCCACATCTATACTAAACCAGGACATGCCAACTGCATCCAGAAATGGATTTAAAAACTCGAAAGTGTGGTAAACAAGGTTGTTCAGAAATTGAGCAAAACCCGTTTCGTTGAATCGGGCATTGAGGTCGTTGTCAAAGCCCCACCATTTTAAGACGTAGCCAACAATGGAAAGTCCGGTTGAGATGATAAATGCATTTCTCTTTCCAAATTTTCCGGATATCCATGAAACGATGGGTATAACAAGAAATGCAGTTAATATGGCTGAGATCATGGAGAACCAGGCCGGCCAGGTACCAGCTCCCTCATAACTCCCATCAAACATGTAAAAGACTATAATAAAAACGCTGAAAGCAGCCACGATCTGAAATCCGTTGAACACCAAGAAGGTCGCTCCGCACAGCCTCAAAAAGGGTTTGTTGCGCGAAACCTCCACTATGCCCTGGAACAAATCCTTCAAATTGGAGAGCAGGGTTCTAAAGCTGATCTTTTTCCTATTTTCCATATTTGCAGCGTCGATACCCCTGCAAAAAATAGCGGGAATGATACCAAAAATGATACATACAACACCGATGTAGGTAGCCATTTTATTTACCCCCTCCGCCTGAGTTTCAAAAATCGTCGGATCTGCAATAATCACCCAAAACCAGGGAACGATCATCCATGCAATCTGTCCCATGGACTGGGAAAAAGCCATCAATCTGGTACGTTCGTTATAGTCCGGTGTCATCTCGTATCCCAAACCCACCAACGGAGTTGCAAACATGGTGTTACCGATCAAAAACACCATGGACATGATCAGAAAAAACCAAAAGTTGTACATCTGGGAGTTCTCCGGATTTAACTGCCAGAGCAGTATGAACAATACCCCACTGAGAATGGCTCCCACAAAGATATAAGGCCTCCGCCTGCCGTACTTCGATTTGGTATTGTCTGAAATAAAACCCATTATAGGATCGGTAATCGCATCAAAAATCCGCGGCAATCCGCCGAGCAATCCGGCCAAAAAGGGATCCATGCCAAAAGCGGTCAACAGGAAAAACATGAAAAAACCCAGGGCCCCGGGCAAAAGATTCAGAACGAAATGCCCGGTTCCAAAGGCCAGTTTCTGACCCATTGGGATTTTATCTTTTGCCGGTGTTGCCTTTGCTGTCATCTATCTCGTTTCAAATAATTTGTTCTTCCTCCGGGCGAATCACTTCTATGGTTTGTATGGCTTTCCCGCTAATGGAAAATTTTACTTTTTCATCTCCCAGCAAGAGTTCTATTCCAACTGCTTCATCACCGGGATTAAATGCTATTACTACCAGTGATTTATCTGGATTTTCAATGGCTGTGACTTTTATCTGGTCTGAACTGACTGAATGGCCAATTCTGGTAGCCCCAGGGCGAATATATCTGCTGAAGTGAGCCATGGTGTAGTAAAGGGGTGTAAAATAGACCTCGTCCTTATCCAGATCGACAATTACAGGAGCGATACACCAATTTTCTGCCCAATTGGGGCCTCCCTGCCGGTCCAACACCATATTCCAGTCTATCCAGCCATGAACGTGGTTGTTGAGACATCCGATGATGTCACGGGCGTATCGAAAAACCGGAACATACTTAGGATGCAGATGTCTCCTCTCCTCAGGTGCCCAGTCGTACCCCCAGTCGGTGGCTTTTTTGGACCAGTACCATTCATCGTCTCTCCATCTGGGAACCTCTGCGTCAATGCAGGCCTCGGATTGGATGAGGTATTTATCGGGAGCTTTTTGATGGGCATGTTGCAGGGACTCCGGGAAATAATCGAAAGTACTTCCGTACCAGTGAATGGCTGTTCCGTCGTAGTACTGACCAATATCCTCACTTGCGAACATGGCATCCACCCACTCTCGCATCTCTTCGTCCCGGTTTTGGTCGTAACCCAGCAGGACAACCTCAGGTGCTTCCGATCTCAGTTTAGGTCCGAGGTGGTTTTTTACAAAGTGATTCATTTCTCCGGGGCTGAAATGCATACTCTCCCAGTTATAGTCGTTGCCCAGCGGTTCGTTGTTCACAGTAAAACCCCAGATGTCGATTCCCATCTCGCGGTAGGCATCTAAATACTTCAGAAAAAAGCTAGCCCAGGTGTCATAGTATTCAGGTAAAAGCCTGCCACCTTTCCAATCGTTATTGTCCTTCATCCAGGGAGGGGCCGTCCAGGGAGAAGATATGAGTTTGAATCCATCCTGAGATGCAGCCATTGCATCTTTTATCATGGGAATAAGATCGTCCAGGTCCTCTTTTATGGAGAAATACTCGAGGTCCAAATCCCCGGGCACAGGAGCGTAGGAATAGTTGCCAAGTGAAAAATCACAGGAGTTCATATGCGTTCGGGTAAGGGAATACCGGGCGCCTGAATCACCGAAATAAGCTTCAATGATCTTATCCCTGTTTGCCGGACTTATTTTGTTTAAAAGGTGGGCAGAAGCCTCCGTAAAAGATCCTCCGAAACCGATAATATTTTGGTATCGCTCATGGGGTTGAATTGAGACTTTGACTGTTTCTTCGGCAGCAGAGAAACTTTCCAGACGCTCCAACTGATTGCCGCTTTTGGAGGTCTCGTAAACACGGATTTCCATTTTACTCTCTTCCATACAACCCGTTAAAATTGCGCTGATTAAAAAGATAAGTCCGATATATATTGGCCAGTGTCTCATTGCTTCTTCCTTTTTTTATTCAGCCTTTTCTCAATCTCTTTTTCAGTCGGCGGTACCGATACAGTCTCCATCAATTTATCCTTATCTCCGCCAAAGGTTTTTGTGATGGGCATGCCATCCCGCGTCATTCCATCGAAAATTCCCTCATCCACCAGGTCCCAAAGGGGGTATTTGGCTTCAGATTGGAGGTTAATTAACCCAAAGTGGTTTTCAGAACCGAAGGGATTGTCAGCGTCTTTCCACTGTTCGTCAAAAGCTTCAAAGTAGAAACAGGTGATGTCATTGCTGTTGGTCCAATCTCTCATCATTTGGTAGTAAAGACCGGATTTGTATTCGTCTGTGGCTCTGCTCCCCTCGTTGCCGTAGTATTCATTGGATTGGGTAGCCCAGCCGGTCTCTCCGATGTGGACGGGCTTATCAATTCCCAGGCTTCGCATGTAACTAACCACGCTGTCGTACTGAGCGATGGCGTAATCCAAAGAGCGCTGCATGGCCGCCTCAATTTTTTCTAAATCTGAATTTTCCTCCTCCTCTTTTCTCACTCCCCAAAAGTCTGGATTGTAATGAGTGTCGTGCATGGGATAGGTGTGCACAGCGAGAAAGTCAACTGCCTCGATAAGGGAATCTAGTGCTGGCACATGGTACTCCTCTCCCCCACCTCCCCAGGCGGCAAAATTATCTGAACTGGTAATCCATAAAGTCTCAGGAAGCTCGCCGGCCTTCTTGAGGTACTGAAGGTGATTGACCCATCGTAGAATAATCCCGGGCTTCACATAGTACTCACTGGCCCAGTGAACCATGGCTTCGTTGCCAACGGCTATCATCTTCACAATGGAAGGGTATTTTTGTGCAAGTTCGACGGCTCTCGCGATCTCTACTTCATTTCTCTCGCTATCCCGGTCCCTGATTCGCTTTGGTTTATCAGTCCATGCGTTTTTACAATCTATCCAGGCGCCGAGCATTACATACATTTCAAAATCCGGGTCCTCTTCTTTCAGTGCGGTTATGGCCTTCAATAAGTTCGAAGCTTCATCCAGGTGTACATTGTAGATTCTGAGTAATTTTACGCCCATAGCGGCCAAAATTTTCATATCTTCCTTAAGCTCCGGAATGGTGGGCTGAACATCTCTTGTTATTTCTCGATAGCCACCGTAACAAATGGCCTGAAACTCTGTATTGCCCAAAATTTCTGCAGCGGTTATTTCCATAGCGGTTGAATTGGTATCACAGGAACCAAGTGTCATAACAATACACAGGGACGCAATCATTAACAGGCTGGCGTAAATCTCATCAACGCGCATGTTTTGACGATTTTGATTCTTTAAAAAGTTTAATCACCCCCTTGGGCTGGCGATCAACGGTAAACAGGCCCCAGTGCTTTTCAGCTCCGTAAGGGTCATTGGGATCTCCTTTCCAGTCCTCATCAAAGGCCTCGAATACGAAAGTTGTGATGTTGTTTTCGGTGGTCCAACTCAGGAGTTCATCGATATATCGCTTTTGGTTGGCCTCACTTGCCCTCGGACCAAATTCCGTAGCTGTGGTAGCCCATCCTGCCTCTGCAATCACAATGGATGCCCGCGGCAGGGCATCCATAACCTCCTGAACATTTTCAATGCTGTAACTCAATCCCTCATCGATATCTCTCCCTTCCCAGATCGGATATAAATGAATGGAGACAAAATCTACCACCCTTGCGAGATATTGGCCGTGATCGGCCCACCATTTGTAATTGTCAGCGACAGTAACCGGTTGGTTAATCGCTTTTTGTACTCTACGCACATAGGAGGTCACTGAATCCACGGAAACCCGGTGTTCATTCCAATCGACCAGGGATTCATTCCCCACATTTACCGCAGCTATAATTTCCGGATATTTATTGGCCAGTTGTATTCCCCGTTCAATTTCTCGTTGATTTCTTTGGGCGTTTTCTTTCAACAGTTCTTCCGGGTAGGGTTCTGTTAACCATTCGCAGGTGGCATAGGTGCAAACTTCAGCGCGCAACCAAATGCCCAACATGACCTTGAAATCCAGCTCGTGTTCCCGGATAACTTCCAATGTCATTTGTGTATTTTCACCGCAGTCGTACATCCGCATCAGCCTGAATGGCGTTTGTTCCTTCAAAATCTGAAGGTCCTCGAGGATCTCCTTCTTTGACGGGTTAACTGCGCCCTGCCCTCTATCGGGATGCTGTCCTGTTCGGAATCCGGAGTAGCAAACGGCTTTTGACATTCCTTCTAAAAGTAAATCGGCTGACTGTAATGGAGGTGACATGGTGAGTTTGTTGCAAGGATCACTCACTTTCAACGCCTCTGTACTCATTGGGAGGCCCAACAACAAGACAGATAATAAAGTATTGATAATGGGTTTCATAAGTAGCTATTAATGAAAATTTGCGATCATCGAATAATTTTTAAGTGTACGTCCAGGCGGTCAATTTTTCCGGTTCTTGCGAATATGGACCTGCTCAGTTTTTTGTTGAGTGCAGTTCCGGATACCTCCTCGGATTTTCCATTGCTGAAATAGACGGTGATTCGCTCCTCAGTGGACATTGAGTAAACCGTTGGTACATTGCAAAAGGTAAATGCAAGTTGGCCTTTGGAAAGCTTTATTTTCTTCTCTTCTCTGTCCAGGTTAAAATAGCTGTAAGTCTTCTCTTCAGTTAGGAATTCAGTCTTCCTCAAAAGGTGATTGTTGAACTTCAAGCTGCCGTTTTCAATCTCGATACCAAGTTCGCCGAATCGCACGATGATATCCTCTTTGACCTGCCCCGTCATACCGGGTTGTTGCGCACCTCTGTGCAAAGGAGTATGAGAATACGGGTCTGTGGGAAATGCACCGTAAAGTTCAGGCGATTTGTGGGACCCTATGCCGGCCTCAATTTCATAGTAATGCTCCAGCAATTTACCCAGGGTCACCGAATCTGCTTTTTCTTTTATTGCCTTCAGGCAAACCTCCTGAATGGCCAAATGCAATTTACTCACCATATGCCAGTAAATTGACCCCAGTCCTTCATAGGCGAAAAAGGTCCCAGATCTTCCGGTAAAATTCAGGTGGTTGAACACCTTTTCAAAAAGGTCCAGCATTCGATCGCGCTCACTTTCCACCAGATCGCCATATTTATTTACTTCGGCAAGTTCATCCAGAGCCACTTCCAGGTCTTTAGCATTTCGGAAATTCCCATTGAAATAGAATTTGCCGCTCACATCCTTTTCCACAATCGAGGTATCTCCTTCAGCTATCAACTTTTCAATCAGTCGTGAGTTGTCAGCTTCTTCTAAAGGGATGATATTTTTATCCAAAAATCCGGACAGCTCTTTGTCGGGATACAATACGTAGCTGTACTGGTCGTCTCTGAACAAAGCACTGTTCTTGAGGGCGTCCAAAACCTCAAGTGCTTCGACTGAACTCAGGTGACCCGAACTCAAAACCGCTACCTGTCCTTCCAGCATTTCACTTAAATGGGAGAGCTGGAGATTCTGATTGTCCACTTGAACCAGGTTGTAAGCGTGGTAGAGTTTATCCGGACGCTGGTTTACAGCAATGGTCTGTCTGATAAAGTCCAGACTGCGGCGCGTAAAGGTCTTGAGCCCTTCCAGCGATGAGCTTCTCTTTTTCCCCCAGAATCCGGTTTTATAAATGTGCAGGCGGTAGTCCGATGCAGCACGTCCAAGCTGGTCCAACAATGCTTTTCTCTCACTATCCGAAAATCCCCTGTCCAGTTTATCCAGGTGTTCGATTAGCACTTCCCTTACACTGTGATAAAACTCTATCAACTCGCTGGATATCCTGACATGCTCCAACTTAGATTCCTCCAATATTCTAAGAAAAAACTCGAAAAAGCGGTGGAGGTAGTAAAGGGTTACCATCGAGACACCATTTCCCACCAACGCATTGTTGGCGTCATTCCACTCAGGTCTTTGGGTATTCATCCAAATCCCTCCTTCGGGAATGAAATTTGAGAGTTTTGCAAGTACCGAGGCGAGTAATTTCTCGATGAAATTAACCCGGTATATATGGCCCTTGTCCGTAGTTAGGAGGCTGCCGTCCGCTCCCAATTTCTTCCTTTTGTTGCGTATTTTTTCATCCAGATGAGTATCAAAATCAATGGTGTCCTTGGGGTTCTTCAGGATTTCATTGTAGGCCTTTATTTTGTAGGGAACCGCCGCGTAAACGAACCAATCTCTATCAAACCAGGATTGAAGTGTGCCGGGATAAAAGCGGTCGGTAATCTCCAGAAACTTAAGGAGGTAAATAATCTGATGATCGCCCCAGTATCCGATATATGACCAGGGGTTGTCCGGTTCAATGGTCTCCCAGTCAAAACCATCTTTGGTTAACCGATAGGGATTGTAGCCATCAAAGGTCGAGGCATTCAGGAACTTAAATATCATTCCGGCGATAAATTCGGGATAAGAATGGGCTAAAGCCTCCCAGTTTTGGAAGATATCTCTCCAGTTACCCTCATAGTCCAGAATATCAGCCCCTGTGTTCTCATCCTGGGTGTTGATGGTAAAGTAATTCCAGGGGCGGCTGGGATCGCCATGCCTACGACTGAATTTTAAGGGTAAGTATTCCATCCCTAATCTGATCAAATCAGGATCACTGTCCTCGCGAACCAGTTTGTGAATTACTGACCGATTGAGGTCATCGGGGAGGTTGTTTAGAAACTGATTTTTGTTCCTGTACAGTACCTTGTTTGCTTTTCGGATATAGTCCAGGAAATCAGATTTGGGAATTTGATAATTGCTATTGAAGGTCCCTCCCCGCATAATGTTGAAAAGCACATTGGAGTAGTGCCGGCTGTCATTGAGTTTATCGTCCGTCAGTTGAAATCCATCCGACGCAGCAACCAAACGAATGAGGTTTGCTGTGCCTGTTTGCACGTCCCTATCAATGCGCTCCTTCAGCAAATCAGGGTCACTTTTTATTTCTTCGATTAAATTAGTAATCTGGGCAGCGGACTGATTGACATTGGCAAGTATTTTCCACTCCTTTTTTTGTCCTTCGGACAAATGGATATCCGCACTTACGAGATAGGCCCCTTTTTCTCCTTTAATATCATTCTCTTCCTGAATTCTGCCCTTCGAGCGAAATGTATTCAATTGTTGGGCTGAGAGTAGGAATCTGGAATTGTCCAGACCGAGTGACCAGGCCACATTGGCTTTCAGTGCCTCACTGGGCTCTGCTCTGTCCACTATTATGGCACTTAGGGAGAAAATTCCAAGTCCTGATTCTGCATCCAGCTCATTCCGCTTGTACGCATCCACCAGATTACTTGAGGCCTCCTGTAGATCACTCGGCACTCCATAAGGCAGAATATTGAGCAATCCGTCCAACAAAGTGATGTCATATTCACTGTCTGAGTGATTGACCAGTTCGGACTTTCTCACAAATCCATAAATTCGGGAAAAGCTCCAACGGTAATGGAATGTGAGCCCCAGGTCGCGATTGGTCTCCTCAAAAATTATCTGGTTGCCGTAAACACTCTTGTAGAGGTTTCGACTTATATCGTATTGATGCGTAAATCGTTCTGAGAAAGGTGCCCAGACGATGGTCTCACTTTGAAGATGGATCTGAAAAATGGTTTTGGGACCTGTGTAGTCGGCAGACTCCATTATTTTATCCACTGTGTAGTAGGGAAAAAGTGAGTACTCTGGGTTTTTTCTTCCAGCACTTAGTCCACCATTGCTGGCAATAAACATCCAGTGATTGGCATCGCTCACGACACTCATAAAAAAGGGCCGCATCCCGTCGTAATTGGAAATCTTGAAAAAGGGGTCGCCATTTATCTGTACCTCATCAAGTTTTACCTTCTTCTTCGATTTCCTTTCAATAGTTTCTGAGTAAGCTTTTATCATTCTGGCTTTTTCTTTTCAAAATTGTCCCTGATCAAGGCCTTTCACTATGGCTTAATGGCGCTATTTCATAGATTGCGCTAATTTATAAGCCTCCTCGATGTCAATTTCATCAAAATGTTGTCTTATCTGGTCGAGGGTTTCGCCCTCTGCATAGGGATTTATCTTGTGGGCTTTTTTTAGTGCAAAAAAAGCAGCCCGGGGATGCAGCTCGTAAAACCCCTCATCATCGGTCGGGCCTTTTGCACAAATGCCAAACCACTCCTCGTTCATGTTGTTTTGGCCGGGAATGTGATCGAACTCGTAACCTCCATTTTCCCAACTGGCTTCCGTATTGTGGACATCCAAATATCGGGTTTGACCGTACTTCCACCAGCCATCGCTAAACTGGAAGGTAAAACCACCAAGGGAATTCCCGGATTTCCCAATTCCGGCAGCATTCTCATAGATTTCCAGCCAGTTGGCCACATTGTAAATTGCCTGGTCTTTTTGGGCCTCCTCTTTTGTAATAGCATTGAAAGCATCGGATCCGAACTCGGTCAATAAGATAGGTTTTCCGTATTCATCCTTAACCCGTTCGTAAAGATCGGTAAAGGACATGCCGCGATAAACATTGATGCCGAGAATATCAATATCAGGACACTCGTCAACGATGATATCCAAAAACAGTAAATCACCATTGCAAATCGCCACCGGATGCTCCTGGTCGACAGATTGGATTGCCAAAGCTCCTTTATTAAACAAGCGGTACATAGCGCGGGCGCCTTCAAGGTACCCTTCGTCAATTTCAGGGATATCCTCCGTCTCAGCTCCTGCCCAAAAAAGCCCGTAATTGTTTTCATTGCCCAGAAGGTAGAGCAATAGACCTTCTGTATCTTTGTACTCAGCAGCGAGTTCTTTTACTTCATTTAAAAGAACCTCTATCGCCTTCTCGTCGGCATAATCTGTTTTAGGTAGCCACTCGCCATCCAATTCGTAGCCGTATCTTCCAAAGGGATGATTCAGCATGGTGTAAATCCCAAATTTTTCATAAATGTATTCAATCCACCGGGGCTGGATGCCGGTGTAAACCCGGATGGCATTTACTCCCATATCTTGAAGCAGGCCCATTTCGTAATCGAGTGCTTCCCTGATAAATTCATCCGACTCTTCCCAAATAATGTACTCGTAATTGGTCCCAATGGGGAAATAATCCCAGTTCATCCCGTTGACCATGAATGGCTCGCCATCCACCATCAATTTCCAACCCTCTGCCTCTTCCGTTAAATATACACCGCTCCTTTCAGAATTTTCTGGCTTATCAGACTTATCAGCTTGTTGGCAAGCTACTGTGAACAAAAGACAGAAAAACAATAAAGCCCGATATATCATAGGAGATCCTTTGAAATGATCTGTGAATTGATTCTTAGCGATCAAAAGGTATTTACTGGAAAACCCTTATGTAATCCACCTCCATAGTACTGCGCTCAAAATCCGGATCCACATCACCTCCAAATGTTCCACCCATAGCCACATTCAACAGAAGGAAAAACGGTTGATTATAGGGAAGGGATGGGTTGTTTTGGAAAACGTGAAAAATTTGATTATTGACAGCAAAAATGATGTGCTCCTCCGTCCATTCCACAGTATAGACAAAGAACTCCTCAGAAACTCCGGGCAGATCAGTGGTTTGAGTAATGGCATCTCCGCCCGAGTTACCGGGGAAATGGAGGGAGCCATGAATTACATCCTGTTGATTACCGCGGTGTTCCATAATGTCAATCTCACCGCAAAATGGCCAGCCTGCAGTAGGAAAGTCAATCCCCATCATCCACAAAGCGGGCCAGGTTCCTCCACCCTCGGGTAGTTTTGCCCGAATATCAATTCTTCCGTACTGAAAGTCAAACTTATCCAATGTAGTCAGACGGGATGAGGAGTAATTAAAGCCATTAATAGGCTCAGCGATCAAATCAATCTTGAGGGTTCCATCTGAAACTACTGCATTTTCTTCGGTGTAGTATTGTAGCTCGAGATTACCCCATCCATCTACACCATTGCCAATGTCAAAATTCCAGATTTCAGGATTTGGCGGTCCATCTACATCAAATTCCTCCGTCCAGACCAATTGATCAAACTCCGATTCGAGCTCAGTGCCAGGTCCGGCTGGGTCCTCTGTGGTAAACATAAAATACCATGCAAGTGGATTGTTCACCGATCCTGAAATTGCTCTGACATGCATAAAGGTTTCACTTATCTCCAAAATCTCATAGGTGCTTGTGTTTATATAGTAACTCATGAAACCCTCATTGGAAATGGTAAATTGAGTGCCAGTTGTCAATTCTTCCGGGGTGTCAAATGTAGATGCTGCTAAACTTACTATCCGGGTACCCTCGGTATCAAAGGGAAGGCATTGATCTTCATCGCCGCCTCCACCTCCAACACTGGTAAATTCAGCGTTGAAAAAAGTCTCCCCTGCATTGTCATGCTCAAAGGTGATGCTTCCGCCGTCCAGGGTAAAGGTTATTACATCATCGTAGAGACAGGGTGCAAGTTGATTGGGTGCTGCGGCAAAGAAATCCGGCGTGTAAGAGTCGAGGGGACCCACTCCAAGGTGACCCTGAACATTGGCAGCTATAGACCAGGTTTTGGAATCATCACCGGTGAGCAATGACCGGCTTACCGGATCTTCAAACTCACTTAACACCGTAATTAAAATTGTTTCAGTGGTTATCAAACCACCTCTACCGGAAGCGGTCACTGTAACTAAATAATCATTAGTACCAACCATTGTATAAGTGTGTGTGACACCTCCGCCCGGAGCCAATCGCGTGATATTGTCACCAAAATCAAATTTAAAACTGATGGCGTTGTCAGCTGTTGCAGTGAAATGCACACGTCCACTACCATCTCCAAATGGCGCTTCTTCAGTTGCATTTTCTATGTCAACATCAATTTGAAGGTTTGTAGGAGCGACCAGGTCACCAAATTGTGCATCATCGTCCTGGCAAGCAACCAAAAGTATTATAGCGAGTAGAAGGATAAATTTCTGGGTCATTGTTGTTAGTTTATTAGTTGAATATCATCAAAATAGAAGGTGAGTCCCTCTCCGGAATTACCAAAGTCCATGAAAACCACTACGCGATCAATGCTCTCTGAAAGGTCCACTCCCGAGAAGTCAAAAGTCAGTTCTGTCCATTCTTCTGCAGCAATCACTGTAGCCGGAACCTCAATTTCGTAGGCTGATGAGGTAGTCTCCAGTTTCAATAGCACGGTGACTCCCTCTCTTGGGGACCAAACCTTCATACTCAGTGTTTGACTGGAACTAAAATCAATGGGTTGATCCAGATCAATAAATGAACCACCCCATACTTCAGCTCCCTGTGATTTAAACTGTTCCGCCACTCGGTTAGAAGTATTAATTCCTGATGGATCTGGGTTAGTAATAACCTGAGTTTCAGAGCCCCCAAAATTCTCCCAGATATAATCCAGTGTTCCCTCAAAGGTCAAGGGCAATTTTATAGATTCAGGGCCGGTATCACCGCCGTAGTCCAGGTCGTCAAAATAATAGATTTCACCTGAGCCAGCTGTGCCTAAATTGAATAAGAAAACCACTCTGGTCCAATCTTCTGTGGTAGAGGCATCGGAGAAATCATATTCCAATTCCACCCACTCTTCAGCTACAGGAACCTGGGCACTAACTTCAATTTCAGCCCCAGTTTCAGGATTCTCAAATTTTATCACCACGGGAATATCAGCCTGGGGCGACCAAACCTTGAGATTAATGGTTGAACTTATTCCAAAATCTACAGGAACATCCAGATCAATAAAAGCTCCGGCCCAATCTACTGAACCACTGGCTTTCAACATTTCGGCTACATTTGCCGACGTATTGATGCCTGACACATCGGGATTGGGAACCACCGCTGTGGGAGCTCCGCCAAATTCAGTAAAATTGTAGGCAGTGGGCCCTGATTCAAAATCCAGTGGCAGACCTAGTTCGACGGGATTGGTAAGCCTTATATTATCAAAATAATAGGTCTCTCCAGCACCAACCGTGCCCCAGTTGAAAAAGATGGCTATAATTGAATAGGATTCAATTGGATCGACATCCACCAGATTAAATGTAAGCGTTTCCCATTCGTTTGCCACAGTTGTATTTTGGATAAGTTCTGCAAAAACATCGGGTTCTCCTTCCTTCTCCACTTTAAACAATATGGGAATGCCAGCTTCAGGGGAATAGATATCCAATGCGATGGCCTGAGAGGAAGAGAAATCAATATTCTCATTCAATTGAACCGATGTGCCGGCCCAATCTTCAGAACCCTCTACTTTTGTATAGGCCCCTACTCTGTCACTGGGATTGACATCGTTGGGGTCGGGGTTATCGATGACCTGAACGCCATCACCTTCACCTCCTCCGAAATTATTAAAAGCGTAATCAACAGTGGGAGATTCAAAATCAATGGGAAGCACCAGTGGATCTGTTATTTCAACTTCTTTTGAAAGGCTCACAGTGGCTTCTCCCCCACTTAAAGCCGTGACTGTTATAGTGTAAGTACCGATGTCCGAGTAGGTGTATTCGGCAGTTTCACCGGCCAGAATAGAAACAGGATCTTCTTCTGGGGATTCCCCGAAGTCCACATCAAAGCCAATGGCATTATCTGCTGTCGGGGTTACTAAAACCCTTAGTGGATTTTCGTTATCCCGTGTGATTGAGAAATCAAGATTCTCGGGAGGATCAAAGGAAATCATCACCGATTTGATAGCAGTAGCCTCTCCACCGGAAAGATTTCTTGCGGTGATAACAATTTCATACTCACCCTCAGAATAAGTATGGATTGTTTTACCTCCAGCCGGTACAGGATCTGAAGGTTCGCTGCCATCACCAAAGTCGATGATGAAATAATTGGCTCCGATCCCCTTTGGAATAATTGTCAACTCCCCGGAATTGTCTTTTTTCAGAATAAGCTCTGCATCGACATTGCTGGGTTGCGTCAATTGTACATCTGTCATGTCGTCCCTTTCGCAGGCGGTAATCAAAAGGCAGGCTAGAATGAACAGGAAAAAATTATTTATAAGTTTCATAATTTAGTTTTTAGTAACCTGGGTTTTGCTCCCAATTTCCCTGGGAAAATCCGATCTCTTCAAATGGTATGGGGAATAAGTTGTTTTTCGGTGCTGTAAATCCATCGATATACTCCTCTGCCTTGTTCCATCGGACCAGATCAAAAAAGCGGTGTCCCTCCCCAACCAACTCTAGTCTTCTCTCATTGATAATCACTTCCAGGAGATCACTACCACTTGCATTGGTATCTGAAAGTCCGGCGCGGTTTCTAACCATATTGACGTAGGTTCTTGCCATCTCGTCATCAATTCCTCCTCTATTGAGGGCCTCGGCAGCCATGAGCAATACATCCGCATACCGGATTGCACGGTTATTGTTGGGTTGGGTCAGATTAGCATCCGGTTGATTGTTATTTATTCTGGGTAGGTATTTCCTGTTGTAATAGCCGGTGTGTCCGGTATTCTGATCCTGGTTTCCAATGGTAAAACTGGCACCGGTTTCTGCGGCCCATGCTTCGATGTCGAGAATACTGACATCCCTTCTAAGGTCGTCTTCTGAAAAGGCGTTATAAACAGATTCACGCGGCAATCCAAAACCAAAACCCGATTCAAACACCGGCCCGGTATAACCGCGGATTCCACTAAATCCAACCATCACATTACCTTCGCTGCACTGAAGACAGTCAAAACTTGCTCCCTGAACTCCCGTGTATTGTATCTCAAAAACAGATTCCGGGCCATTTTCGGCCAAAAACTCAAAGAGATCTTCGTATCGCTCGACTCCCTGAGTTCCATAGAGGTGATAAATTCCAGAATTAATAACTTCATTCAATTGGTTTGCAGCCTCCTGAAAATTTTCCCTGTACAAGTGCACTTTTCCAAGTAGTGACCTTGCAGCCATTTGATTGACCCGGCCGGTTTGTACAGAACTTACATTGAGATTTTCAATGGCATCCAATAGCTCTGAAATAATAAAATCATACACCTCATCAACGGATGAGCGGGGAATTCTCAATTCATCGCCCAATTCAAATTGACTCTCCTTTATGGGAATCGGACCGAACCACTTCAGCAATTCAAAGTTGAAATACGCCCTCAAGAATCTGGCTTCTGCAATGATTTGGTCCTTGCCATCAAAGTCGATATTGTCCTCGTTTTCCAACATCCAGGACGCGCGCTGTACTCCTGCAAAATTGAAATTCCAGAGGTCCTGAATATTGGAATTGACAGCCGTGTGAATCATTCTGTCCACTTGTTGCCAACCGATCACATCCGTCGGGCTTTCACCGCCGGCATTCACATTGTCGGAAGCAATTTCACCCATGAGTACATTTACATAGGTTGCCTGGAGCATATCATAGGCACCGACCAGAGCTAACTCATAGTCTTCAGGTGTTTCAAAGAATGTCTCAGAATTAATGGAATACGGTGGGACCACGTCAACAAAATCATCCTTGCAGGAGGCCGCCACTAGTAGGATTAAGAGAAGTAAGTATATTTTTTTCATGGTGATAATTGTTCTAATGATTAAAATTGTGCGTTGACGCCCAGCATATAAATTCTAGGTATAGGGTAGAAACCGAAATCAATTCCCCCTCCAATGGGAACTCCAGTGGATGCGGTGGGATCGTAACCGGAGTATTTGGTGAATGTATAGACATTGTCCACTTTTGCGTAAACCCTCAGTTGGTTTATACCTGCTCTTTCCATCAAATTGTTCTGGAAATTGTATCCAAGGCCGAGCGACTGAATCCGCACAAAGGAACCATCCTCCATAAAGAAGTCTGAAAAAACACTGTTTGTGGTCGCAGATACTGTGGTTCTTGGTACCCTGTTGCTGGTTCCCTCTCCTGTCCACCTGTCTAATTTATAGCTCATTTGGTTGACATTGGGCTGGTCTCTTTCAAAGTTTCTGACAATATCATTTCCTACAGAGCCAAAGAGGTAGCCCGTAAAGTCCCAGTTTCCGTAGTTGACTTCCAGGTTGAAACCGAATGTAAAATCTGGAATAGGATCACCAAGATATACCCGGTCGTTCTCGTCAATCACTCCATCGCCATTTACGTCCACATACCTGATATCACCGGGTTGGGCCGGTGCACCTAATGCGACTTGCGAGGCATGCCCATTGACTTCATCCATATTTTGGAAAATTCCATCGGTCTTGTAGCCGTAAAAATAACCAATCGGCTGTCCCACTTCCATCCGCGAGGGAGGGAGTTGACCAACACCAAATTGCCCTCCTTCCAGTACATCTCTCCCATCTATGGCAGTAACTTCATTTTTTATGGTACTGAAATTTAACCCCATGGTAAAATTGAGGTTTTCACTCAAACTCTCCCTGTATAAAAATTCCAGTTCGAAACCTTGGTTTCTCACACTACCGGCATTAACGGTCGGGCTGGAAGATCCGGGAGCAGATACTCCCATTATCCCGGAAATCGGAATATCGGATACAAGAAGATTTCTGGTATTGTTGATGTAGTAGTCAAGAACAAAGTTGAATTTGTTGTTGCTGAAACGTATGTCGAATCCTACATCCAACTTTCTGGATTCCTCCCATTTAATATTGGGATTGGACAGGGGGCCTATCGCAATTCCGTTGATCAGGCTATTATCGTCACCCGACACATAAGTGGCCTGACCTGATAGCAATGACAGGTACAAAAAATCAGGGATTCTATCGTTACCCATTACTCCGTAGCTCCCGCGGAACTTTAAGAAATCAAGGTAATCCAGTCTCGGGAAAAATGATTCCTCAGACATTACCCAACCCAGACTGAGCGAAGGGAAGTATCCCACCCTATTGTTTGGACCGAAGCGTGTTGAGGCATCGCGTCGCAATATACCAGTCATCAAATACCTGTCATCCAATATGTACTGCAATCTTCCAAAATAGGACAATCGCCTTACATCGTAAGCATAAGAATCAGCAGTTCTGTTGTCCCCTGAACCCGTCGCAACACTCAAATCAGCGAAGTCAAATGAATTAGCCGGCACACCGGTAGATGAGCCGAACAATCCCTCGCCATACTGCCTGAATACTGTCATACCTAGTGTGAAAATAATATCGTGGCGGTCATTGATTATGTTTCTGTAGGTATTGAAAAGGTCAAATGTGTAGTCATTGTCATTTATCTTTCCAAGGGTAACCATGTTATCCTCTAACCGATTAAATACCTTGCCAGGCCCATAATTAAATACCGGGAAAAAATCCCGATTCTGAGTCAACGCTGAGTTAAAACCCATTCTAGCTTGAATATCTAAATTGGGTGCATAGTCAAACTTAAGTTGTACGGTACCACTCAGCCGATTGGTTCGGGATTCATTGTGGGTATTTCTGATCTGAGTTAATGGATTGACCACTTCGTTCCCAAGATTGATTTCTCCGGTCAGGTCATCGACTCCTTTGTCGATAGTTGGTGCCATATTCAGAGAGTTGAATAGGACCGAACCCAATCCGAAAGAATTCAAAGACCTGTTTCTCGTTGAAAAGTAGAACAGTCTGGCATTTACATTGAGGTTATCTCGCAGGTCTGAGTCCAGGGCTATGCTGGCGGTTTTTCTATCAAAACTTGATTTTGATCTCCCAACTATCCCCTCTTGATCGAGTATTGAACCACTGATACTATAACTGGTAGTCTCTGATCCTCCCCTTACAGCGAGATTATGACTCATTATTGGTGCACGGCTGAAAACTTCATCCTGCCAGTCAGTTCCACGTCCCAGTCCAGTCACCTGGGTAATAGGAGACTCCAACCCCGCATTTGCGTAACTCTCATTTAACAAGAGGGCGTACTCGGTGGCATTAAGTAGAGGAAGTTTTCTACTGGTTTCCTGAAGACCGAAATACGTTTGATAGGTAAATTGAGCCTCCTGGTTGCGCTCCCCGGACTTAGTGGTAATTAATATAACACCATTGGAAGCAGCTGCTCCGTAAATAGCAGCCTGAGCATCTTTTAGCACAGTCATACTTGCAATGTCCTGAGAATTAATTGAGTTCAATCCTCCTTCGAACTGAAAACCATCTACTATTATAAGTGGCGCATTGTTTCCATTGGTAGATATACCCCTTATTCTAATGTTTGATTCCGAACCTGGCGAACCTCCCTGCTGGGTAACATTTACCCCGGATACAGTCCCCTGGAGAGCCTGTGCCACATTGGGAGGATCAATTCTTTCAATAGCTTCGGAATCGAGTATAGAAATAGAACCGGTTACATTTCGTCGGCTTTCCCGCCCATAACCAATGACCACAACATCAGCCAACATTTGGGCATCGGCCGATAAGTATATTTCATAAAAGTCATCATCGCTTATTTCAACCTCCTGGGAAACATAACCTATATAAGATACAACCAATACGGCATCCTCCGGCACATTCTGAAGGGTAAAGTTTCCATCGAGGTCTGCAATAGTGCCAACAGTAGTACCCTTTATAGATACATTTGCAAACGATAAAGGCTCCTGGTCTAAGGCATCTTGGATGACTCCTGAAATGGTCCTGTCTTGCGCCAGAATAAGTATAGAAGGAAAAAGAAATAAGGAAATAAGTAGATATCTAAGCATAACAGCAGCGATTTTTGACAAAGTTAGAAGCACTTATTATTCAGGTCAAATTATAGATACCTACAACATGACTACACCATCAATGTCGAGTTCATATTCTATTAATACTTTATTCACAAAACATTAATTAACAAATGCCCAGGTAATTTTCCACTACCGGTAATGAGAGAAAATTATTTGCAAGAAATGATTACTTTTTGATAATGTAGTGGCAATGTAGAGTAAAGATGAACAGGCTACAGAAAAATTATACCTCTAAAATATACTCCGTCAGGTTCACTTCAGAACTCAACTCCATTTTCTTTCTTAGACGGTATCGTTTTATTTCCACACTTTTGGGTGATATTCCCAGTAGGGGTGCAATTTCCTTGGAACTGAGATTCAATCTCAAGAAGGCGCATAGTCTGAGGTCGTCCGGGGTAAGGTTTGAGTGTTTCGCTTTGATTTTTTTAAAGAAATCCCGGTCTGCATTGTTGAAGGCTCTTTCAAAAAAGTCCCAGTCGTCACTGCTTTTTAGATTGGAATTGATCAGTTTTACCACCCGCTTAAGGCCACCGGAATCAGTATTCAGCTTATTGAGTTCGGTCTTTATCGTATTCAATGCCTTATTCTTTTTAATAAGACTCATGGTGGAGATGGCAAGTTCACGATTCTTACCGTTAATTTCCTGTTTGAGCTTTTCATTGTTAAGGCGCATCAAATTGCGTTTGTTCTCAGACTCTTGAAAATCCAGCTCTTTTCGAGCCCTTTGTTCGAGTTTTTCACGCTGCTTCCTGTAGTAGTTTCGATAGGTGCTGTGGACGATTAGAAAAAGAACAACGATGAGTAAAAAATACAGAAAGATCATCAAATTTGAGAGTACAAACGGGCGCTCAATAACAAAGGAAAAGGTTACTGCCTCTGTAGTGTATTTTTCACCTATCCTACCACGAACACGAAAATCATATGTCCCATAATCAAGATTATTAAATACTGCTCTATTAACTGTATTCCAGTCACTATAATCAACCATAACACCTTCAAGTTGATACTGAAACTCAGTAGTGAAGTACTTTTCAAACTCAGGTAGCGAGAAAGAGAACTCTATGTTGTTATATCTATTGGAAAGTACAGCATCAGCATTTAGGGCCAGTAGTTTTTCTTCTTCCTGATTTAGCGTCCATGTTCTGGCCATATAGAGACTAAGTTCAGATTGTAATTGGCGATTTTTTATGCCATCGAGATCAATGAGAAAATACCCCTGAGAATTGCCGAACAAATAATTGCTGTTATGAGTTTCCAGCATATTCTCGTAACCAACCATCGCATTACGCACACTGTAGTGAATAGGAATGCTGATTACGTTGAGATCATCTGAAAATTTTCCGGGTGAAACGTAATGCATGGATTCTTTGGAAAAAGTCCAAAGATCCCTCTCGTCCCTTGTAGTGACAAGTTTTCCTGAACTGTAATTGTAACCCTTATAGAGGGAACTCAGGAAGCTATCTTTCGCAAAGCCACTTTTACCTAAATCATACCGCCAAATCCCATACTCATTGCTGTAAAGAATGTCCCCATTAAAACTCGTGATACTGGAATAAAGACTCTGTTTTGCTGAAGGAATTTTTTCAACCTTTACTACATTCCTGTAATCATCGTCCAGCTCTAATCTATAAACACCCTTATATTCATGGGCTACCAGCAAGGAGCTTTTATCAATAAATTCAATATAACGAGAGGAGATATTAAATCCAGACAGTTCATTGCGCAACCTCCAGTTATCTCCAGTAGCCTCTAGAATACTCAAACCTTTGTAGTTGCCCTGAAGCAGCAGATCAGGTCTTTCGGGTATCGATTTAAAACACCAGGTACCAGGTAGATCAGAAATTTGTACCAACTGATTCTCCTTTATCAAAAATGTCCCATCATTGTGACCACAAAACAACTGGTCGTTGTAAACAAAAAGATCCCAAACCTGCCCTACTGATCCTGAAACCATATGAAATTCATCAGTTCTACTTTCCACCGGCCATTTCTTGTAAAACAAACCCTGGTTTGTGCCGAGGTAGAGTCTGTCATTGTGAATAATAGATGAATAAACTGTACCCAGTTTACCGGTTCGGTCGTAGAAGATACTTACAGGTGAGTTCTGATTGATGCATGCGATACCGTTATCCAGTCCGATCCAAATATTACCACTCCTGTCCTCAAATACAGATAGAACCGTATTATCTGTGAGAAATTGGTCTTTGGTGATTTGGTAAACAATATCTCCAGTTGCATCTACCTTTACCAAACCATCAGAAATTGTACCAAGTAACAAATTCCCGGCCCGGCTCTGCATACTGTTGTAAACCGATAGACCGGATAAAAGTCCTTCGTTCTCATAACCCCAGGCTGCAGGTTCGTCTTCAAGAGTGTAAATACCTGCCGTAATGGTCTGAACCAGGATTTGACCGTTTTTTTTATACATGTTGACAACCGGGTTACCTCTGAAAACAGGATGGTCGTTTACCAGGGAAACTGCCCCATCAACGATTTTGTAAATTCCTTTCCTGGGAATGCTAAAGTATATCTCATTACGCAATCTGATCATTTTGGTTATTCCCTCATCAAACTCAAACATCCGTACGTCTCCATTGGAGCTGTTGTAAAAGTAAATGGCGTCCAGGGATTGGAAGAGTATCCAACTATTGTAACTTAAAATGGTCCAAAACTCCTCGTTATCGCCCGGTTCAATTTTTAGGCTCTCTACCAGAGATTTATAGACCATTTTCCCTTTCAGATCTCGTTCCCAATAACCAAAATCACGAAAACATCCCGAATAGATACGGCCGTCGGAGTAGTAAACTGATCGTATAATACTTTCATTGGGAGTGGGATACAGTCTCCATGAGTCACCATTATATTCCAGCATTCCTTTATTATTGGCCACAAAAATGTGATCCTCTGAGCTTTGGGTGATAGACCAGTTTTGATTGTCGGCAAGATAATCTTCTGGAGAAAAGGAAATAACGGGTGGTAGTCCTGCAGCACTAGAAGAGAGGGTCAGGCCTGTGCAAAAAAACAGGGAGACAACAAACCGGGAAGTCAATGACAATATTTTACAGGCCATATTACTCAACTAGGACCAAAGTATTAACACAAATGCCAATCCGGGGGCTTGGTTCAACAAAGTTAATGAAAAATTCATCAAGGAGGAGAGGCGGTCGAGAGTTGGTTAAGTATTTCGAAAGGAACAAAAAAAACCCGGTTTGGATGTACCAGACCGGGTCTTAGAATTTAAAAAATTGGCAGTGACCTACTCTCCCGGGATTAAATCCAAGTACCATCGGCGCTGAGGGGCTTAACCGCTCTGTTCGGAATGGGAAGAAGTGTT
>REEO01000011.1 GCA_007695035.1 Saprospirales bacterium | reverse complement strand
TTGGATTTTGCAGCCATTTGTAATAAAAAGAGGTTTTCGGAGTGGACTCATTTATAGAGTGTTGAAAATGCCGGTTAAAGTAGATTTCGGGAGGCTATATTAAACAAACTGAAAACCCCTGATTCTCCTAAAAAGCAAACCCTACCTTCAGGTCCAATCTGGGGACCAATCTCGTTCCAATCACATAAGAATTATCCGCAAAAATTCCCGATGCAAAAGTTGTTCCCACTCTGCCCTGAATAAATCCTCGATCCAATACACTTCTTTGGATTCCCCAAAAAAGGGACAAATCGTTAGAGAATTTTATCTCATCAGGGGCTATATAGTCCCCAATCGGTCTTTCTGCTATATCCGACCGGTCATTGTGTGTATTCAACTCCAGGGAAATAAAACTGGCTGAAAAATTATTGGCCGTCTTGCCCTTGAGTATTCGAGATTTTAAATTGTAATAATATCTTACATCGCCGAACAGGGACCAAAGGAGATTTGTGGAATTGTGATAATCCTTTACCCCTAATCCTATCCCGGAAGTATATGAAAATGGTCCTTCGCCAAGTCGCTTCTCTCTTTCAAAATAAACTCCAAATCCGAGCTGGTCTCTCCAATAATTCCCATTCAGCATTGGGAAAACATCCAGCTTATACAATTCATCCGCTTCCTGTTGACAATTGAACAAAACGCAACTGCTGCTCCTTGAACTCTGTTGCCCTCCAAAAGCAAATCCGAATTCTACAGATGGGTAAAAGAAAACCCGTCTGGTGACTTCTCTTCCGAACGCTTTCCCTTCAAACTTGGGGTCAATCCCTGCTAAAACTTTCATGTTGACAAAAGAGTGATTGAGTACCCTTTTTTGATACCCCAGGCCCAACCCAAAAGAATTGTACAATATTTTAACATCGGGACTCAGAAATTCATGGGACTTGACGCCTTTATGTCCATAATGAACCTCAGCCGACAGGTACATGCCCGACAAATTGGTTTCTTCAAGACAATAATCAGTTTTAATTGAAGAGTTAAAGTATCTCCTAAACCCAATACCCACTCCTCCAAGATAATCTAAAGCACTTTGGTTGGGGAATAGAAACTCGGGAATAAGTCCCAACTTGAACTCAGCAGAATACTGCCTCCCAATCCTTCTCTCATAAGCAAAAGTAAAACCCTCCCAGGCATATGGACTCTGGGAAGATGCAAAGCTTTGCGAACTCCTGAAGTATCCGTTCAGATTGATCTTAAACAAGTGTCTCGCAGGCAAATAAGACCTGAAAACTTCAGCGTAATCAGAGACATATACTGATTGGGTTGTATCCAACCATTCAGGTGAAAATTCAGCTACTTCATTCTGTGATTTAACGGTCCAGGGGTTGAAAATCAGCAGGAGGATAACGGCGCTGAAACACAGTAGTAGTTTTCTTTTCCGCTTCATATTTGGACTGGTTTGTATAGTTTCTTAGATATATTAGTTCTGCAAATTAATTTTACTGTTATCGCTTTCAATATTCAGCTTCACTGAAGGATTTGCGGGGAAGTGGCTAAGCGTTTTTCCGGTTTCGGTTTCGGCAAAATCCAATAGGAGTGACGGGGAAACATTTATCCTGGATGATTTAGTACTGATATCGAGCTGGTATTTTTCCAAACTAAGGCCTCGTACGCTCATCTCTGTCTTATTAATCGATGCAGTCAGTTCGAGCGAAGATTGTGTGGGATCAATCACCAAACTTCCCCAGCGCGTTTTGGCCTTCAGGCTGCCCTGAACCTGTGAAAGTGTGGCATTGACGCGATTGAGCTTGAGTTCACCTCGAATCTGGCTATCGGTGATTTTTATTTCCCCAAAGCTCTGAGAAACATTCAAATTAATACTGGACCGGGCGACAATCAACTGGCATAATTCAAGTGTTCCTTTTAAATCAATATTTCCGGATTCCACTGTTATCCTGCCTACTTTATTCTTGAGCCTGAATTCGACTCCCTCGGGTACCATCAATGTCAATTCCGAAAAAATCCGGGGAACTTCGCCGCCATTATTCTGGTCAGCAGTCACCAATTTTCTTATGTATAAATTTTTGCCAATCTCGTCCTTGTGAAACTTTACGCGATCCAAACCGGCCCTTGCTGCTTCCTCTTTCTCATGACTTGAAGTGTTAAGGATCACCACATCCACAAAGGGCCTTTCCCATTGAAGGATGTTAATATTGGTCTGCTCGGCATGAATATGGATGGTCGAAATAACATTGCTCTTGCCAAAAACATGATTTTCATCCTGAGAGGCCCGGTAAACCTGGTCGGTTTGCCCCAGACCTGTGGAGGAAATGTAGAGCACTGCTATCAGGCAACAAACAAAATGCTTCATATTCTCAGATCACTTAAAAATTCATTAAACAGTTCTACCCGCATGTTTTCAATTCTTATCATTTCATCTACCCAAAAAGGGTCAATCGGATGGTTACCTACAGAATGCGCAAGCGTATTTACGGCATTGGTCAATTCCTCCCAGTCCCTTAGAAAATCTTCATCTGCAATAAAATCACACCTGATATTCAGGTCCATACAGAGTTGGGAAGGATCGGAGGGTAGCAAGTCAAGATCGAGATACTCAGTAGAAGAATCGACGGTTATGGCAATGTTATCAGTTGTTTCTCCCAGTGAAAAATACAAGCCTGCGCTTAATAACAGTGCCAGGGAAGAAGCTATCATCCGAAAATACCAAACCCCCATCTTTTTTACCTTGGCATTTCCCCCGGACCTGATCCGGTCAAATTCAAGAGGGGATTTTTTATCAGGAAGTGACCGGAATACCGAATTCCATGCTTTCCAATCTTTGTATTGTTTTGCTATGGATGGAAACAGACCTCCTGGTGCCTTTTTTTCCGGCAATGCCTCAAAAGCCTCAAACCACCTGTCATCATCTGTTTTTTTCATGACTTTTTCTTTTTTAAAATCAACTCCTTCAATCTTTTTTTTGCCCGGTGTAGTTGGGATTTACTAGTTCCTATATTGATTCCCAGTTCATTGGAAATTTGTTCGTGCGAATAATTCTCCATGTAGTACAAGATCAAAATGGTCCTGAATCCCTTTGGCAACTGCTGCAGGGTTTCCATCAATTCACTTCCGTCAGTCGAAGGAGGAGGAATGACCCCATTTTCCCCTGCTGATTCCTCATAGCTCGTCCATTTCCATTTATTGGTTCTGGTAAAGTGGGTTGATTTCCTGACAACTATGGATCTCATCCAACTGTAAATCCCGGATTCCGCTCTGAACCGGTCTATGGATTTGAAAATATCCATAAAGGAATCCTGAAGTATGTGTTCAGCCTCAGTTTCAGACCCTGTAATGCGATATGCAAGATTAAACAGGGCGTCTTTATATTTATCATATAAAAGCTTTTGACCCCTTTCATCCCCTTCCTTACAGGAACTTATTATTTGATCAATTTTTAAATCTTCCCTTCCCGACAAACTATCCTGCTGTTTAATTCTTCCAACTTTCCATGACATTTTTCACTAAGCATAGTGGCATCCACAAATCGATAAGGTTGCATGAGGGCAAAAAATTCTTGTGAAGACCGGCAATTTCGCTTATGCAGACCCAATATAATGAATGATCTAAACACTTTCCCCGGATCTGTGCCTTTAACCTAAAATGGAATCGAAAATACTTGGAGCGAGAAAGAAATATCCTTCACCTTTTCATCTGGAACAATTATATTTTCGTCCTAAAACAATTCCTCTACTCCCATAATCAAGCAGTTTTCACTATGTTTGCTCTGTTAACCGCGGAGGGCAGGAATCCATAGGAAGTTGCATTGTCATACCGTGTATCAATACAGAAATTATGACAGATCAAAATACAGCAATAGGAATAATTGGTCTTGGATACGTGGGACTTCCACTTTCGATGACTTTCGCCGAAAAGTACCCCACTGTTGCACTGGATTACAACCGCAAAAGACTGGAAGAACTCAAGAGGGGAAATGATCGCACCGCTCAGGTTTCGACAGAGAGCCTTAGAAAAATACTCAAGTCAGACCGCGCTGTAAAACCAGGTGGATCACCCGGGCTGAAAATCACGGAAAATGCATCGGATCTCCGTGCATGTAACACCTTTATTATTGCTGTTCCAACACCGGTGGATGCTTCTAAGAGGCCCGACCTGGATAACCTTCTCAAAGCTACAAGTACCATCGGGCCCTTGCTGAAAAAAGGCGATGTGGTAATATACGAATCCACGGTTTATCCGGGAACGACAGAAGACATTTGCGTCCCCATTTTGGAGGAGAGATCCGGCCTGAAATTCAATGTGGATTTTTTCGCAGCTTATTCACCTGAGCGCATCAATCCCGGTGACCAGGAGAGAACCATAAAAACCATACGCAAGGTGACCAGCGGATCGAATTTAAAAACAGCGGATTTTGTAGATGACCTGTACAATTCCGTGATAGAAGCTGGCACCTGGAAGACCTCCTCTATCAAGGTGGCGGAAGCAGCCAAGGTCATTGAAAACGCCCAGCGCGATATCAATATTGCCTTTGTAAATGAGCTGGCCAAACTCTTCAGTTTACTAAATATCGATACTGGCGAGGTACTGGAAGCGGCAGCCACCAAGTGGAACTTTCTGCCCTTCAAACCCGGCTTGGTTGGTGGACACTGCATTGGCGTGGATCCATATTACCTCGCCCACAAGGCACAGGAATTGGGATACCACCCGGAGATTATCCTCGCGGGTAGGCGCACCAATGACGGAATGGGAAATTTCGTAGCATCTGAGCTCATCAAGTGTATGTTGACCAAAAAACTGGACATCAGAAATGCCAGGGCACTAATTCTCGGCTTCAGCTACAAAGAAAATTGCCCCGACACCAGAAATACCGGGGTGTATTCCATCTACCAGGAACTGATTAACTACGGAATGGCAATTGACATCTGTGACCCTGTTGCCGATGCGGACACCACCAGGCAGGAATACGGACTCCAACTCATTGACAGCATTGAAAAAATTGATCCCTCAGAATACCAGGCAATAATACTTGCAGTGGCACATGATCAATTTAAAAATATTCCACTCGAGAAGAAGGCCAATCGCGTTATTTATGACCTGAAATCAGTACTTGAAAAAAGCGCAGTGGACAAAAGGCTTTAAATTTTAACCACCAAAAACTTCTAAGCATTCATGAACCAGCTGATCAAAAAACAATTGCAAAGACAATTCTTGTACACCGCAGAACCTCTTACTTAATAATAATTCCCAATGTCCCAAAAATTTTTCGTAAATTCATCCCTTATTTTGAGAAAAATATAAAGCTGTAAATCAATTGTGAAGCTGATAGCCCCCGCAATCACTGTAATCTGCATCTCATTTCTAATGAGTGGACTGCCATTCCGGGGGCATCTCTATGCAGGGGAAGGTGGAAAAATCTCCAGCCCTACAATCCAAACCATACAGTCCGTTCAACTCAGTGATTCTCTTGTAATGGTCACCCATCATCAATTCCCGGTTCCTGATTTTGACAACCACCTCAGGACCATTTACAAGGAGTCAGAGGAATTAATATGGCTGGCCTCCAGAACAGGAATTTATCAATTTGACGGGGAGAATGTCGGGCATTTCGCCTCTCTAGATGTCCAGGCTCAAGGAATTAACAAAATGCGCACAGATCAGAACGGTGACATCTGGTGCTGGCGGAATTTCGTATACAGGAATAACCCCATCCGAAGCCTGATACTGGTGAACAGAAAGGAAGGCACCGCAATGGACGGGATGTATTTCTTTGAAGGAAAATCCGGACAGGAGAATATTGAATTTGGCCACATTGATCAACTACATGACCATTCCCTGGTTTTCAATACTACAGACGGCCGGGTTTTCATCCTCTCTGACCGCAAAAACATTGAGGAAGTTCCACTCGATCAGCCTACCCGTTTTTTGGGAGAGCTTGATGCTGACCACTGGATCGGAAAAACAGAGGGTGAAATGGGTACCAGATTGAAAATTTACGATTATTCAGGTCGTGAACGCGCAACCACTGAAGCAACTAATTCTACCGACCACCTTATTAATTGCCACATTAAAAACGGAGAGTTGGTCTGCGTGGAGTGGAAGCATGAAAACCTTCAAATCTTAGTCTTCCAGCTCCAAAATGACCGCTTGAAACTCATTGAAACAGTCAGCCCCCCACCTAATATGGGTTTTATCGAGGACCCGATTATGTTTTTTTTGGAGCGAGAAACCCATGTAGATATTCTCACTTTTGACGGCAGACAATTCAATCGTCATGAAACTTTGAGCAGGACGCAAGAGGAGGTCATCGGCGGGTCACTACCCAGCCCAATTGTAAAAGGGAAAAAGGGTTACTGGATTGCCTCCTCAACCGGGATTCACTCAATCAGCGGAAGGAAACACCCTTTCAACTCACTGCTTCACCGTACTGATGAAACTCCAATTTCCTTTAGAAAAATTGCCTATATCGACTCCACGACAGCATTGGCAGCCAGCTACAGCGGACTCTACACCATCGATTTACAAGTCCCTAATAATCCTTTAGCTTCCGGTCCGGATGAAAATCTATCTGATTGCATGGGGCCTTTTATCCACAGCTTTGCTGCCAGTAAATTGTACGAGGGGTTTTTCTATTTTGGAATGGCAAACTTTGCCAGGTATAATCCCACCACAGGGGAATGTGCCCTGGTTGTTGACCTCAAAAACAAAGGGATTGTTGACTTATGGGACATAGTCCATCTTTGGGACCACTACTACTACCTGGGTACCGACAGGGGCTTGTATTTATTTGACGAGTCTGAAAAATCCTTCACCAAAATCACCCTTCACGCAGGAGATGATGCAGCCACCACATCCACTATCAATAGAATCCGTTTTATACCGGAAGAAGAGTTGCTCTACCTTTGCACCAGCAACGGTTTGATAGTTGCAGATTTAAAATCGGGCAATCCTGAAAGTCCGGTGATCAATCACTTGCTTAAGCCCAGGAGAAATGTCAATGACATCGTCTTCCTTGACGATGGTTCTTTATTGATCTCTACCTGGGGAGACGGAATCATCCTCCTAAGTTATCCTGGTTTTAATAAAATTACGCACTTCAACACCAATAACTTCCTAAAGTCCAATTCAACCCACAATCTTATGCGGGACCAAATTGGCAGAATTTGGTTCAGTGCCAATCACGGACTTTACCTATACGATCACAAGGAGGGAGTAATCAGAATATTTACTGAGATCAACGGATTGCGGGAAAACGAATTCAATCACCTGGCATTGGCTGTACCTCCCACCCGGGAACACCCCACTATTTTGGGGGGCATCAATGGATTGTCCCTGTTTTTTCCGGAAAAAATCTCCCTGTATGACGAAATGATCGAGGAGTCCTTCATCGGAATCAGATTGAACGATCGAAATGAAGAAACCTCAAGTTACCCCCTTTATTCAGTCGATCAAAATGGATTCTACGCAGTTCAAGTTCCCGCTTCTGCAGAGAGACTGACATTCAAGCTGCCTCTGGAATCCCATCTACAGGTCCACAACCTCTACTTCCGATTTCAAAATGGAGAGTATGAATGGACCAAAACCGATTCCGATTACCTGCCCATTCAAATGCTGGACCCGGGCCAGAATACCATTGAAATCCTGCTCGAATTTCAAGATCACAGCCTGGTCAAGTTGAGCAAGCCACTTTCTATTTCACACTCCCCTGCCAGCATTACTGCGCTACAGGTATTAATTGCCACAGGGTTTCTCGGTTGCCTGATTTTAATTTGGTGGGCATATCTCGCTCAGTACAAAAAACCGGAAGAAAAAGAGGATGCAGCTAATGATCACCCACCATTAGAAAGGACAGATCAAGCGAAACAAATCCTCAAACCAACCCCGGAGAAAAAAAGTGAGCTGTCAGTCTTCATTGAGAAGTTTGAAGCTATTGAGAAAAAGAATATAGAAATGCCTGCTTATGATCCCGAGCTAAAAAAGCGGCTGAACCAAATCTTTGAAGAAGATGAAGAATTTATTAAAGAGGTCACGGTTGATTTATTAGCTAAAAAGATCAATATCAGCAAAAGGCACATCTTTAGAAAGGTTAAGGACGCCACCGGCCTAACCCCTAATAAGTATATTTTAAACCTCCGGATTAGCAAAGGCAGGCTCATGCTGCAAGAAAACCCAGACCTCAACATCTCAGAAGTTGCTTTAAATCTGGGGTACGACAAGACCTCCTACTTTTCTAAACTTTTTAAGAACATATATGGAATGTCTCCAAGCCAATTTCGGGAGTCCTACCTCAAATTACTTGAGGCCGAAAACCACCAGACAAACCCTTAACACAGCTCAAGCCACAGCCAATTTCACTGGCATACTCCCTCTCAGACAAATTACGGCAATCCACCCCTGACAAATTTAATCCAATCCGCAGTTAAAGAAATAAGCCGCAAATATCACCAATCAATAACCTCAGGCCTGGGCCTTGGGAGTGTTGAAGTTCATAGGGGGCATGCCGTGGGATTCCACCTCACCGATTGAACCATGCTGAGACTCGTACTTTTTGACATTGTCCACGAGGGCGTTTAAAAGGCGTTTGGCGTGCTGGGGAGTGAGAACCACCCTGGATTTCACCTTGGCCTTTGGCACATTGGGCATAATTCTTACAAAGTCCAGTACAAACTCTGAATTGGAGTGAGAAATAATGGCGAGGTTGGCATATACACCCTCTGCTACGTCCTCCGGCAATTCTATGTTCAACTTATTGGGTTGTTTCTTCTGATCACTCATTTTAAGATGTTTTTTATTTACAAATTCAAAGGTACAAAGGTAATGAAGCACGCAGGTTTTTATTGCTTATTTCGACACACAAAATATTCCGTAGTGGAAAAACTCATCAGATAGTTGGTTTTCATCGGCTTCAAAAAAACAGTGTTAGGGCAATTTTAATTCCAGCTAAACAAATCTGACATTCAGAGTATTATACAAATTGTTTGTGCAACAAAATAACACAGGTATAAATCAATACAGATTCAGCTAAAATATGGTTGAAATTTGTCTATTTTTGCGCCAAAATAAATGTAGTTAAAATGGCTGAAGAGAAGATCAAAATTGGACAGGATGGCAGCATGAATGTGCCGAATAACCCCGTTATTCCCTTTATTGAAGGAGATGGTATAGGCCCTGATATTTGGGCAGCAGCAGAGCGGGTTTTGGATGCAGCAGTGGAAAAGGCCTACAAAGGCCGGAGAAAAATTCACTGGAAGGAAATCCTGGCAGGTGAGAAGGCGCACAAAAAGACGGGAAACTGGCTTCCGGACGAAACACTGGAGGCCATTCAGGAATACATTGTCGCCATCAAGGGACCTCTTACAACCCCCGTCGGAGGCGGTATTCGCTCTCTGAATGTGGCTCTTCGTCAAAAAATGGACCTCTACGCTTGCGTTCGTCCTGTCCGCTGGTTCAAGGGTGTACCCTCTCCTGTTAAGGAACCTGGAAAAGTGGACATGGTCGTTTTCAGGGAAAATACAGAGGACATCTACGCCGGAATAGAGTACAACCAGGGCACTCCTGAGGCAGATAAGGTAAAAAAGTTTCTCATGGATGAAATGGGAGTGACTCAAATTCGCTTCCCCAATACTTCTTCCATCGGCATAAAGCCCGTTTCGATAGAAGGTACAGAGCGACTGGTACGCGCAGCCATCAAATACGCCCTTGACAACGACCGCAAAAGCGTCACCCTCGTCCACAAGGGCAATATCATGAAATTCACCGAGGGGCAATTCAAAGCCTGGGGCTATCAACTTGCAGAACGCGAATTCGGAGATCGCGTTTTTACCTGGGCACAGTACGATAGAATAGCTGAAAAAGAAGGCAAAGAGGCGGCCAACAAAGCCCAATCAGAGGCCGAAAAAGCCGGAAAAATAATCGTCAAGGATTCCATTGCAGACGCCTTTCTGCAACAAATCCTTCTACGCCCGGCTGAGTACGACGTGATCGCCACCCTCAATCTCAACGGGGACTATATTTCCGACGCCCTCGCGGCCATGGTAGGAGGGATTGGTATCGCTCCCGGTGCCAACATAAACTACACCACGGGCAATGCCATTTTTGAAGCCACCCACGGTACCGCACCAAAATACACTGGACAGGACAAGGTAAATCCCTCCTCCGTGATTCTATCAGGGGTTATGATGCTTGAATACATGGGATGGAAAGAAGCCGGAACCCTTATAGTAAAAGGAATCGAGGGAGCCATTTCGAAAAAACGGGTAACCTACGACTTCGAGCGGTTGATGGAGGGAGCAACCACACTCAAATGCTCTGAATTTGGCTCCGAAATTATCGCCAATATGTAGAGGTTTGAGAAGTTGTAAGAATAAGGCTGGCTGCTATGCCCCTGTTAATTTAGGTGAATCGCAATTGCCCCTTCCTTGTTGTTTTTACTTTCTTATGATGAAAAAGAGGTGCCACAGCCACAGGTGTCACTGGCATTGGGATTATTAAAGCTAAATCCGCGGTTGTTGAGTCCATCGACAAAGTCAATTTCCATTCCGATGAGATACAGACCGTGGGATTTTTGCATAATCAACTTCATACCATCCAGCTCAAAGACCTGGTCGTTGTCCTTTATCTCATCAAAACCCAATATATAACTAAACCCGGAGCAACCACCGCCCTTGACACCAACGCGCAATCCGTGGTCTTCGGGAATTCCCTGTTCATCGCGAATGGTTCGCAATTGTTCCAAAGCACCTTCCGTAAGCTTGATCGGAGCCTGTTGTTGTTTAATCTCAGCCATAATTTTTAACACTTTTCTACAAAGATAGTAATACCAATACAAATCTAAAAGTTCAATACCCGTAACTATCCGACTCAGTCGGCTGAAACATTTCAGACCGCGGGGCCACTTTAATTGCCATCGGCCCATCATTTTATTGTCATGGATGATTTTTTTGTCAAAAAGAGGGAATAAATTTCGGTAAATTAATTGGATAAGTTTCCCGGCAAACCTTCCCAAATCAGTCAAATTATATACCTTTACACCATGGACCCATTGAGTATTTTACTGACAATAGTCAAGTTGACACTGCCCGCAGCAGTGGTTTTTGCAACCGCCTATACGATTTTAAAAAACTTTCTGGACAAGCAGTACCAGATGAAGTTACTTGAGGTCAAAAACGACAACCGGAAAACGACCATTCCCCTCAAGTTTCAGGCATATGAGCGCCTGGCGCTTCTCTGTGAACGTATAAGTCCCGGCAACCTCATCCTCCGGATAAAATCCCCTGGAATGACAGTTGAGGACTTCCACATGGCTCTGCTAATTGCCATTCAGCAGGAATTTGATCACAACATCTCACAGCAGGTTTACGTATCGGACAATCTCTGGAACATCATAAAATACACGCGCCAGCACCTCATCAACACCATTACGGCTTGCGCTGCGGAGTTGGACAAAAGAGAGCCGGCCGAGAAGCTCTCCGAATTGCTGATGGAGAACTTTGATGAGATGGAAGAAAAACCATTGGAAACTGCCCAAAAGGCAATAAGACGAGAGGCCTCCGTGCTTATGTAAAAACCACCAGATATGATTGCTCAACGACACTTTTCATTCCTGACACTGGCACTGTTTATCCTGCTGGTCACCGGATGTACCCGTGTGCAGCACCTGGCCACTGTTAGCAGTGCCAACCAAACCGTCGAAGAGGCCACCCACCCTGAAAAGGACTCTGCCGTGTTGGCATTGATCGAACCCTACCGCATTGAAATGGAAGCCCAAATGAGTGAGGTGATCGGCATCACGGAAACTGCCCTTCCCCTTCAGCAACCCGACGGTCCCATGAACAGACTGGTAGCGGATATTATGCTCGACTTGGCAGAAGAGGAAAGCGGAGGAAAGGTGCACTTTGCGATTCAAAACTTTGGCGGACTTCGAATAAACAGCCTGCCGGAGGGCGAGATTACCCTCGGCACCATGTACGAATTGATGCCTTTTGAAAATTACCTGGTCATTCTTGAAATCTCAGGAAAAACCGTCGCTCAGTTCTGTGACCTGATCGCAGCAAACGGCGGATGGCCGGTGAGCAGGGGCTTGAACTTTTCCATATCGGACAGTCACGCCACAGATATTGCGATTGACGGCAGCGCACTTGATATGCAGGCCACTTATACCATTGCGACCAATGACTACCTGGCCGACGGCGGGGATAACTGCTATTTTTTGACAGAATACGAGCAAAACAATACCGGGGTGTTGATCCGGGATGCATTTATTCAGCATTTTCAAAGAGAGAGCGAACGAGGTCACACCCTTTCAGACCCCGGGGACGGCCCGCGCATCAATTATGTCGAAAATTGACCCCTTTCAAAATTTCAGACCATGGATCGCAGACGATTTTTAAAAAGAGCAGCCATAGGTACAGGTCTTGGATTGACCGGCTTTTTTCCATACAAGGCCCTGGCTTCCAATCCGGAACTAACTTACATCACCATCCTGCACACCAATGATTTGCACAGCAGGATTGAAGCTTTCCCACCCGGTTCGGGAGAAAACAGTGGTCGGGGAGGTTTTGCCAGAAGGTCTTCAATGGTCAATCAAATCCGGAGTGAGAATGAGCATATATTGCTTTTAGATGCAGGCGACATCCTCCAAGGCACACCTTATTTTAATATGTTCGGTGGGGAGATAGAGTTTAAGCTCATGACCAAAATGGGATACGATGCCGCCACAATAGGAAACCACGAATTTGATGCCGGTATTGACGGGCTGTTGAAGCAGTGGCCCCACATCGGATTCCCCTTTGTGATTTCCAATTACGACTTTTCGGATACCGCACTGGCGGGCAAGACCAAAGAACATCTCATCATCAAAAAGGGCTCGGTAAAAATCGGACTTTTGGGTCTAGGCATTGAACTTGAGGGATTGGTTCCTCCTGCATTGTTTGGCAACACCCGCTACCTGGACCCCCTACCCATCGCCAATGAAGTGGCAGGACGCCTGAAGCAAGACAAGGGCTGCGATTTTGTGATCTGCCTGTCCCATCTCGGATTTAAGTACGAAACAGACAAGGTTTCAGACGTAGTTGTGGCGCGCAATAGCAGTGATATCGACCTCATAATCGGCGGTCACACACATACCTTCTTACCCGAGCCGGTCATTGAAAACAACGCTAAGGGTGAGCCCGTTCTCATCAATCAAGTGGGGCGAAACGGCACCATGTTGGGACGCATTGACCTCCTTTTTGAGAAAAACCGACCAGGAAAATGCATCCACTGCGAAAATCTCCTGGTCGGGAAAAGTTGATAAAATAATCAGTGGCTATCCATTGGAAAATAACTGGTTAAATATCATACAAAAAGATATGAGAGTTTTTCGATAAAAATATAGCTCTCGTCTGAATCAATCTGCTTATCTTCGAACCCCTTTTGGGAGAATAATAATTCAGCACAATTACATAGAGAGTGGCACAAGGGGCTGAACAACTGAGTTCCCTGCTTTCTAAGGTCTCAAACTGTGAACGCCACTCCGGATAAAAGCCTGAATTCAAGGTCATTTAGCGACTTTGGATGCATAGAAGAATTGCGCCTGAAAGGAAGGAGAAAAAAGGAGCTATTTTACTGACAAAACTGTAGAAAATTGGGTACATTGACCACTGAGATGAATGCGGATGTAAACAAAGTGTGGAATGCCTGCCTCAACAGGATCAGGAACCGCGTCAATGAGCGGAGCTATAAAACGTGGTTTCGCCCCATTGTCCCCGTTCAGCTCGACGACAATGTGCTCATTGTACAATTGCCCAACGAGTTTTTTTTCAAACACCTGGAGGAAAACTACCTGCCCGTCCTCAAGTCTAGTCTTCACGAGGAGCTTGGCAAAGAAGCCCGGCTGGAGTACAAGATACGAAAGGTCAGGGATCGAAAGGCCGTGAAAAGCAGGGAGAAAATCAGTAAATCTCCCGTTGCTGAGGGGAAGAATCCGTTTTCAACGGGCGTGGAAACTCCCATCAGGATTGAGCCCCAATTGGTATCGAAGTACAATTTTGAGGATTTTGTTGAGGGAGACTGCAACAAACTGGCTCGCTCTGCAGGACTTCGGATTGCGGAAGACCCTGGACAGACCTCCTTTAACCCCCTCACCATTTACGGGCTTTCAGGACTTGGCAAAACCCACCTTGTCCATGCAATTGGCAATTTGGCACTGGAAAAAAATCCCGGTCTCAAAGTGCTGTATCTGAGTACTGAAAAATTTACCAATCAGGTCATTCAAGCGATCAAGGCAGGAAACATCAATGAGTTGGTGGGCTATTATCAACAGCTCGACCTCTTCCTGCTGGACGACATCCACTTTTTGGCCAGAAGGGAGAAAACACAGGAAATACTCTTCCACATTTTCAACCAAATACATCAAAATGGCAAGCAAATTGTCCTCACCTCGGACCGTCCTCCCAAAGACCTGGAGGGAATGGACGATCGTCTGATTTCGAGATTCAAGTGGGGATTGTCCACAGATCTTACGGCCCCGGATTTTGAAACCAGAATGGCCATCGCTTACCACAAGCTGGAAAAGGAAAATGGCCAAATTCCCGATAAAGTACTCGAGTACGTTTGTTACAATGTAAAAGAAAATATCCGGGAACTTGAGGGGCTATTAACTTCGTTACTCTTTCAGGCCAATGTGACCAACAGCACCATCGACATCAAGCTGGCCGAAAAGGTGTTGAATCAATTTGTGGAAAAAGAGGATACCGAGATCAATGTGGAATCCATCAAGGCCCTTATTTGCAAATTGCTGGAGATCACGGACCAGGAAATTATCGGAAAATCCCGCAAAAGAGATATCGTATCGGCCCGTCAAATTATCATGTACCTGGGCAAGCAATACACCCCCGCCTCCTACAAGGAAATTGGGAAGAGTTTTGGAGGAAGAGACCACAGTACCGTGATTCACGCCTGCAAATCCATCAAGGACCAAATGGACACCAATCCACTGTTTTGCGCCAAGGTAAAACGGTTGGAGAGAGAAATTGAGTTAAGTTTTATGAAATAGTACACAAATAATTTTTTCGTGTGATTAATACTTCTGTATATTTGCACTCGCTTTTAAAAACGGGTCGAAAGAGACACGGAAAAAACAGGACGGTGAGGTGGGTGAGTGGCTTAAACCACCGGTTTGCTAAACCGGCGTACGTGGAAACGCGTACCGCGGGTTCGAATCCCGCCCTCACCGCCATTTTTCCAAAACCGATTAATTTTCGGCCACGGTCCATTGGAAAAAGGCACGTACGGGGCGTAGCGCAGTCCGGTTAGCGCACCTGCTTTGGGAGCAGGGGGTCGCAGGTTCGAATCCTGCCGCCCCGACTTGATTAACAAGGAGTTATGGCAATTTGCTGTAACTCCTTTTTTTATGTTTGCACGCCTTTTGCATAAATCCTGGGCTTTTGTATTAAAAGTTCTGTTTCTGCCACTCTTTAGGTGCTTTTGAAAGATGGTCCTTTGGATTCTGTCGCACAGGGATACGACCAAATAAAAATACCAAGTGGAAAACCCTGGCACCCCGTTGCAGCACATTCCGCGAACACCATATAAAATCCGTAGATTTGCAGCTAAAATACCAGGAACAATGACCAACCAGGAAATAGCAACCCATTTTCGCACCCTCGCCAATCTGCTGGAGTTGTTGGAGGAAAACCCCTTTAAGATAAGGAGCTACCGAAATGCCTACAACACCTTGAGGAAGCACGATCGAGATTTGGCCTCCATGAAAAGTGATGAGATAGAAAAAATCCCGGGCGTGGGCAAGGCCATCAGTTCCAAAATCGGGGAATTGTTGGAGACAGGTTCCCTCAACGCTCTTGAAAAGGCCCGGAAAGAAATTCCACCCGGAGTCGAAGAACTCCTCAATATCAAGGGACTTGGTCCCGGAAAAATCAGAAAACTCTGGCGGGGTCTCGAAGTGCAATCCCCAGGCGAATTGCTCTATGCGTGCAAGGAAAACAGGTTGCTCAAACTGAAGGGCTTTGGTCAAAAATCCCAGAGCGATATTATTTCTAAGGTAGAATTTCACCTTAGTCAACAGGGGAAATTCCTCTACGCCGAACTCATAGACGCGGCCAAAGAGGTACTCGCAACCTTTAGCAGTGAAATGGCAGGTGAAATGGTGACCTTTACCGGAAAATTGCGGAGGATTATGCCAGTCCTGGAAGAAATATCCCTGCTCGCTACCGGAACCCTGGAAGACTGGAAAAAGGTCAGCTTGCCAAATGCCGAATTGGAGCAAATGGGAGATAATTATATACGCTGGACATTGGAAGAAAAATACCCAGTCTGCCTTCACCTCTGCCCTGCCGCTGAGTTTGGAAACAAACAGTTAGAACTCACGGGACCCGAAGCTTTTACTGATTCTCCCCTCTGGAAGGACAAACTCCGGGAGCAGTCCTACAGCAGTGAAAAAAAACTGTTCAATGCCCTCGGTGTCACCTATATCAAACCGGAATTCCGGGACTGGGAATCTCCCGAAAATGCGCTGGAATTATCGGAAACAGAAATTCTCAGTGAGCGGGATATCCTCGGTGTGGTCCACGCACATAGCAACTACAGCGACGGAATCAATTCATTGGAGGAGATGGTGGATGCAGCCCGCGAAAAGGGATTCAAATACCTCGCCATTACCGACCACTCCGCCTACGCAGCCTACGCTGGGGGGTTGCGAGAAAAGGATGTCCTGGAACAGTGGGCCGAGATCGACCGACTCAACGAAAAACGGGATTCCTTCCGGGTGATAAAGGGAATTGAAGCCGATATACTGCCCAATGGAGATATGGACTACGGCCCTGAGCTGCTGTCCGGCTTTGAACTCGTCATCGCATCGGTTCATTCGGTTTTGAAAATGGACCGGGAAAGAGCAACCGACCGGCTCATTAAAGCAATTGAAAACCCGTCCGTGCACATGCTGGGGCATCCAACCGGCAGGCTGCTTCTGTCACGTCCCGGATATCCATTGGACATGCCTAAAATATTAGATGCCTGTGCCCAAAACGGAGTGGCCATTGAAATCAATGCCAACCCCCACAGATTGGACCTGGATTGGCAGTGGATTCGACCCGCGGCCGAGCGCGGAATCAAATTCAGCATTAACCCCGACGCACATTCCACTATGGGAATAGACGACATAAAATACGGTATTTCGGTGGCCCAAAAAGGGGGTATGTTGAAATCCGAATGCCTGAACACCCTCGAAGCCGCAGATTTTCTCAGCAGTTTAAAAAAATAGCCTTTTCAATCCATTCAAAAGCACAGACAATTAAAATATGAGTGAAGCCCCACTCGTTATTAACCCGATTTTTTTTCAAACATTCAAACTATTTTGCGTTCCATTGATTTACCTTTGTGGACCATATTAAAACCTAACACGATGAAATACTTAAACCTATCGATTTTGTTCTTTGCAGTGTTGTTGTTTACAGCCTGTCAGGAGGAAGAAAGTACAACTGCTGCAGAAGCCTCGCCTGAATTGGTGGATCGACCCGAGCAACTTGATGAAGCCGCTGAAAGCGGTCGCGAATCTCAGAGATTATCCAGCACACCGGAAGCTCCGGAAAGGCCCTCTACCACCATCCAATTTGACGAGGAGACACACGACTTTGGCACCATCAATGACGGCGACAAGGTGACTCACCGCTTCACTTTTACCAATACAGGCGACCAGCCCCTCATTCTCTCCAATGTTAGAGGAAGTTGTGGCTGTACAGTTCCTGAATGGGACCGCGATCCGATCCCTCCCGGAGAAACCGGTTCACTCAAAGTGGAGTACGACAGCCGCAACAAGGGAAGTGTGGATGGAAAAGTGGATACAAAATTCGTAACCGTTACTGCCAATACAACCCCGAGTACGCACAGGTTGACCATTCGCGCGAATGTAGTGAAGCAAGACGAGGCGAGCTGATCTCTGCTTTTTTGCAGATTAACAAAGCATAATTTTAGAAAAACCTGCGGTCACATTGGCTGCAGGTTTTTTTGTAAAGGGGCATTTGTACTCGGACTGGTGGTCATAGTGCGAATTTCATCCTTCGACCTGACTGAATCTGTCCTCCCTTTAACCCCACTGGAATTAAACACGCGAAGTTTCTCTTCTTTACCGCTGAAATCCTCTCAGCCAGTTAGTAAACTTTTCAAAAGCACGGGCGCGGTGGCTGATCTTATTTTTCAATGAAATGGGAAGCTGGGCAAAAGTCTGGTTGTAGCCCCGGGGAATAAATACCGGGTCGTAGCCAAACCCCTTTCTACCTTTTGGTTCCTCCCCTATAGTCCCTTCTACAATTCCCTCGAAAGTGGACACCTCCTCTCCCCTTACATATGCGATTACGGTTCTGAACCTTGCCCTTCTGTCGGGAACTCCCTCCAGATTCTCCAGCAACTTTTTGATGTTGGCTTCAGAATTACCATCCTTCCCGGCATAACGGGCAGAAAATACACCAGGGGCTCCACCCAGTGCGACGACTTCCAGGCCAGTGTCCTCCGCAAAACAAGACTCAAATTCCGTGAGTTGCAGAGCTTGTTTGGCTTTTGAGATGGCATTTCCCTCCAGGGTATCCTCCTCCTCTTTCAGCTCACCATCAAAACCAATCTCCGACAAATCCCTCAATACAAATTCACCGCCCAGGATTGCCCGAGCCTCTCTCGTCTTATTGGAATTTCCGGTAGCAAAAAGAATGGTTCTATGATTGGTATTTGCCATTTTACAGTAAAAATTTGATAGAAAAAAAAAGCAGTATCAGGATTTCAGTTTTTTCAACTCGCCCCACAGATGCATTTTTTTCTCCCTGCTTTTTCCTACGGTTTGCAACTCATCGGTCAGGATTGCGGGGATGTTAAAAATCCGCTGCAGTGAGTACTTTGGCATATTGAAATTGAGGGCAGAATTGCTGAAATCAACATCTGTAAAGACAATCAATTCGTAGGAACCGGCTGCCACATCGGTAAGCTCAAAAAATCGCCCTTTGGGAATCTCCAGAAAAGCGCAATCTGCATCGCTGTAATCCAGCGCAGAAGCTACCTTTAGGGCAAATTTCTTTTGGTCCTCGCTCAGTCCCGCACCGGCAAATAACACTTTGGCTCCCTTTGAGACAGGCACAATCACCTTATCCTCCTCAAATTCACCGGGAATCTTCACAAGTTGGTTTTTACCGAATGGGGAAAAAGAATCCATTTGTCCGAAAGTGAGGTAGGTGAGCAAAAAAATTTCTGAACGACTTTAATCTCGCGGCGCAAAATTACGGCAAAATTCGTATATTAGCGAAAAATATCGCCTATGAATAAGATAAAGATAAATCCTACTAACGCTTCAAGACTCAATGAAGTAGATTTTGACAACATTCCATTTGGTAAGGTTTTTTCAGACCACATGTTTACCGCTACCTATGAGGATGGACGGTGGAAAGACTTCACCATAGAACCAACGAGAAATATAAACGTTCACCCTGCCATGATGGCCCTTCACTACGGTCAATCCATTTTTGAAGGGATGAAGGCGACGGTGGACCAGGAAGGCACCCCACTGTTATTCAGACCGGAAAAACACATTGAGCGACTCAATGCCTCAGCCCAAAGAATGTGCATGCCTGATTTTCCCAGGGATGTTTTCCTGGATGCCATTCACGCACTGGTCGATACCGACAGAGAATGGATACCACCACAGGAGGGATCTGCACTGTACATCCGGCCATTTATGTTTGCTACAGATGAGTACATAGGAGTCACAGCTTCGAAGGCTTACAAATTCATTATTTTAACCCTTCCGGTAGGCCCCTACTACAGCAAGCCGGTATCGCTCAAGGTAGAGCGGAAGTACGTGCGCGCCGTCAGAGGGGGTGTGGGGGAAGCAAAGACTTGCGGAAATTACGCAGCATCTCTATTGCCTGCCAAGCTCGCCGTCGAGGAGGGGTTTGATCAGGTGATGTGGATGGACGCCCACGAATTCAAATACATTCAAGAGGTGGGAACCATGAATCTCTTCTTCGTTTTCAAGGATCGCATAGTGACCCCGGCCACAGATGGCGCCATTCTGAAGGGCATCACCCGCATGTCAATTATCGACTACCTCAAGGGCGAGGGGCACGATGTACAGGAGTATCCACTGACTATTGATGAAGTCAAGGAGACCTATAACAAAGGCGAATTGGTGGAGGCATTTGGTTCGGGTACCGCTGCAGTCATCGCCAATATTTCCCGCATTAAGGACACCGATATTGATATGAAGTTTGATGAGTCAAACTGGAAACTGTCTAAATCTGTAAAGGCTTTTATAAATGGAGTGAGGATTGGTAAAAAAACCGACAAATACGGCTGGATTGTCCCGGTAGAACAACATGCGGAGAAATCGTGAATTGGTGGCGCGAATAATTTGTCAGCCAGTGTAACGCTATTTTTAGATGAAAAACTCTATAACAATTATAGGTACACCCCTGCTGTGTGGTATGATCCCGTTGCGGAGGCGTAATAATAGCCTTAGATACCTATTACTCAACCCCGGATTTCAACCAGAGGAGCCAAACACCATCGAAAAGGTTGGTTAATAAACTGGACCCCTTAATGGTATTCCGGGAGTATGCCTCACGAATGTGATGTATCAGAATCTGAATCTGAAAAACAGGGTATTCAGTAGGGTAATGTCATCGGAACGCGATGCGACATCATAGCTCAAACTCATTCCAGTCTCCCAATTAGAAAAAATGGAGCGGCCCCCGTGGTATCTCATTATCCCTGCCTGCATTTGACCCAGGTAGGATCTTTTTCCATCACAAAAAGGGACAAAAACTTCCGGGCCAATGGCTGCAAAGTAAAACCATTCGCCTTGGGGTCCATTTATGGGGATAGTAGCCCGACCCAGCATAGCAACTGAAAGGCTGCCACCATTCTTATCACCTTCATCATTGGCTTCAGGAAGACCAAACAGCCTCAGTGACCAGTTAATTGACCATAGGGATCTCAATTCAGGATTCCGGGTTATCCAAATATTATGACTAAATCCAACCCCACCGGAAATTTTGTAGGAACCATCGGGGACTTTATAGCCCGCGAGGTTGAACTCTCCATATATCAGGTCTCTTTCGATAAGTGTAGCACCCTCATTGGTCTGAGCTTTACCGGCATGACACAGACACATAATAACAAATAACCAGGCCGTTGTTTTGATTCTTTCCATGGCTTAAAGTTTGATGATAATTGATTGTTGTCAATAGATCTACCTGACGGGATTAAAAAGTAAGCCCTAAAAGACTTTTAAAACTTTTAGCAAATTAAAAGGCCTGTATGAAACAAAAATACGACAGACTGATTTATATCTCCAAATTACAAGGATTAATTTTATAAATATTTTTTTTGTATTTCACTCTGAATCTAACATTTGCGCACCATCTAGATAAATACATACTATCGAAATGGAATCCGTCTATCAAAAGGCCGGGTGGTTGGGTTTGTTGTCCAATATGGACTCAATGCGCTCAAGGACTTCATCAGTGAGGTCGGGCAGCAGGTTGAGTGCCTGGATATTTTCCAGCAACTGTTCTTCCTTGCTCGCCCCGAGGATCACAGTGGAAACGCGCTCGTTTTTCGCACACCAGGCAATGGCGAGTTGGGCGAGGGTGGTGTTCATATCCTCTGCTACCTTGTTGAGTTCTCGCACTTTGGCGAGATTGTCTTCGGTTAGTGCCCTTTCTTTCAGCCAATCCAGTTCCTCCCTTCCGAGGCGTGTATCTTCGGGAAATTTATCCAGGTACTTATTGGTTAAAAGGCCCGATGCCAAAGGGGACCAGATGGTAGTTCCGAGACCGACGGTTTTGTATAGCTGGCTGAATTCCACCTCTACTTTTCGGCGGTAAAACATATTGTACTGGGGCTGCTCCATTACAGGGCCTATGAGCCTGTTTTCCCGCGCCACCATATGCGCCTCCATGATCTCCTGAGCCGACCATTCTGACGTTCCCCAATATAGTATTTTACCCTGTTCAATGAGGGTGTTCATGGTTCTCACTGTCTCTTCAATCGGGGTGCTTTTATCCGGTCGATGACAAAAATAGAGGTCCAGGTAATCGGTTTTGAATCTCTTTAGAGATTTGTGGCATGCTTCAGTGATGTGCTTGCGGCTCAGGCCACTTTGGTTGGGCTTTTTGCCCCCATCCCCGAAAAAAACCTTACTCGAGATTATATAGCTACTCCGGTCCCATTTTTTCGATGCGATGATGTCTCCCATTACTTCCTCTGCCTTACCATTGGCGTATATCTCTGCATTGTCAAAGAAATTGACTCCGTGGTCGAAGGCGATCCCCATCAGCTTATCCGCTGTATTGTTGCTGATTTGATTGCCAAATGTAATCCATGAACCAAAGGACAATTTGCTGATTTGAAGGCCGGTTTTTCCGAGATTGCTATACTGCATGATATTGAAGAAGTTTTGTTTACAATGAAGTAAGGTTTGTGAGAGAACAATGTTCAAAATCTGGGGTGAAGTCCGTGATTGATTGCATCGGGGTTAGCGGGGGATTGGTTGGATTCCACCCGGAATGAAATCCTCAAAAATGTAGGTTAAAAATCTAATGGTGAATAGGGACGGATATAGGGCCACAAAATCTTGCAGCCCTCAATGCATCATGCCCCCTCAATAATAAAACCCAATCGTGTATATTTTATCCGTCCCAAAAAGGCTACTGTAGTCCACATGTATGACGAGGGTTTTTGTCTCACTTTTCCATTCAAAGTTTTTTTCCATGGATGCCATAAAACTGCCGACCTTTTTTACAGCGGATAATTTGGTAACCTCACCGGATTTATCTTTGGTCACGACAAAATGCCGAACAGACAGGCGGTCCTCACGTGCATGGAAATCCCATTGCAAAAGCCCGTCATCTAAGGTTTTCTCCTCGCAGGAGTACCGGCCTATTAAATTGGGCAGGTCGATGTTGTATTCGTCAAGGTCTTCAATATAGCGGACCAGTTCGGCCGGACTCAGCTCTACCGTGTCGGCAGTTCCGCTCTCTCCTGTGGCAATTACCTTCATGGCCATTATATCACCGGCTTTAATGTGGGCTGTCTCCTTCTCCACCCAGGCCGCCAAATCAAAATGCTCCTCGCAAGGTTCAAAGTCCTCTCCCGGGGAGCAGGCGATCAGGAACAGGGCAATGACCCCCAGGAGTGAAAAACCCGGAATTGTGAAAAAATGTCTCATTGGTTTTTGTGTGTTAAAAGGGAGTGGCCGGTCATGGCAGCGGGCTGTTGCAATCCCATGAGTTCAATTATGGTTGGAGCGACATCTGCCAGAATGCCGTCCCGAAGTGCGATATTGGGGTTGTTTTGGCCGGTGTAAATACAGGGTACCGGATTGATAGTGTGGGCCGTATTAGGGGTGCCATCGGAATTGATGAGGCAATCGCTGTTGCCATGGTCAGCTATGATAATGAGCTCGTAATTTTTGCTTTTGCAATAGGGCACCAGTTTTCCCAGGCACTCATCTACTGTTTCCACCGCTTTGATTGCGGCCTCCATCACCCCGGTATGTCCCACCATATCGGGATTGGCGTAATTGAGGCAGATGAAATCAGGAGACTTGCTCTCCAGGTACTCCATCAGTGCACCTGTCACTTCCCTGGCGCTCATTTCGGGCTTGAGGTCGTAGGTGGCCACCTTGGGAGATGGAATCAAAATGCGATCCTCACCAAGAAATTTTTCCTCCCTTCCTCCTGAAAAGAAAAAGGTGACGTGGGGATATTTCTCTGTCTCGGCTATCCGCAACTGACTGAGACCAGACTCACTGACAACCTCCCCCAGCGTTTCGCTTATATTGTCTTTTTCAAACAAAACCTCCACCCCCTTGAATTGGGGATCGTAAATGGTCATGGTCAGTAATTTAAGGTCCAGGGGCCTCATTCCGTAATCCGAAAAATCTCTCTGGGTAAGGGCCTCGCACAGTTGCCGGGGCCTGTCTGTGCGGAAGTTGAAGAAAAACACCAGATCACCGTCCCGGACCGGAGGAGCCTCTCCCCCATCCCTGTCCACCACCATACAGGGGCGTAGAAATTCATCAGTAACACCATCGCTGTAACTGGCTTCTATACGGGAGACCGGGTCTTTGGTCTTCTCCCCTATTCGGTTGACCAGCGCATCCCAGGCCACTTTTGTGCGCTCCCAACGCCTGTCCCGGTCCATTGCATAATATCTGCCCACCACAGTAGCGAGGTGTGCCCGCGAGTCTTTACATTTTTCTTCAATTTGCCGAATATTTCCGGCGCCGCTTTGGGGATCGGTATCCCGGCCATCGGTAATCGCGTGAATGTAATACTCCTTTTCGATAAATCCGTCGAGATACTTGCAGATACCAAAGAGGTGGTCGATGTGTGAATGAACGCCCCCTTCGGAGCACAGCCCTAGCAGATGGACGTTCCCTCCCCTGGCTACCGTTTTCTCAACGCTGTTGCGCAATTTCCCATCTTCATCGAGATTGCCCTCCTTGATGGCCTTATTTATTTTCACCAAATCCTGGTAAACTACCCGGCCGGCTCCAATATTGAGGTGCCCCACTTCGGAATTGCCCATCTGCCCCTCCGGCAGTCCAACCTCCTCTCCGTGGGTGATCAAGCGGGAGTTAGGACAACTGCTCAACAGGCCATCGACCACAGGTGTATCTGCCCTGTCCACGGCGCTGCAGTCAGGTGTATCCGAAAATCCCCAACCGTCCAAAATTATCAGTACTGCTTTCTTCATCAGTCAAAATTTTACTCAAAGGTACACCCGGAAAACCAAACAGGGGCAAACATTCAAAAATCATCCGCAGGGTCAGCTCTCGGAATTTCAATCTGCATTTTTAGGCGATTTTAAAGCTGCCATAGCAAGAATTCTGATAACAAGGTTTTTCCAGTAATTATCGTTTGCTCCGACTTTGGCACCTTCTTTGCCATTACTTTAGAGAAAGGCGATTTAAAAAAAATTGTTCAGTCGGACTTAGTGAGCAATTGACTTTGCAAAAAATGATCCGGCACCAAGACAAAAGAGATGCGAACCACACTTCTGATAGGATTATTGAGTTCAATTTCCTGGACTGCGATGAGCCAGGATTCACAGTTCTTTTTCAAGGCCATGAACGAGGGCAACAGCACTGCCCTTTCTATGTTGGTGGATAAGCAGGCAGATTTTCAAATCGGGGATAGTAGGCAGAAAGTCAACCGCAACCAGGCAGAACAGATGCTGGAAACTTTTTTTGCTCCAAAAAGCGAGCTGCAATTTCTATTCCGACATGAGAGCAACACCAATGAAAACAACGGCACTCGCTACAAAATTGGACTACTGGATACAGACAGTGAACGGTACCGGGTTTTTGTGCTATTCAACATGGATGCGGGTAATTTGAGTATTGCAGAATTGGCTATAGAATCACCGTAGGGACTCCGGAAGGGAATAATCCACAGGCTGATGGTTCATGGAAAGCATTACCTCAACACAATTAGTGAATTTAATTCCAGTCCCGCCCGAAAAAAACCAGGCTGGGAAAACCGCTCGCATAACACACAATTCAGTATTTGCCCCACTGAACCAAAAATACATTGTCAAAAAACGGTCAACGCTATTTAGGCATCGTCACATTGTCAACTAGCCTGCCCCCTATAATTTGGGGGTCAACTGTCAACTGTCCATTGTCAATTCAACCATCAACCGAATCCTCCGCAAAAAACCTTTCCCCTCATCCC
>REEO01000043.1 GCA_007695035.1 Saprospirales bacterium | reverse complement strand
ATTACTCCATCGACATCAACACCGAGACCTGGGAACTGGTCGATACCGAGGTTCCCACCTGCCTTTATATTATCCACCTTCCTGAAGAAATGAAACTGGATTTCAAGGGGTTGGAGTGAGAAGTGACTTAGTCTGGGGATTTACGTTGAGGTGGCTATTGAGGAAATCGCTGTCATTACACCATATCTTTTTGAGGAAAGATTTAGTATAAAAATTTAGGGTGCAGATTATACTTTAATCACTCAATGAATTGACCTATTCTACAAAATTTCACCTTCACTGACCAAACCTGTTTTGAAGAGTCACCTGGTCCAGTATCTCAGGAAATAAGGCAACCATGGACGACACCTGAAACAATAAAAAATGGGTAAGAGATTGTGATAGATCCCTTACCCATTTTCAATTAGTAGGTTGTTATCAGTCTTTTATAAGAATGAAGTTCTGTTTTTCCAACTTCTTATCCAGGACATGAAGTACATACCAACCAGAAGGCCAGTGACTGCTATTGAGGAAATACTGACCTTTTCTCTCAGAAAAGACCCCGGTAGAAATTTGCTTTCCACTGGCATCAAAAACCCTAAATGGCAATTCCTTATCAGAGAGTTTGTAATCAATCCGAACATCTCCCCCAAAGGGATTTGGAACAATTTCCACACCATAGTCATCAATTTCAAATTCCTGCAATTCCCTTTTGTTATCCTCAACCGGAATTACAGGTATACTCCTCGCCGTACAGGTATCCCCACAATTATTCCAAAATGTGACATCAATATGAGTGTAGGAATTCCAATCAGATATAGGAATGTAAATTTGCTCCTGAAATATACCCGTTGATTCATTTCCAAGCTTCTCTACCATACTTTGATGCAACAAATCCGGTACATCAAATGGGTCAGATCCATCCACTCCAAAAATCTGGAACCAATAGGTATCTATAGCACAGGTATCCCCTTCATTAATATATTTATCAACAAAAGGAACTCCTAATGAAAGTGGAAGCCAAACCCTGTCACCAATAATTACCGGAGGCCCACCAACTTGGGGGTTATAGGGAGCTGTATTTACAATAAAATTCATGCACATCAACCCTTCCATATTAAAGCACATATCAGGCTGACTTGTAGAAAAACTAATAATAATGTCGATCTCACACTCATTGTCACCATCGCAAACCACCATTGTACCAGTTAAATAGTACTTATCCTGTGCGGGATCATAATTGAGGCCTGATGGGTCTGGTATATGAAATATTCCTTCAAACTGAACCATATTGGGGTATGCAGCAAAGGATAAATAATCAATATAGCCACCAACAAATTCAGGGGGATTACCACAATACTTGAAACCATCGGGGAAATTGCCGAAATGGAAACTGCCACTTATATCAAAGGTTGCCTCCGAATAATCACTTCCAGTCAAACATAGAATACGGTTGACCGAAATCGAAACAGTATCATTTTGAGGGCAGCAGCTTTCCTCTAACAAACAGGCCCCATTTTCGTTATAAAATTCTGATATTATAAAAACGGTATCCTCTAGTAGTTCATCATAATGGATCAATTCAATAATCCCACGAACGCAATACTCCTCCCAGGCAGTTATTAGAGAATCTGAAATTTGATAACAAAATTCAGACAGTGAATCCACCTCTAAATCAATTAAAAATAGTGTATCTGAACCAATTACTTCCAAAGTAAAACTTATTATGTCTAACTCACAGGAATCCAATTCAATCCTACCACACAAATCAACATAGTGGGGATCGCATAAATCTAATGTATCCAAAAGTACTTCTGGACAACATGTTATCAATAAATCATTATTAAAATCTTGGTAGGTATTAGGGGTATACGATTTTGATCTAATCAGAAATGTAGAATCAGTAAAATTATGTCTAATCTCCGCAACTGTATATATATCGTAACCTTTTTTTGGTAGATTTGTAAAAACACCCCTTTCCAGTTCGAAACAAACCTCTCCTGAAATGCTATCAATGCTATTTGTCAATTCTGTATGATAAGTTTCTCCACTATGGACAATTTCTAAATAAAGTCCTTCTATTGTGAAAATGGAGTCGTTATAGGAAAGTTTATTACATATTATCGTAGGATCATTGAATGGACAAACTAATGAAGAATTACCAAGGTCAACCTCCCAAGCTGGATACCCTCCATCTTCAATACAAATATCTGATACATAAGCGAATCCCCAATCCCTTGTAGAACTCCATGGAGCATGTGAAGAAACAATACGAAGGGTAACATCCTCCCCAATATATGAGGTTAAGTCTTCTTTGAGGATATTCCAATCTATAAAGACCCATGTTGTGAGATCTGAGCTGAAAAAATGGACTTCAAAGTCTGATTCATCCTTTTGCATACTGAAACACCAATCTTTGATTAAATGGCCATTATCGGCTATCAGTGCAAGTGTTAGACTAGGTCTAAAAACTGGAGGGAGACCAACAGAATCAGATATAAATGCATGATTTGCTACAAAGGCAAACCCAATAGTAAACAATGGTTCTAAAGGGTCAACCTTAAATTTTCTCTCCATAGTGGTAACCATTCCCCACCCTGAAAATTGAGGACCTCCTCTATTTAATCTGATAGACCTATTTCCACTAGGGGGATTGCTGTTGATCAATTCTGTCCCTAAATCTGGGCCTGATCCCTCAAGAAAAAGTTCCACCGAACTAAATGATTTATATCCTGGAAAATCGTCCGTTGATTCATTATCATAAGGGTTTAGATTAAATGGAAATAAAGGATCATCTGGGGTTGAATTCTCAGGAAGAGGCAAGTTCATAAGTTGGACATGGTCAAAGGAACACAATTCATCAGGATAAGCTAACCCAGTGAATAATTGGAACCCTTTTACATGATCATCAGATAAATTTGATTCCTGAAAAACACCATTAAAACACATACCTTCGTTTGAAGTGTCGATTTCAACTTGATATACTTCGGGATAAAACGTTTGATAATACTCGTGGCCGTAATAAAACCACATATAGGTTTCAATGTAATCAACCCAATCTAAAGAATCAATATGAGGTGGCATTTCCACCATCATTTCTTCATACATAGCAATACCTTCAAGTGAATTCACCATGGAGTCAACATAATTATCGAAGGTTTGTGCATTTCAATTTGTGCATATACATATATAGATATATATTTGCAAGAAAGAAACAAATAATTTGTGTGATTTTTTCATAGCATTGTTTTAATAGTTATATTATTGAATACGAACGCTAAGTTAACCAAGGTTGTATGACATTTCCAATAAAATGGTGGTTTTTTTTGAAAATACTGGGAATACCCCTTGTGTTTTTAGCTACTTCTATTCCACAAAGTTTCTGCCAGAACAACAACCCATTTTATATTTTGTATAATGAGGGACCCAGCCCTGTCAATCACCCTGCATCTATTTATAGGTTAGATCATAAAAACTGTGAATTGTACCATGTTGTTGAAATGGATATCCACCCACATGTCCCGAGCTTATACAACTGGACCGACATAGCCATTAGCCCTGAGGGAACCTTTTATTTTATTGAATCCGAGGGGAGGGTATTTGAAATAGATACTGTCACCGGGGAATTGGAACTCTATTTCACCTATGACAACCCCAACAACACTTACCTGCTCGGACTGGCCATTGATTACAAAGGAAACTTCTACGCACTTGGACAATACGAAGCAGATATCCACATATATTACCCAGAGACCGGGGAACAGTATCGATCACCGCCCACCGCCCCTTTTGCGGTCGGGCTGGACCTTACCTTTTATAGAAACAGGATTTTTTTTCATAATGCCTGGGCCCTACCAAGAACTTTTCATACAACAAATATTTTAGGGACAGAAATTGTAGACACTCTGTTCAGCCACGATTATCCTGTTAATTTCGGTGGTGTAAGTACATATGCAGACAGTTGTCAATCACATTATATTTTAGGCGCTGTAAGTGGCATTGTGACAAGTTTTGGCTATAATCGACCATTTTTCGAGGTCTACCCTGAGAAGGACTCCATTGTGCCTTATTGCGACAGGTTCATCTATCCCATGCCAGTTAGAGGTGTTTTCGGCGCTGCGCATCGCAACGAGTACAGAGCTTCTTTTCCCCCGGTGGAATTTCAGCCTCAAGAGTACGTATTGGAGTTCCAGGACGATTGCCACCCTACCTCAGCCACCCTCACAGTAAAAGCCACCGGAGGGATTGACACACTCCTCTACGCCCTCAACGACAACAACTTCGGTCGGGACTCCATCTTTCACCTGGATGAACCCGGCTGGTATGAGATCATCGCAAAAGACAGCAGAAGTTGTTTCTGGACGGACAGTTTCTATTTCGACCCGCCACCCGCTTTGCTCATCGATAGTTTTGCAACTACTAGCCCCCGTTGTGAAGACCACCTTTCGGGTGAAATTATGTTATTCGCAAGTGGAGGTAACCAGCCGCTGGAGTACGCTATCAACAACGGAGATTTCTCATCGGAAAATCACTGGATCGCGCTGGAGTCGGGTGACTACCTCCTCCAGGTAAGAGACAGCTCGGGCTGTGTGGTTGATACTACCATCGCGCTTAACCCTCTGGATCCACCCCACCCCATATTCTCTGTCCAGGATGAATATTGCATGGCTTCAGACGGGGAGATTACTATCGCTAATTCAGATTCGATTCAGGGCTTTTCGTATAGCATAGATGGGGGAGATTTGCAGCAGCAAGCAGTTTTTAGTGATCTGGGTGCAGGCTCTTATACTATTTCACTGGTAGATTCTTTGGGTTGTGAGTACGAACATACTGTGGAGGTGGTTCGCACCACTGATCTGTTGACATCTGTAGTTTACGACACCTCCTGCATCTACAGTTCACCCGCGGTAGATACCATCTATCTCTACTCTCAACAGGGCTGTGATTCTCTGGTAATTGTACACAAAGAGCCGGGAGATTACATAGTTGAAAACTACACTGCCTTTGACTGTCAGGCTACTGCAGCATATAGAGATACAATTTTGATAGAGTCAGACCAGGATTGCGACACTCTTATAATCACAGATTATTTGCCGGCGGAGAGTGACATGATTGAGATAACCCGAGACAGTTGTTCTTTTGAAGCCATTCCAGACCAAATCTCCCATTATGTGAACCAATACGGCTGCGACAGCACCGTGACAATCAGCTACAACCAATTGCTGCCCGACCTGCTGCATCTGGATTCCGTGCACTGTGGCCCTCCGCATAGAGACAGTTTACTTTTTCTCAACTCCCACGGCTGTGACAGTCTGGTGGTGATCGATTATGCTCAGGCATCGCCCGACCTGGATTTGGGTCCCGACCTCACCGTGTCGGAGGGAACTGAGATTGTTCTTCAGCCCACTACTCAGGCAGATATAGCAGACTTCAACTGGTATCCCACGGATTACCTCGACGATCCACTGCTCTTTCAGCCCACAGCCCGACCGGAGGAAACCATCCTCTACACCCTTGAAATTACAGATATTCACGGCTGCACCGCCAGCGATCAAATAAGGATCACCCTGGTAGAAGAAGAACTCGCCATTTACATACCCAATGCATTTTCCCCCAATGGCGATGGAGTCAACGATTATTTCACAGCCTACTTCCAAAATGACAACTACAGAATACAAAAACTCAA
>REEO01000012.1 GCA_007695035.1 Saprospirales bacterium | reverse complement strand
ATGACTTACCTGTTGCACCAATCTATTCTCAAAGGTGGGGTTGGTTGGGGGGATACATTCAAGTGGAATCCATTGATACTCAGATCAAGTGGTTTTAATATTGGCTGGATTGGATTGGGATTTGGTGTCGGATTTAAATAGCCCTTTCCTCTGGTTTATTCCGGATTTGCATTGCACGGGTTCATCACTGAACTCGGAGTCAACAACCTGGTAATTATTGTTTCAAGTAGGTTAAAAACCTCTTAGCCCGAAGAGGGGGTTACCTGATCTTATTTTGAAATCCCATCTCCGGATTGCTATTCTTTGAATAATTTAGTCTAACCAAACAGCAGGTCCTATTGGCAACCAAAATTGTATTGGTTCCAGATTCCGAAAACATCCTGTCTCCAACCGCCAACTACTAAAACCGCTCCACAATCCCTGCGATACCCTGACCGCCGCCCACACAAGCTGTGACCATGCCGTACTTTTTGTCTCTCCTTTTGAGTTCACTGAGGATTTGGGTGGTCAGTTTTGCTCCGGTGCAGCCCAGGGGATGGCCGAGTGCAATGGCTCCTCCGTTGACATTCACCATATCGGAATCCAGACCGGCCTCCCTGATTACGGCCAGCGATTGGGCGGCGAAAGCCTCGTTGAGTTCGACCAGGTCGATGTCCTTCAACTGCAATCCGGCAGATTTAAGGGCTTTGGGGATGGCGGCACAGGGGCCAATTCCCATGTACAGCGGGTCCACTCCACCCACTGAGCAGGATACCAACCTTCCGACAGGTTCTAACTTGAGTTCCCTGACTTTTTCTTCACTCATCACCAGGATAAAAGCGGCTCCGTCCGAGGTTTGGGATGAATTTCCAGCGGTAACGCTTCCCTTATTCGCAAAGACAGGCCGGAGTTTGGACAGGGCCTCCAGGGAAGTGTCGGTACGCACGCCCTCGTCCACTGCCACGGTATTGGTTTTTTCAACCCTTTCACCTCCATTCACTGTGACTTCAGGTACATCAATCGGGACGATCTGGTCCACAAAGTACCCGGATTTTATTGCGTTGGCGGCATTGGTGTGGGAGCGAAGAGCAAATTGATCCTGGTCTTCGCGACTGACTTTGTATTTGTCGGCCACTGCTTCGGCAGTCAGTCCCATGCTGATAATGTAGTCAGGGGTGTCTTTGGCCACGTTGTAATTGGGAGCCAATTTGTAACCCGTCATCGGGATCATGCTCATGCTCTCGGTGCCGCCGGCCAGGAAAATGTCTCCCATTCCGGCTTTAATTTTGGCCGTTGCTATGGCGACAGCTTCGAGACCGGAGGCGCAGTAGCGGTTGATGGTGATGCCTGGTATTTGTTTGCCAAGCGCTCTGAGGGCAATCTGCCTTCCGATTTGCAGGCCCTGTTCTCCCTCCGGATTGGCGCAACCGACAATGAGGTCGTCGATTTGAGTTGCCTCCAGTTGCCCGACTTCCTTCAGGAGTCCGCGAATCACTTCCACTGCGAGGTCATCAGATCGGAAACTCTTAAATCCGCCCCGCTTTGCTTTTCCCACCGCCGATCTTTTAGCGGCTACTATATATGCTTCTCTCATGATTGTATATTTTTTTTCTGTTTAAATTTCCCCAAATTCCGCTCAATTTCTGAGGGGTTTGCGGTTTTCAAGCATGTACTGGATGCGCTCCATGGTTTTCTGCTCACCACAAAGACTAAGAAAAGCCTCTCGCTCCAGATCGATGAGGTAGTTTTCATCCACTTTCTGGCTGCCTGTGAGGTCACCACCGCAAAGTACCCATGCGATCTTGTGCGCAATTTTGAGATCGTGTTCACTTGCGAATCGCCCTTTGTAAATTTCATTGGTCGCGGTGTACAGGGTAGCCAGGCCTGCCCGGCCCAGCACTTCGATGTCCTTTCTCAATCTCGGCTGCACGTAAGTTTCTGCGAGCCGGAGCACCTCCTTTTTGGCTTCGCTGATATTGCGCTTCACGTTGAGCTCCCGCCTGTCCTTGTTACGCAGCAGGTACCCCTTTTCAAATGCCTCATCGGCAGAAGTGGCCACCTCTCCCATGGCGAGAGTTTTAAAATTTTTGATCAGGGTGGGCATCTGCACGTCTCCCTCGTGAAAGGAATCCGAAATGCGCAGGGCAAATTCTTTGGTTCCACCGCCACCGGGTATCAGTCCAACTCCCACTTCGACCAGTCCTATGTACGACTCGGCCGCTGCAACGGTCGCGTCGCAGTGCATGATCATTTCACAGCCTCCACCAAAGGTAAATCCCTGTGTGGCCGCAACCACCGGAATGGACGAATACCTGCATCGCATGGTCGCTTCCTGAAAAGTCCTGACGGCAAAGTGGAGTTCATCCCACTGCTGCTGGAAGGCCATCATGCCGATCAGCATCAAATTGGCTCCGACCGTAAAGTTGTCGGCATTGTTTCCAATTACCAGTCCCTTCCAGCCGTCCTCCTCCGCAATTCGGATGGATTCTAACAGTCCGTTCAGTATCCCCTCGCCAATGGCATTGCTCTTTGATCTGAATTCGAGGCACAGCACCCCGTCTCCAATGTCGTGGAGAGTGACCTCGTCGTTTTTGAAAATCGGGGCCTTCTCCCTGAGATTGTCCAGAATAACAAAGTCGTCCTGGCCGGGTATTTCCGCGTATTTCAAATCCCCCGGTTGGATGTAATGGCGCTTGCCTTTGTCTTGCTTGTAGAAGGTCGGCTCAGCAGATTCGGCGAGTTGGAGTACCCAATCGGCGGGTTGGAGGTTTTCCTCCTTCATGGCCTCCAGGGATTTTTTCAGTCCGATCATGTCCCAGTATTCGAAGGGTCCGTAGCTCCAGGCGAATCCGGCTTTCATGGCTTCGTCTATGCTGTAGATGTCGTCAGATATTTCCGGGATTCGATGGGAGACGTAAGCGAAAAGCCTGAGCAGCGATTTCCTAATCAATTGAGCGCCCTCGTCCTCCATTTCAAAAAGAGCGGGGATACGCTGGTGCGGGGTTTCCAGTTCTTTGGATTTGGAAAGGCTTTCCAGACGGGCTTTTGGCGACGGGCCGTATTCGAGTGTCTTAAGGTCCAGGGCGTGGATTATGGACTTCCCTTTTTCATCCCGGTCCCCCGTTTTTTTGTAAAAACCCTGACCGGTTTTGTTGCCCAAATGGCCTTTGTCTAACAGAAAGTCCATGAAATCGGGCATCTCCAGGCCTTTGAGCATTTCGTCCTCCGGGCAGTTGTCCCGCATGCCCTTGAGCACTTTGACCGCCACGTCCAGTCCCACCAGGTCACCCAACCTGAATGTCCCCGTTTTCGGCCTGGCCAATCCCGGTCCCGTGAGTTTATCAACGGTGGAAATGTCCAATCCCAACTCAGCAGTGAGCCTGAAAATGTCAGTCATGGCAAAAACTCCGACCCGGTTTGCAATAAATGCCGGGCTGTCCTTGCAGAGTACGGTTTGCTTACCCAAAAACCGGTCTCCGAAGTGCATGAAAAAATCCGTTACCTCGCTTTTGGTGGAGGGACCGGGAATTATTTCCAAAAGGCGCAAGTAGCGCGGTGGATTAAAAAAATGGGTGCCGATAAAGTGCTGCTGAAAATCCTCGGACCGGCCTTTGGTCAGCATGGATATGGGAATGCCCGAGGTGTTGGTGGAGATATAACTCCCTTTCTTTCTGTGTTTCTCCACTTTTTCAAAGAGCCCCTGTTTGATCTTGAGGTCTTCGATGATGGCCTCCACCACCCAGTCGCAGTCCGCAATTTTTTCAAGGTCATCGGTAAAATTACCGGTTTGGATGTGAGATTGAAGCGACTTTACATAAAGTGGAGCCGGCCTGGATTTCACAGATTTTGAAAGCGCCTCATCTGCCAGTTTGTTGCGTGCCGATGGACGCTTATTGCCCTCCGCCTCCTTTGGAAGTAGGTCGAGCAATAGCACTTCAAAACCGCAATTGGCAAAGTGGCAGGCCAGGGCCGATCCCATGACTCCACTTCCCAGTACCGCTATTTTTTTTATCCTGTTCATAAAATAAGTTTTCCGCTGAAATGCGTTTAGATAAATGTTTTTACTAAGTCCTGCTAATGTACAAAAAATTTCTGAAAGGATTGTTGACTTTTTTTTCCATACTGCATTCCCTAAGAATAACTGGTTTTTCGCAGATTACGGCACTTCTAAAATCACCAACCGAATTGTTAAAGATATTATAATTACAGATTAATAAATATTTTAATATCTTCGCAGTTGTTAATATTGTTCTCTGAAAAACCAGACTGTTTAAATGCTCCGGAATCAGAATTTGCCAGATTGCCCATTTTTAAAGGGATACATGGTAGTTTTGATCAGGGGTTGTATCAAAAAACTTTAAATGATGAATAACTTGATGATTTTCCTAATTCAGGATGCGGCCAACGGCAATGATAACGGCGAAGAGCGTCAGAGTTTGATGGATATGATAATGCTCGGAGGTCCCCTGGGGATTGCAATTGTGAGCATTTTGCTCATTCTCTCTATTATCGCCCTCTACATTTTTGTTGAGCGGTACTTTACCATCAAGAGAGCCTCTAAGGTCGATGAGAGTTTTATCGACAACATTCGCGTGCGGGTGCAATCCGGCAACATTAAGGAGGCCAAGTTGCTCTGCCAGAGCAATGATTCTCCCGCTTCCAGAATGATTGAGAAAGGTCTGATGCGCATTGGAAAACCGATGAGGGATATCAATGCCGCTGTGGAGAACGTGGGTAATCTCGAGGTATTCCGCCTGGAGAAAAACCTGTCCACTTTGGCAAGTATCGCCGGTGCTGCTCCCATGATTGGTTTTTTTGGTACGGTTACGGGTATGATCATCGCCTTTTACCGGATGGCAACGGAGCAGAATGTAACTCCCGATGTGCTGGCAGGCGGTATTTACCAGGCCTTGATTACCACCGCAGTTGGACTGTTTATAGGTATTCTGGCTTTCATCGGATACAATATCCTGGTGGCCAACGTTGAAAAGGTGGTGTTTAAAATGGAGCGGACCAGCATGGAGTTTTTGGACTTATTACAGGAACCGACAGAATAATACAACATGGGCCTCAAGAAAAGATCAAGGGTTTCAGCCGAGTTCAGTATGTCGTCACTGACAGATATTATATTTCTGTTGTTGATTTTCTTCATGCTGACCTCTTCGCTTGTCCAGATCAATGTGGAACTGCCGGAATCGGATGCGCGGACGGTTGCTCCCACCGATGTGACCGTAGCCATTACTGCAGCCGGGCAGTTCACCCTGAATGGACGAAATATCGACAGAGGAAGTCTCGATGGGGCCGTGCGACAAGCCATTGAACAAAGTGAGAATCGTCAAAATGCCACGGTGACTATCGTGGCTGAAAAGGGTGTGGATTGGAATGAAGTCAGCGAAATTACCCGACTTGCCAATCGACTGCAAGCCAGAGCCATTATTGCCACCAAACCAAAAAGTTCCTAATTTATGGCGCTGAAGAAAAAAAGTAAGGTCTCCGCACAGTTTAGTATGTCCTCTCTTACGGACATCATTTTCCTGCTGCTGATATTTTTTATGTTGACCTCCTCGCTCATTGTGCCGCATGCATTGAACCTGAGGCTCCCGGGTACGGAAAGTCGCGCCACGGTTACTTCCGACCCCTCGCAGATCAATATCAACAGAGACGGGGGCATTGTGTACAATGGACAGTCCGTTTCGCTCAACCAACTCCAGCGAGAATTTCGCCGCGAATCGGACCAGCGAAGCCCGGAAAACAGATACACCGTGGCCGTCACGGTTCACCCCAATGCAAAAATAGAACACGTAGTGGATGTGCTCGACCTGGCTTACACCATGCAGGTCAATACCATCATGGTGGACCGAAGACAGTAAACAGTCCCCACGCCAGATCAATTATCGCAACAAAAAACACCGCAACCGGAGCAAAGTCTGGAGAATTACCGGCTACCCGAATGCGCCGTTTTTGAAAAATAATTCCCATCTGAAAGAGTGGATGGATCGCCTGTGAACTTACAATAATATGCCCTCCGTTGCTGTTTTCAAGGAAGCGAGATCACCGAACTGTAAAAAATGTTATTAGAAAAATTTGGCATGTTTATTGAATTGATTTCGTGTGATTGACATTTTTAAAGTGTATTATTTAAACAAATCTCCTCAAGCCTGAAAACAATATGAGTCAGGAGGAAAAAGACAGAGAAGACAGGAAAAAAGGGGTGTGGTTTTCCATAGGGTACGGGATTGTGCTGATTGGTATTCTCTTTATTCCGCTGCTGAGTTATCAGTATCCGCCTCCCGAGCAGGAAGGGGTTCTGGTGAGTTATGGCATGCCCGAGGTGGGGCAGGGCGATGATTTGCCCGACACCCAGCAGGAAGTGGAGGTAGAGCCCGAGCCTGTGGCTGAAGCTGAGGTGGTTGAACCACAACCAGAAGAAGTCGTTCCTCCAGAACCAGATGACAACATTGTCACCTCCGAAGTGGAGGAAGAAATCAAGATTCGGGAACAGCAGGAGCAAAAGCGCCAAAAGGAGGATGCCGAACGCAAGCGACTTGAAGAGCTCGAAAGGCAGCGTAAAGAAGCCGAAGCGGCTGAGCGAAGAAGAGCTGAAGAGGAGGCCAGAAAAAAACAGGAAGAATACGAGCAAACGAAAAGACAGTTTGGTGAAATGCTCGGTGGTGGCAGGGGCGATAATCAGCGAGCCGGAAACCAGGGTGCCACTGACGGAGACCCAGATGCGCAGCGCCTGGAGGGTATTACCTCCGGAAGTGGAATGGTTGGGGGAGGTCTCGGTGACCGTGGAGTGCTCTTCGAACCGGCCATCGATGACCAATCCCAGAGAACGGGCAGGGTAGTGGTGCGTGTTTGCGTGAATGCAGAGGGTGAGGTGATCTCAGCAGAGTACACTCAGCGGGGTTCTACCACCAATGACGGTCACCTCCGCCAAAAGGCAATTGAAAGCGCCAGGCGATTTAAATTTTCTCAGGGCGATGTGGACCGCCAGTGTGGAACCATTACCATTGATTTTAGGTTGGAGTAACTCGCTGGCTTATAGTGTGTTTTGCCTGGTGTCTTCCCGCCCCACGCAGTCATTTCTCAAATTTTTAAGGGTTGAATTAAACCTCCCGGATTTGTGCGGGTTATCCTCTTTGTTGCAAATCGCAACCGCTCTCCGAGTTGATAAGAATAAATCCCATTAGATAGATGAGTGCACAGACTTTTTACGATATACCAGTTAAGGAATCCATTGAGAATACAGAAAATGCGAAAACCATAGTCCTGGATATCCCCGATGACCGAAAGGATAAATTCAACTACCACGCGGGGCAGTACATCACCGTGGAGGTGGAAATATCCGGGGAGAAGCACCGGAGGTCTTATTCGATCTCATCGGCGCCCCGTGAGGACGCTTTTGCCTTTACAGTTAAGCGCGTAAAGGGTGGTCAGGTGTCCCCATTTTTGGTTGGCGGTATAGGTGCCGGGGATACACTCACCGTCAGCCCCCCGGAAGGTCGCTTTACCATGGAATTTGACGCGGCGGAGAAAAGAGCCCATTACTTTTTTGCGGCCGGCAGTGGCATTACCCCGGTGATATCCCTGATTAAGGATTGTCTGGAACACGAACCGAAGAGCAAGGTATTTCTACTCTACGGAAACCGCTCACCGGAAACCGTTATGTTTGGCGATGAGCTCACTGAAATGGCAAAGCGATACGAGGGGCAGTTTTTTCTCAATCACTGTTTCTCAGCCTCCGGAAAGGGCATTTTTTCAAGGTGGTTTGGTAAAAAGGGTGACGGAGACCCCGCCTTTAAGGGCCGCATCGATGGCGACAAGGTTGATAAGTTTTTCGATATGCACGCCGAGGCAAAAGTGGAAAAGCACTTCTTCATCTGCGGCCCCGGCAATATGATTTCCACCATTGACAAACACCTTCAAGGAATGGGAATCGATTCAAAATACATTCACAGAGAATACTTTACAGTGGACGAAACAAACAAAAAAGAGGTGACCAATGCCGTGGATGCAGTGGCCAGGGTGGAATTAAACGGAGAGGATGTGGAAATCCAGATACCCTCCGGGAAAACCATTTTGGAAGCGCTGCAGGATAAGGGCTACGACCCGCCCTATTCATGTACCAGCGGTGTTTGTTCCACCTGCATGGCGAAACTTATTAAGGGGAAGGTCGAAATGGAAAATTGTATGGCACTGGACGATTCCGAGGTAGAAGACGGTTTTATACTCACCTGCCAGTCCAAAGTCGTCAGTGATGCCGTGGAATTGACTTATGAGGTGTGAAGGGGTGCAGGACCAGTTAAAAAATGTCTGAATAATAGGCGGCCGAACCAGTTCGCAAAATAACCCCCTATAGTGCGTAACTTAGAGTTTTTACTGCATCCTCGTCTCCACTTCTTTCAACCATTTTCAATCACTGAGTTTTCCTTTGGATCTTCGCGTAGGAATTCAGCGACATTAATAACGGGAAGGATTATGCCGTTGAAAAAAGTATTGTTGGTGCGTTCCAAAACTATTCCTCGCGAGGTAGAATAGGCGATTGCTAAGATACTGGAGCCCAATTCTGCACTTATCTGAGTTTTTGTGCCCTCTTTTATCGCGTATTTGGTTAATTCATTGACTTTGAAAAAAAATTCTATTCCTATCTGAAAATTAATTCCCAGTGGCTCATTCGATTTGTCAAGGCCTGAGATTTCAAAATTCAGAAGGCACTTCGCCAATTCCTCTTCGGGACTAAATCCCAGATTTTTTTCAACCTTGATTTCGAGGGAGGTCGGCCGGACTCTGTTTTCCAAATAACTATCCGATGAGTAAAGATTGGAGTTGATTGCAGACACCTCCACCAGGTTAATATCTCTGGGAATATCCTTGAGCAGTTCCTCTTTCATTGGCAGGCCACTTTCAAATTACTACGACCTTTAAATTTTGACGCCTCAAAAGATACTTTGTGAAAGGATTTTTTTTCAATGTGTTCAACCCTTATGGTGGAATTTCGGTCACTAAAGTACTTCCTTCTACCCCTGGAGGGCACTTCAATGATTTTTCTTCCCAATACAGCTTCAATCTTGCTGATGCTTTTGAGCGTGAGGTTGTGAAGCCCGGATAACCATTTGCTGACCTCTGATTCGCTCTTACCTAGTTTTTTGGCCAGGTCCTTTTGCGTCCAGCCATATTCGTCTAATATTTTATTCACCTCAACTGCAATGTCAAGGCTGTTATCGACAAAAAGTTTGTTCTCCGGTTTTATCTCCCTTTCAAAAAAGCTACTCGCTTTGCTGGTCTTCATGTTAAATAATTTTTTCACTTGATTTCTAAATAAAAATCGTCGTCAATTTCCAGTTGGCCATCTTTTATTCTAATGTCCTTCTTTACTGTGGCCGTGTGAATCAACCTACATAATTGATTAGCAAGTAAGAAATGAGGATACACATTATCGCAATCCTGGGCTTTATTCGCTGTTTTTGTGGCTCCATTAAACAGAAATACATTGTGCCGGTTAAACACCATGCAGTACAACCTCAAATTGTTGCCATCTTCAATATATTTTGTTTTGCGTATAGGTGACACACCTTTGGGTGGAGGTAATGCCTTTGCATCTCCACCCAGGAAAGCTTCATTTCTAAAATACCTTTCCTCAGCTCCATATTCACTTCCTATTCTTTCGAGCCAACGCTTCAATTGCTCTAATTCATCCGGGTGTTTTTTTGAACACCTTTCAATGAAATCAGAGAACAAATCCACACCTTTAGCCTCAAGATAAATGGTGTAGTAGGTCACTATTGGAAACGCTTGGACTTTCAATATTGTTGCAAAGGTATTCACTTATAAGTTAAGTCAGGTAATTCTAGCCAGTTTTTATCAATTCAAGCAAATGTTTTTCGACCTTGACAATCCAGCTTATCCAGAGCACCTGGTTGTGCCAAGACTTTCTTTAGCTTCCACTTTTGATAGGCAGATCCACTACCGCAATGGGTTTAGGATTCCTTCCAGTAAAACCTACTCCACCAACAACTTCCCAAATTGAAAATCTCCTACCCCATCATAATCCACACCGATTACATAAAGACCAGAAGGCAGGTGGGACACATCCACTTCGCGGCTTCCTTTGGTGCTTGAGACCACCCTTCCCATTTGATCGTAAACCAGTACTTGTTTTATTCGGCTGTCTGCACGGGGTTTAATTTGGACGATGTCAGTGGCGGGATTGGGGTAGAGGTTGAGCTTGCCCGGGTTTTCCAGGATTGTCTCATCCACGGAGGTTGTTTGGTCATAGCAGAATTGGTAAACCGTTCCCTCTTTGGGAAGAGAATTCAGTGGGTTAGGTTGTTCGTCAAAGTCACCCTCAGATAGTAATTTCTGAAGTTCTGGATTGGTGGGGTCTCCACCCAGTATTGCGAACAGATTTCCATAATTGAATTGGAATTGGCCGTCCACATATTCTTCATATACGTATTCAAAGCTAGTATAAACCGGAATGGCTCCTTCAAGAGCATTTTCTAATTCTGAGCTGATATTGGCGGGGCCGTAGTGAAACTCCATGCATTTGGTTTCAAAGTCAACTTCCACTAAAAAGTTTGCCCGGGAAGTCAGATTGCCGTCTCCGAGGTTCAGTTCCCTTTCAAAAGCCACATTTCTAAACTCAATTTTCAAGATTCCATCGCCCTCGTAAAACAATATATGGCCTTCATCGGTATTGGAAGGATCAACAAGGGGTGAGAGTATGAAATTTTCATCCATTGGGGACCCCACGAGATGGAGTTCGTATGGATCTTCCGGACGATTTACATATCCCAAACCAAAACCCACCAGGGGGGCTGTCTCCATGAAATGCAGCGGTCTTTCTTCAAAACCGGGCATTACAAAGTTGGTGGTGAGATCGAAAACCAGATCTCCCAGATCAAAACTGTTTCTGTCCCAAACTCCAAACGCCTCAGTAATGTTGGTGTATTCTTCCAGGGGTTGAAAATCACGCTCAGTTTGTGAAAATTCGATTTCTAAATTCAACTCCAGTTGCGACCACAACAGTGAACTGGTAAACATTGACACAGCAAATAGTAAAGTCTTTTTCATAGTTATTTATTTTTGAATGCTAAGGTAGGTTTTTTCTGAGAGACACCATTTTTAATGAAATAAATCTTCTTTTTGCAGTGAAATCCGCTCCCAATCAAACACTGTAAAGCACTTTTAATGAATTGGATAAATAGAACTCACCTCCTTTTCCCACGCTCCATTTTTTAATTGGAAAATATACCCAAAACCCAGGGGAATCGATCGGTCGATATAATATCCGTGGATGAAAAATCTTTGCCGGTCGTCCGAAAGTCGTGCGTGGTGGAGTTGGAGGAATCCCATTGGGATGATTTTGTGGCGATGGAGCTCTGCTTTTAGGGACGGTTCTGGTAAGTCATCCACATTCAAAACAACGGTATCTCTTCCAAACTCTAAATTGGTTTTAACGGTGTAGTCCGGTTCATGTTCTGAAAATTCTTCCGCAAGGATTTCTTGTAAATGGTAATCGGCTTCAAACCAGCTCAGATTGCGCAAAAGCAATTGGTGGCTGCGCTCGGAATTTGAGACGTATCCCGGAAAAAATACCACATGTTGTTTTCCCTTTCTGCTTTCGAGTTCCGCCTCGCGCCTCTCCTTCCATTTCTTTCTAAGCACCTCGGTCTCTTTTTGCCAAATTTTTAAGGAATCTTCGAAGTCAGATTGGTGAGAAAAGTCTTTTTGTAGAGGGGGTGGAGGAGGAACTGGTGGTGGTGCGATTTCATTGACCTTTTTTATGACATCAATGGCTATTTGGTGAAAGGACATTTCGGTTATCCATGAGAGGTCCTGAGGCGGTTGTTCTTTCTGAAGATGGCATGAAGCCCACATTGCAAGCAATAAAATCGCAGTGCAATAAGCGGCATGCATAAGAAATCCTTTTCCGGTCAGCATCACATACTAAGATGCACCAGAAGCGGATTTGGTGGGTTCGGGATTAAATTCTCACTCCGAAAATTCCCCGTAATCCTCCACAGGTATGCGCTTAAAGGCGAATTTGAGCAGATCGTGGGAGGTGACTATCCCGGCAAGTTTGCCGTCTTCCACTATGGGCAGGGAGTGAAACTTATTGCTGAGTACAATATCGGCGGCCAGCCCCACCGAATCAGAGGGATCCAGGAAAAGTGGGTCTTCTGTCATGGCATCGCTTACAGGGCTTGTTCCGAGGTTGGGAAAAGAGAGCTCATCGGATTTGGCGCGAATGGCCAGAAAAAAGTCTAGAATGTCTTTTTTACTCAATACTCCCAGCAGCTTACCGTCTTTTCCATCGGTCACCAGGAGGTGGTGGATATTGTGGTTCTCAAAGTAATCCAATGCTTTGGCCAGGCTGTCGTCAGGTCTCAGCGTTATGACCTCCCGGGTCATGATATCTTCCAGTGATTTCAATTGCTTCATTTTATATCGTCTTTTTTTCAAACCCGCAGACTTCTTCCGGCGAGTGTATTTTTTGTAAAAACCTGCCCAGTATTAAAACTCATTCAGGCAGCAGTTATATCCGTCATTGAAATTCAATGCGATTCCGAAAGTTAGGCAATTTTTCGGATTCAGCCACCCTTTAACCCAATTTTTTGTACAAAAACCGGCGCAAAGGACAAATAATATGCAGTCGGTATATTGGTAATACCGCAATATTCCCAAACCCTTAGCAGATTTTTGTAAATTTGGCCTGTCAAAAGTGGATGGATGAAGTACATTAAGTTTGAACCTCAGCTCGCTAAGGCCGTCATAGATACGGCAATTGATGGTGTGATCCTGATCGATGCAAGGGGTTGTATTCGTTTGGTTAATCCCTCTGTGCTTGATTTGTTCGGATACTCGGAAGAAGAACTCATCGGGGAAAAGGTCAACAAGCTGATGCCTGAACCGGACAGAAGCCGGCACGACCAGTACCTGAAAAGTTATATGCAAACCGGTGAGCGTAAGATCATCGGGATCGGCCGGGAGGTGATGGCGAAGCGAAAAAGTGGGGCGGTGTTTCCCATTTTGTTGGCTATAAGTGAGGTTAGGCTTGCCAATGAGCGATACTTTGCCGGTATTCTTCACGATTTGACCGAATTGTCCAGGGTGAAAGAGCGCCTTGAGGCCAGCGAAGGGAGAATGCTCCACCTCTCTCAGAACCTGCCAGTTGGAGCAGTGTACCGAATAGGGGACGAACTTATTCTCAATGACCGCATTCAACAAATCACCGGCTATTCCAATGAAGATATCAATAGTCTGAAATCCTGGTTTAAAGCCCTTATGGGAACCGGCTGGGAAGATTATTACGAAATGTACCTCCAGGACAAGAGAAGGAATTTTAGCCAGGTTCGCACCTACAAGATTCTAACCAGGGAAGGAGAGACACGCTGGGTAGATTTTGCAGCGTTTTCTGATGAGCAGGGAGAGGTCTGGATACTTCACGATGTAACCAGAAAGGTGCAGGTGGAAAGCGAACTGCTGTCAATCAATGAAGAATTGGAAAACCGGGTGCGCGAAAAAACTGAGAAATTGAGGCAAACGGTCAGTGCGCTACAATCCATGAATAACAAACTCACTGAAAGGGAATTGGAACTCCAGCGGGCACTTTCACGAGAAAAAGACCTGAATGAATTGAAAACCCGCTTTGTATCTACTGCTTCCCACGAGTTTCGCACACCTCTTTCGTCCATTCTCTCCTCTGCAGATCTTATCGAAATGTACGAGCGGGAAGACCAGAAGGAGAAGCGGGAAAAGCACATCAACCGCATTAAATCCTCAGTGAAAATGCTCACTAATATCCTCAATGATTTTCTGTCACTGAGCAAGATCGAAGAGGGAAAGCTCCAGGCAAATGTCGCCGAGTTTGGGGTAGGCGATGTTTTTGAAAGGGTGGAAGAGGAATTGAGGTACGTCGCCAAAGCAGGGCAAAAGGTGAATTTTCAGGAGATGGACGGACCCATTGTGCTGATTTCAGATAAGAAAATCGTTACGAATATCCTCATCAATCTCGTCAACAATGCTTTGAAGTACTCCGATGAAGATGTGGAGTGCACAGCCACCCTGGATGGAGATTTTGTAGTGATTAAGGTTAGAGATCGGGGTATTGGAATTCCAGAAGAGGAGCAGAGGCACTTATTTACCCGTTTTTTCAGGGCAAAAAACGCGGAAAACATCCAGGGTACCGGGCTGGGACTGAGTATCGTAAAAAAGTACCTGGAGTTACTGGATGGAAATATTTCTTTTAAAAGCAAAGCAGGGGAGGGAACTGAATTTAAGGTGTCCATTCCCTTAAAAAGTCAATAAACCAAAATATGGCAAAAATTCTGATCATTGAAGACAATCTCGAAGTGCGAGAGAACCTGGCGGAAATTCTCGAACTCTCGGGTTATGAAATTGAACAGGCCGCTGACGGAAAGGAGGGGGTGAACCTCGCTAAAACTTCCAATCCGGATCTTATACTCTGTGACATTATGTTGCCCGTATTGGACGGTTATGGAATTCTGCAAATCGTATCGCGCGACAGTAAATTGAAAAACATCCCCTTTATTTTTCTCACTGCCAAAACGGAACTGGTGGACATGCGAAAGGGCATGAATCTCGGAGCCGACGACTATATCACAAAGCCCTTTCAGAAGGACGAACTGATCTCAGTGGTTGAAATGCGACTAAAAAAGGCTGGAGAACGAATTACTGCTAACCTGAGTGAGGGCAGGTTGAAAAACCTACAGCGCGCAAACAGGTTGCTCACCGGTTTTTTTGAAGATGCCCCGGAGCGCGAGTACCCCCCTCTGTTTGATCTCTACAGTGAAAATGACCGTCCGCGCAACGTATTTTTAATCAATGAGGGCATTGCCAAGGAGACCTTGGCGACCGACTTTGGCCGCGAGGTTATTCTTCGATTGAGTACATCGGGACAAATGCCTGGCATATGGGAGGCTTACCAGGAGAACAATTACAGCACCAATTGCACCACCATCACCAATTGCAGGGTATCGATTCTGCCCGCGGATGATTTCAGCAAACGCATTCAAAAAGAACCCTTTGCCGGGCTCGCCATAAGGGAGATCGTACACCGGCAGAAAACGACCCTGGAGCGCAAACTTTTGGCGATGGCTCATTTATCAGTGAGAAAGAAGGTCAGCCTTATGCTGGAAGAACTCGTCAACCATCAACTGGCTAGCCGTGAAAATCCACTGGAAATAAACCGTACCGACCTCGGGGCACTCTGCGGCACAGCTAAAGAAACCGTCACCAGAACGCTATCGGATTTTAAGGAAGAGGGCCTCATTGAAGTCAACGGTGGCAAGGTGATTGTCCTCGATATAGACGGACTGGCTGCCATGTCGGAATGATTGAAAAAGCTCCAAATTACTCCGATATTGAATAATCCCCTAAAATTGATATGATGTAGGATACTTTGCACTAACGCCGCAAGCAGCCTGCCTCCACCAAGGCATTGGGGACAGGCCCTATGCTTTGGGGGGCCATCAGCCATCAGCCATCAACTCACTCACAGACAATATCCGCAAATTCCGCTAACGACCCCACCACCAAAGCCGGCTCGAAATCTTCCCATCCGCTGTCTGCCTCCTCCGGGCTGTGAAGAAATACTGATGAAATTCCCATTTTTTGTGCCAATTCCAGGTCGGCTGTGGTGTCCCCGACCAACCAACTCTTCTCTAGTGAAATTTCAGGAAAGTCTCTCAGTGCCCTGTGGATCATTCCGGGGTGCGGTTTTCTCATAATGCAGTTGGCACTTTCCAGTTGCGGGGCGTGGTATATTTTGTCGATATGCCCAACTTCCGATTCGATTGCCGCAATCATTTTTTGGTGAATTTTTTCCAGGTCTGATTCGGTCATCAGCCCCTTTCCGACTCCCTGCTGATTAGTGATTATCAGGGTTTTACCAAAAAATTTGTTGAGCCTGGAGATGGCATTTGCGACTCCGGGCAAAAAGGAGAATTCATCCGGTGAGGTTATATACCCATCCTTTTTTCGCTTGTTGATCACACCGTCCCGATCGAGGAAAAGTGCGGTATTGCGTGATGGGATAAATCGGCTCACCTAAAACAAATTTGATTCCACAAGTTCGCAGATTATGTGACCGACCAGCAGGTGCATCTCCTGAATTCTGGCTGTGTTTTCAGAGGGTATGCGAATGGCAAAGTCTGAGTACTGGAGTGCAATTCCTCCGTTTTTTCCGGTGAGTAGCACAGTTTTCATTTTGTTCGCGCCGGCCTCTATGAGTGCATTGATTACATTCGTGGAATTGCCCGAAGTGGTCATGGCGATGAGTAGGTCTCCGGGCTTTGCTTTAGCGCGAACCAGCCTGCTGAAAACCTTGTCAAAAGAAAGGTCATTGGCAATGGCCGTCAGTTGTCCTGCGTTGACGTGCAGCGCTTCGGCATTCAGTGGCGGGCGGTCGAATTGAAACCTGCCGGAGAATTCCGCGGCCAGGTGTTCTGCATCTGTTGCGCTTCCTCCATTGCCACAGATCAGAAGTTTTTTCCCCGATTTAAAACAGTCGGTGACCTTTTCGGCTATTTGCTCAATTTCCTTTTGAAAGGCTTCGTCCGCGCACAATTTTTCAATAAGTGTATTGGCTTCAGCCAGTCTTGCCTGTATGGTTTCAGCAGTAGCTGTTTTAGGCTTCATCTTTAAAATTGACTTCTTCTTTGATGGAATAAATATTTCGCCTCGGTGAAACCCGGGAGACCATCTCTGCGAGGAATCCGATGAGGAAAAGCTGAGCACCGAATATGAAGAACAACAGACCGAAGTGAAAAAGGGGTCGGTGAGTCATATCGGTCATGCCATAGACGAATTTCAGGAAGGAGAGGTATGCAAGGATAAAGAATCCCGTGACAAAAAACACGATTCCCAGGGTGCCGAAAAAGTGCATGGGTTTTTTGCCAAATTTACCCACCAGGGTGATGGACATCAGGTCCAAAAAGCCATTGATAAAGCGCTCCGGGCCGAATTTGGTTTTGCCGTATTTTCGGGGTTGGTGCTTCACCACTTTTTCTCCGATTCGCCCAAATCCCGCCCATTTTGCAATAACGGGAATGTACCGATGCATCTCGCCGTACACTTCTACGTTTTTGACCACATCCTTCTGATAGGCTTTGAGTCCGCAATTGATGTCGTTGAGGCGGACACCTGAAATAATGCGTGTCGTCCAATTAAACAGCTTGGTGGGAATGGTCTTGGTGATGGGGTCGTATCGCTTTTTCTTCCAGCCCGACACCAGGTCATAATCCTCTTCCAAAATCATGCGGTACAGTTCGGGTATTTCCTCGGGACTATCCTGCAGGTCGGCATCCATGGTGATGACCACTTCGCCTTTTGCCTTTTCAAAACACTTTTGGAGTCCCGCCGACTTGCCGTAATTGGTCCTGAAGCGGATGGCTTTTAAGGCAGGGTATTTTTTGATGAGGCCAAGGATGACCTTCCAGGAGGCGTCCGTACTCCCATCATCCACCATGATTACCTCCCATTCCACATCCATTTTGGACGCCACTTCATCTATCCACCGCATCAGCTCCGGCAGGGATTCCTCCTCATTAAAAAGTGGTATCACAATACTCAAATTCATATTAAAACTCTCCTTTTTTTACAAAGAGGGCAAAAAGTGCCGCAATGGCAAAGCCCGGCAGCAAAGATGGCACAAATTGTCTAAATAAACTGCCCGGACTCACACTGGCTTCTCCTTCCTCAAGGCTGCGGCGCATTTCATCGGCCCTCTCATCTCCGAGTATGCCTCTGGTTTCCTCCAGCATTTGCAACTCAATTTCCGCCTGCAATTCAAGCAGGGACGGGTCTATCTGAAAAAACAGGAGATAGTAAAAGACGTAATATACGATTTGGGCAATGAAATAAACCAAAAAACCCTCTCTGACCAAATCTCTGAATTCCGCCTCCGGTTTTCTCTCTGCGTAGTTTTTTACCCCCAGGTAAACGAATACGAAATAGGGAATCCAGGTGAAATTTATAATCCATGGATTCCAGAGCGATTCACTGTCCATCTGCCATACCAGCAGAAAGTAAAAAGCGGTGAGAAGTCCCAGTATCAGGCCTGTTTTTTTGCTGTCATCAAGCATTGAATCCTCCCTGTGGTCCTTCTTTTTTCATCACCAAAGCTCCTATGAGTGAAACTATGGCCGACCCAACGGCATTGTAAACCAGCGAAGACAGGAAAATTACGATGGGTGATCGGAAAAAGTTTATCATCCTTATTGCCAGGTCTCGCTCATCGTCACCCATTCCGGCATCTTCCAGGTCCATTATGGCCTCCTCAATTTGTGCGTCAATCGCAGCGGAGTCGATCATTGTGACGTAAAGTGTGGAGTAAAATGCGAGTATGACTCCTGCCGTCAGAAGGGTGATAAAGCTGAGCTTAAATCCCTGTCCAAAGCTTATCAACCCCTTGAGTTCATTGTCCCGGTAATTCCTGATAGTGAAAATGGAAATACCAATCACCAGGGCCAAAAAAACGAAAAATTGACCAACCCCCAACAAGAAGCTGCCTTGTGTTCCCAACAGGTTGAACAGGGTTTGCAAGACTATCATAATCAAAGCAGCTCCGAGTCCGTATCTCAATGCGGTCCCAAAAAGCGGGGCAGGTTGATTCTCTATTGGCTTATATTCTTCAGGTTGTTTTTCCATAATTAGCTTATTTTGTCATGTTAAATGGTGCAAAGTAACACTTTCCGGCTTATAAAATTCGGTTTATTCGATTAAATGAATATTTCTTTCGATAATTGTTCCGTAAATGGAGCCATCGAGGGACTTTCCCATAGCAGGGACTGACTTGGATTTAGACCGTATCGCATCTCTTTTGAGGATTTTGCTCGCGGCAGGGTCAAAAAGGGTAATCTCTGCTGTTTTTCCCTCTTCTATGGTCGGTATATCGAGTCCCATGGCTTTCCTGGGATTGTGGCAAAACAGGGCGACCACCTCCTCCACCTTCATTTCATTTCGAAGCGCTGTCCAGGCCATTGAGAATGCTGTTTCTATGGTGGATGCCCCAAATGCAGCCAATCCGAATTCCACTTTTTTCACCTCCTCCTCCATGGGGTCGTGGTTGCTAAATACAATTTGGATGTGCCCTTCCTTCACTGCTTTGATAAGCGCCTGCCGATCACTTTCACCGCGAAGCGGAGGCAGCACTTTAAATGAAGTGTCGAATTCGCTGAGTTCGCTGTCAGCATAGAGCAGATTCATGGCGGGGGTGGCGGCAAAAAAGCCCTTTGGCGTGTCGGTCAGTAATTTCACCGATTCCGCACTGGTTATACCGAGTGATATCAGGGCTCCTCCGGAATATTTCAGCATTGAAATATCCTGGAAAAGCGAGATGGTTTCAGCTTCTCCCGGCAATCCCTCCAGCCCCAACCGGACACTTATCTCTCCCTCGTGCATTTGTCCAAAGGGATTTACAGCTCTGTTCAGCGGCCTGTTAACAACCGGTTTATCCGCCGAGGATGCGTACAGGAAAGCTCTTCCGATGAGGCCTGCGTCGGTTATGGTTTCCCTTCCATTGGAAAAGGCTGCGGCCCCTGATTGAGCCATATCGATAAATTCGGTGAGCTCACTCCCGCTGCAGTCTCTGGTGACCGCACCCACCGGATGTATGCGCACAGGAAGGGTTGCGGATTTTTTCAACATGGAGTCGATGTCAGCTCTTCTCTGGATGGCGGGCTCGGTATTGGGAGCGACTGCCAATGAAGTGAATCCACCGGCCACAGCTGCATTGGCCAGGGTTTCCAGGGTTTCCCTGTGTTCCAGCCCGGGTTCTCCGGCCTGCGATCCAATGTCGAGCCAGCCGGGTGAAATATGAAGATTTTCGCGCTCTACTACGGTGGCATTTTTTGCCTCAATAGCCGGCGCGATGGTCTTTATCCGTCCGTTTTCTATGAGTACATCGGATTTGCGGCCGTTGTGGGGGCCTTCGATGTCTGTTATTACTGCTCCTTTTATGAGTACTTCAGACTCCATTCCCTGGTTTATTTTTCGTCCCGGCCCGGACAGGCACTCTGAAAAATCACCCGCTCGCGCCCGCTGTTTTTTCTCCTCATTCAATGCTGCTGTGCGAGGTATTGCATCGACTTGCTGTGCCGCACGGCCCACCTTCTGAGTTTTCCGTACCTCAAAGATAAGCCCGGCATTCAAAAGTGCGTACTTTTTGCCGATGGAATTAATTGACAAGTGACAATTGAACGGTTTTTTGGCGGGAATTCCGGGGTTCCGGTAAGAGTAGTGATTTTCGGGAATTTCGGTGTTTGGGAATTTAGGTTCTCGGGTAGGAATCAATTGAATGTTGAAAATGACGGAAATATCTGTAGATACGGACGGCCGTGCGTATTTGTCCTACCCATAATCCTACCATCAAAATTCATTTCAACAACCGGTAGTTATCTGTTTACGATTTAAAAAAATTGAATCAACCATAAATATTTGTTTAACAGGTAGTTGGGTTTGTCACAGAGGAGCAGATCGCACGGAGGGTTCTATTGACAGTTGAAAATTGCCGATAGGCTTTGAATAAATTTCCGTGTAGGGACGAAATGCCTTGGGTCTGCTACATGGTCCTATTTTATCGCAAGAGGCGTAATAATTATCATGTCATTCCTCGGGATTCCTTTTATGACATGGCCTATTTTCCTGGGACAAGAAAAATATCTTGCAAAATTTACAAACCCTTAATAATCAATAAAATACCAATAGAAAAGGACTTTCGCCTAGAAAAAAAACTCAAAATTCAAAACTAGGCATTAACCATTCAACCGTCAACCCACCAATCACCGGTATCTCGGATCGGGAAAGTAGGGGAGTTTTTCCAGGTAGCTCAGCTCCAGTGAAGGCAGGCCGAAGTCGTCGGTAACTTTCCCTTTTAGGAGGTAGCACCCTTTGCCCCGGAGGGGGTATTTTTCCCAGATGGCGGGGAAGTGTACGCTGTCGAAAAAGTGTCCGTTCCGGTCAAGCCAGGTGACAAAGGCCATTCGTTTTTTGTTGGTAGTGCGCACGGGTTTGTAAGTGACCAGGTATCCGCACATGCGGACATTTTTACCGGTTTTGTCGCCCAATTTTTCCGCCCCAATGCAGTTTGACGGGGGATTTTCGATGAGTTCAAAGGGGGAGCAGAGGGGGAATCCCAGCAATTCGAGTTCGTCGTATGCTTGTTCCAGTCGGCTTTCTGTCAGGCACGGGAGCTGGCTTTGGTCAAATTCATAGACCGGGAACAGCAACTGCTGGCCGGGGTCTCGGAGTAAGCGGTGGTTCCATCCGCAGCGCTCCCACATGAGCTCGTATTTTCCGGTGCTCGTAAACCGGAAGGCGCCGATGCGGATGAGGATTTGGACTTGTTCTTTTGGAGGATTGAGTCGGAGCATGAAATTTTCCAGGCTGGAGTAAGGCCCGTTTTGCCTGCGCTCCCGGACAATTTGCCGGGCGAGGTCCCTCTCCAGATTTTTGAGGTGAATAAAGCCCAGGTGTATGGTTTTGTCGCGAATTGAGGTGAGGTAGTGGCTGTGATTTACGCAGGGGGCTTCGATCCGGGCTCCGCTTATCCGGGCCTCGTGTACATAAAATTCCGTGCTGTAGAACCCACCGAAATTGTTGATCACTGCAACGGCAAATTCCAGCGGATAATACGCTTTGAGATAAAGCGACTGGAAGGATTCTACGGCAAAGCTGGCGGAGTGGGCCTTGCAGAAGGAATAACCGCTGAAGCTCTCGATCATTCTCCACACCTCCTGCGTCAGTTCTTCGCTGTAGCCCCTCTTGCGGCAGTTGCGAAAATATTTTGCTTTGAGCCGATCAAAAGTGTCCCCGCTCTTTTTCTTGCCCGTCATTATCCTTCGCAGCACATCGGATTCGTCCAGGTCCAGTCCGGCAAAGTGGTGAACGATCTTCATGACGTCCTCCTGATAGACCATGATCCCGAAAGTCTCCGACAGTTGCTCCTCGAATACGGGGTGGAGGTATTTGACTTCATCCGGTTTGTGAAAACGCTTGATGTACTCCCGCATCATGCCCGATTTGGCCACGCCGGGCCGGATAATGGAGCTGGCAGCGACGAGGTGGACGTAGTTGTCGCAGCGGAGTTTTTTCAACAGGCCCCGCATGGCCGGAGATTCGATGTAGAAACAGCCGAGACAGCTTCCTGAGCGGAGTTGTTGGTGCACCCCGGAATCCGTTTTGATGTGCTCCACATCGCGCACATCGACCCGCGTTTTTCGATTCCGCTGAATGATATCTACCGCGTCTTTTATGTGGCCGAGACCGCGCTGGCTGAGTACGTCGTACTTGTGAAAACCCATGTCCTCTGCATCGTGCATGTCAAAGTGCACAATGGGAAAGCCCTTGGGCATCATTTTGAGGGCGCTGTGGCAAAAAACGGGTCGCTCCGTGATCAGTATGCCACCGGCGTGAATAGACAGGTAATTGGGCATGCCATCCATCATCCGGGCGTACTTGAGAATGTAGCGCCCGTAATCGTGATGACGATCGGTGGCTTGCGGCTGTTCTGCGATGAGGTCAATATCCGCAGGTGGCAGGCCGAAAACCTTGCCCAATTCCCTGACCACGGAGCGAAACCCAAAGGTGTTGTAGGTGGCGAGTAGTGCGGTGTGCCGGTGGCCGTAGCGCTTGAATACATAATCCGTCACCTGGTCGCGCTCATCCCACGAAAAATCGATGTCAAAATCGGGTGGGGAAGAGCGGTGCGGATTGATGAAGCGCTCGAAATACAGATCGAGTTCGAGGGGATCGACATCGGTAATGTAAAGGCAATAAGCGGCAATGGAGTTGGCCCCACTGCCGCGACCCACATGGTAAAACCCCGATGATTTCCCGTAGCGGACAATGTCCCAGGTGATCAAAAAATAAGTGGAAAAGCCGAGCTTGTCGATGACCTTTAACTCTTTTTCCAGTCGCTCTTCAGCGCGCTTGTGCCCCGCAGAGTACCGGAGTTTCAGCCCCTCCCGACACAGTTTGAACAGCAGTTCGCGGTCGTCGCTTCGGCTGCCCGTAAAGCTCTGGCGGTTGTTGTGGCTCCCGACGGATAATTCCATGTCGCATTGTTCCAGCAGACGCTCCGTGTTTCGGATGATTTCGGGAAAGCGCTGTGAAAATTGGCGCCATTGTTCGGTGGGGAGCAGCCGGTTCTGCTTGTCGGCCTGGTCCGCAGGAGAGAGTTTTCCGCCTACAATATTGAGGTCGATGCATCGGAGCAGGCGGTGGAGCTGATATCCGCTTTCATCCCTAAAGGTAAAAAAGGGCATGGCAATCAGCTTTTGGGTTGGGACCCCGGCATAGAGTTTGTCGCGGGAGCGGGTGACCGGGGATACAGCTACAAATTCATCGGGACGCAATGGCCGACCGGGCGGTTTGTCGTAAATGAAAATGACCTCTTCCAGCCCGGGAGCTTGTATCGGGCACGGCTGAGCATGGAAAGAGAGTCCGGTGTGATACTCGCAGAGGTTGTGGTAGCCCTGTTCAGACCGGGCGATGCCCGTAAAACAATGCGCGCTGTTTCGCCTGAAATCCATGCCTGCAATGGGCTTTAGGCCGTGCTTTTTACAGGCCCTGAGAAAGCGGTAGAGGCCGGAGCAACTCGTATCAGTCAGTGCCAGTACCTCCACTCCGGAGTCGGCAGCACTTTTTACCAGTTCCTCCGGTGACAAAGTGCCGTAACGCGTGCTGAAGTAAGTGTGGCTTCTGTAGTACATTGGGCTCGGTTTTACCACAAATATACAGAAAAGTTTTGAAAGTCAACATATAAAGTTTGAAAAATAAACAAATCTGTTGGGATATCCAGCGCATTTAACTCCCACACAATTGATGCTGATCCTTTTCCAGAATTCTAAGGGAGTTTTTAGTGTGCCTTTACCGCCCGTGTAGTATGAGGCCTGAATTGCCGGTCTCCACATCATTCAAAACAATGAGGCACAGAATTCATTTCTAGTTTATCGGCTCGCGGTCAGAGGTGCGCTGAAATTTGCTAATTCTGGCGATATTTGCAAAAAATAAAGAGATGGCAGAGGATATTAAGGTAGAGTTGAGGAATCTCCGCCTGGAGGATTATCTGGGGTTGAAATCTTCTATGATGGAGGCCTATCCCGACTGGCCCGGGGGATACTGGGAAGAGCGTCAAATTGACAAACTGCTGGAGTTGTTTCCAGAGGGGCAAATTTGTGTGGCGGTGAACGGTGCGATAGCCGGATGTGCGTTGAGCCTGATAGTAGATTACGAAAAGTACGGCGACAATCACACCTATGAGAAGATCACTGGCAATGAGACTTTCAGTACTCACGATCCGGAGGGGGATGTGCTCTATGGGATCGACCTGTTTGTACATCCAAATTTCAGGGGGATGAGACTGGGGCGACGCCTGTACGATGCCCGCAAGGAGTTGGGCGAGAACCTCAACCTCAGGGCCATTATAGCCGGGGGGCGCATCCCTGGATTCAAAGAATACGCCGGAAAAATCACTCCCCGGACCTACATAGAAAGGGTGCGGATGAAGGAGATTTATGACCCCACGCTCTCTTTCCAACTGGGTAATGATTTTCACGTGAAAAAGATACTCAAGGGGTACATGCCCGGAGACACTGACTCATTGGAGTTTGCAACCCTGCTTGAGTGGAACAATATCTACTACCAGGAGAAACCCTCTCTTGTAAACGAGCCCAAAGATGTGGTTCGGATTGGCCTGGTTCAGTGGCAGATGCGTCCATTTTCCTCTATGGAGTCGCTGTGCGAACAGGTGGAGTTTTTCATCGACGCTGTGAGCGGCTATCAGTCTGACTTTATACTGTTCCCTGAATTCTTCAATGCACCCCTGATGGCACCCTACAATCACATGTCGGAGGCGAACGCCATACGCGAGCTCGCACAGTACACTGAACCACTGCGAGACAAGATGCAGGAGTTTGCCGTGGCGTACAACATCAATATCATCACGGGCAGTATGCCGTTTGTGAAGGACAATAAACTATACAATGTGGGGTATTTTTGCAGGCGGGATGGAAGTGCTGAGCGGTACACGAAATTGCACATCACTCCCAATGAAGTCTCTTCCTGGGGTATGACGGGCGGCACCATACTCAAGACTTTTGATTCGGACTGTGGGAAAATCGGAGTGCTGATTTGCTATGATGTGGAGTTTCCCGAACTTCCGCGCATACTGGCAGATGAGGGCATGAAACTGCTGTTCGTCCCCTTTCTCACTGACACGCAGAATGGCTACGTGCGGATCAGGCGCTGTGCTCAGGCGCGCGCAATAGAAAATGAGTGCTACGTCGCCATTGCCGGCTGCGTGGGCAATTTGCCCCGCGTCAACAACATGGACATTCAGTACGCTCAGTCAGCTGTATTCACACCTTCAGATTTTGCATTTCCATCCGATGGGATCAAGGCGCAGACCACTCCCAATACCGAGATGACACTGTTGGCCGATTGCGATCTCAACCTCCTCAACGAATTGCACAACTACGGCAGCGTGCGCAACCTGAAGGACCGGAGACTGGATTTGTTTGAATTGAAGTTTAAAAAGCAGAAGGCTAGATGAGTAGAAAGTTTGGAAAGTTAGAAAGTTTGGAAAGTTAGAAAGTTTGGAAAGTTTTGAAAGTAGAAAGTTTTGAAAGTTGGAAAGGTTATAAAATTTTAATCAAGCCTGAAAGTATTTTGGATACTTCCTCTGCTTGATTTAGAAGTGCTTCACTCCGGTCCTGGGGCAGTTTATTGAGTTCTTTTGCTAAAATGATCATTGAACGCAATTCTCCACAAGAGCCTTTGGCTATATAAAGATAGCGAGAAAATTCTTTGTTTCCTTTTCGTTCGAAGCCTTCTGCAATGTTATTCATTATAGAAACTGAGGCTCGTTGTATTTGGTCTTTGAACCCAAAGTCTTTGCTGTTTTCAAATTGACGATACACCTCAATACAAAGCAATTTGGCTTTTTGCCAGGCAATTAATTCTTCAAATCTATTGACTTTCATGCGGTGTTGCTTTCATTCCTCGATGCAGTTTTCTGAACAATCTGTTTTTTCGGGAAGTTCCGGGCTGACGAATTGAGGTGATCTGGCTTAATTAGTTTTCACTCATGGGTTTGCTTGTGTCTCCGGAATTCTTTTGCCTAAACATGCATGGAACGTACTTCTCCGGAAGAGCCTTTAAGGTTTTTGATTCCATTTCCGGAAAATAATTGTCTGTCCCGATGTCGGGATACTACTTGTCACCAGGGATGCAAGTTTTCCAATTGATTAATATATGAGGGAAGGTAACAAGGGTAGTAATGGCCAAGGATCTATAGAATTTTGTTTGAGGTAGAAATTACTTATTCTGATAATTGAGATCAGGTAATTTCTATTACATCTCAAAGAAAAAACCTTAGAATCCAATCTCGGCTCCCACTCCAATGTAATTGAAGGAACTGAGATTATACCTATTGTCACCATCAAAAACCATTCCTGCAAAGGAAGTGTGTATAGTCACAAATCCGAGATTGTATCCAACCTTGGGCCGATAGAAGAAGCCACTGTTGTGTTTGTCGTATATTCCAAAGGCATATCCGAGATCGGCCCCTGCAAAGAATTTCTCAGTGAAGTAATATCTCGCAGATGCAGTAACAGGAATAAAATCAATATCGTCTACTAACTGGGCTTCAAATTCTTGTAATGATTGAAGAAAGAATACACATCAATTGGATCCAGCCTTGAAAGTACAGTTAACAAACCATCTGGAATATCCATAGGTGAGTTATGCTAAAAGAACGCTAAACTCGTAAATGCACATTCTGCAAAGGTGCTTTTATCCATAAAACCGGGTGAAAAAATACTTTCAAGCTCTCCTTTACTTAAGCCTTTTGAAAGAATACTTA
>REEO01000010.1 GCA_007695035.1 Saprospirales bacterium | reverse complement strand
GGGGGGGGGGTGAATAATAAGTTTAAATGTTTCATAATTTAAAGTATTTGTATGGTCAAAAAATTAGTTACAACTTGGGGTTAAATGCGATCGTTCTCAGACGTTCCTGGGTTTCTCAGGTGTAAAAACAGGCAGGAATATGGCAATTTTCACACTTAACAAATGCTAATATAGGAGTAATTTTTGACACCTCAAAAAAACTATAAGCTTTTTTGTGTTAAATCCCTAGCGTACATAGCCGTTCTGTCCACAGATCAATTGTCATGCAACTATCAGCTTAGCCCATCACCAAATCACCACTAAACTCTACTTCGCCACACCACACAATCAACTGCAATATAGTCGATACATCTTTCAATTCTCTCCTTCGGCTACGCATTTCGACTTCGCTTACTTCGGCAAGCACCACGACTTCGCTCGGCACGGCGCTCAGCACATCGCAATACAACGCTCAGGCCAGCGCATTTTCAATTTTCCATTCTCCATTCTCCATTCACAATTACCCACCTCCATGCTGGAAATTCCTTAACCCCGGTTTATATTTGCATACATGAAGTCTAAAGCGGTACAATTACTTCTGATGTTTGCGGGCCTGGTATTTTCCAATGCAGTGCACGCACAAGTTTCCAGAGAGGTAGAATCTCAGGAGGTATTGGAAAATCTGGTGGAGTCGTTTGTGGAGTCCACCGATGCAGAGTCCTTTGACTTCAACACCATATACGAGCGCCTGGAGCAATACTTTTACTCCCCGCTCGATCTCAACCGAGCCTCTGAGGGCGACCTGCTCGACATGCTCATTTTTACAGACCTTCAGATATACAATCTCATCGGATATAGAAATATTTACGGGGATTTGATAGATGTCAGAGAGTTGCAGGCAGTGCCTGGATTTGAACCCGATTTTATCCGCATGATACTTCCGCTGGTCAGGGTGGAGGGCGATGGTTTGCGATATCAAATGTCGCTAAGGGAAATGCTTACCAATGGCCGTACAGAATTGTTTGGCAATGTAGAACGCGTACTTGAGGAGAGACGTGGGTACACTGATGCAGAGGAGGGACAAACTCGATACCTGGGCAACCCCTACCGCTATTACACTCGATTTCGCCATCAGCACAGCAATAGACTGAGTTTTGGGTTAACCACCGAAAAGGACCCCGGGGAGCCCTTTTTCGACGACGAGAACAAATACGGCTTTGACTTTTACTCAGCTCATTTTCATTTGCGAGACCAAAGCAGGTTTTTGCGAGATCTAGTAATAGGTGACTTTCATGTAAGCCTGGGGCAGGGATTGATTATGCACTCCGGTTTTGGACGAGGAAAGAGTGCATTCGTAACCAATATCAGCAGAGGAGGCAGGGAATTGCGACCACACACCTCTGTGGCTGAATTTGGCTTTAATCGAGGTATCGCGGCCAATGTAAATATTGGTGAGTACAATATCACCGCTTTTGCCTCATCCCTTAGGGTGGATGGCAGTATTCAGGAAGTAGAAGACGACCTCGCCGGTGATGAACTTACCCGCTTCTTCACATCCCTTCAGCAGTCCGGCCTCCACAGGACTCCCAGAGAATTGGAAAATAAAAATGCCATTCGCCATTCGAGTGCGGGTTTCGCCATAAAGCGGAGTTTCAACCGCCTGTCTCTGGGGATTCATGGAGTTTACAATCATTTTGACATCCCACAGGAGAGGAGAGTGCGTCCGTACAACCAATTCCAATTCTCCGGTACCGAACTTTTTAACGTGGGAATGGAATACCGGTACATTTACAGAAACTTCAACTTTTTCGGTGAAACAGCTATGTCGGACAATGGGGCATTCGCAACGATCAATGGATTGTTGATTGGACTACACCGTACTGTATCGCTCGCATTGTTATATCGAAACCTCGGAATAAAATACCAGGCTATCTATCCCAATGTCTTTAGCGAAAGCAGCGCAGGAAACAACGAGAGTGGATTTTATGCGGGACTGGAAATAAAACCCAATCGATCCATTACCGTAAGTTCGTATGTAGATCTTTGGAAGCACCCCTGGTTGCGGTTCAGGGCAGACGCACCATCTACCGGGAATGAATTTTTCCTTCGTTTTACCTACAGCATCAGAAGACATCTCACCGTTTACGCTCAGTACAGGATGAAGCAAAGAGAGCAGAATATCACCGAAGACGCCTCCCTGCGTGTGATGGACATGGAGAGCAGGGAGGGTATCCGCCTGCACCTCGCCCTCCACCCCAGCCGAGCCCTGGAGCTCCGCACTCGCTTTGAGCGCAGCATTTACAATTTTGACGGCCATCGGGAAACAGGCTTTTTGGTTTTTCAGGACATACTGTACCGTCCAATGGCCAGTCCCATTTCTTTTACAGCCCGAATGAGCTTTTTCGACACAGAGAGTTTCAACACTCGAATCTTCGCATTTGAAAATGACCTTCTCTACAGTTTCAGCATACCTCCCTTTTCCGACAGAGGAATGCGCTACTACATCAATTTCAGATACCGGCCCACCAGATCCATCACACTCGAGGCCCGACTCGCACAGACCCGCTACAAAAACAGAGACCAGATCGGAAGCGGCCTGGAAACCATTGAAGGCAATACCCGAACAGATTTAAAATTCCAGGTCAGATATATTTTCTAAGACCAGTACCATTTCTGCAAAAAAATTAATTATGCCGTCAATATTCTTCGCGCCCTTGAGCCTTCGCGAGAAATAGAAACCACAAACGCCCTGCCTGAAAACCAACCACCCTCGATAGAAACCTCCACCGGGAGCCACTTTTTTCAACAAACCATACAAAAAAGCCCCTGAAAAACCTCCCAGAATCGGTATAAAACCTCGCCGAATGTAAGACACAGCATAAAAGCAAACAAGCACCATTATTCCTTCGCGCCTTTGCCCCTTAGCGGCTGTTTCGACTGCCGTATTTCGGCTGCGCTCAATACTACGCTCAACACATCGCTCTGCGTGAAAAAATACCACAAGAGCCAGGCATGAAAACCAACCACCCTCAGTAAAAACTTCCACCGAGAGCCCCCTTTTTTCAATAAACCATCGGAACTCTTCCATGCTCCGCAGGCCAACAATCGTCCATTCAAAACATCCTCCCAAAATTAAATGAACACCAATACACCACATCCCTTCCAATCCACATCATAATATTGTATTAATCGAAAAATTTTTACATCATCTCTGGAAAGAGGTTTCAAAATACCGTATAATTGGTTTCTCAAATGAATTGCCAAGCATATCCAAGCCATTTACATGGATCAAAAGGAGATAAAAGACCTGATAGAGCAATGCACCTCCGGCGACAGAAAAGCACAGGAGCGCTTCTTTCGCCAATTTGGTCCCTATGTAAAAGGCGTGGTCAGAAAGTATTTCAAGTATCAGGCACAGGCCGATGACGCATTTATAAAAGCGATGTACAAAATCATCACCAACCTGGACTCGCTGGAAAAAACCAAAAGCCTGTTCGGTTGGATGAGGCGAATTGCAGTCAATGAATCGCTTATGGAACTGCGTGGAGAAAAAAACAGCGCCGACATTGAAGATGTCTCAAAATATGAAACCGAGCTGGAAACCAGACAGCGACAGGAACTGGACATGGATTTGGTGCTGGAGGCGATCGCCCAACTGCCCGAGGGATACAGAAAGGTGTTTAACCTCTATGAAATCGACGGATACAAACACCGGGAAATAGCAGAGAAACTCGGTATTTCGATCAATACCTCAAAGTCGCAGTTGATCATGGCAAAAAAGAGATTGAGAGAGACGCTACTGGAAATGGGATTTAGAGAGGAGTTGGAAAATGATGAAAACAATTAATGCAGTATTGAACTGATTAATCAAAGACAGGAAACGGGGATAAGATTACAATTTCTCACACAACGGATTCTTTGATAGAAAACATAATAAAATGAAGGAGCTCATAAAAAAGCTGAGAAACAACAGGATAGAGGTCACCGATGACGAGTGGAACAGGCTCAGTTCCCTGTTGGACAAAAACAGGCAATTCGACTCTAGTAAAAGCCGCAGGTCTTTAAGGCGCCCTCTGGCCATTGCTGCATCACTGCTGGTTTTGATTGGTTTTGGCTTGTGGATGCTAAATGATCCGGAACCCGCGGCCACCGATTCTGCCGCCATAGTTCCACTGGAGGAGGAGCTGAATGACCGTCCCCAAATTGCCCTCGCAGAAGTAAACCGCCTCTCGCACAGAGGTGAAATGGTAAGTCGGGACATGCCTGAACCATCCGGCTACAGCGATGGAGCGAAACCCTACAAAGCCATACTCCCCAATGGCGAAAACTGGCTTATTCATATGGAATTAAATAGAGAGAGGGAAAATTGCGAAGCCACCATCAAGTCGATCAACGACAAAGCCATGCAGTGGCAACTCGATATCGTGGATGACGAGTGCTCGGAATTCAGTTCAGGCACAGCCGACGCCTCTGTGAAATTCACCACCTCCAACGGAGAGGAAAAAATTATTCTCGAACTCAGAGACCAGGCCCCCGCCACACAGGAAAAGCCGCTCTCTCTTGAACTCCGAAGAATTTACTGAAATCACTCAATGGAAAAAACGACTGACTTCAATCCCCTCTTGAGAACCCCCTCCTGCATTTCTTCAATAATCATATTCTGAGCAGCAGGTGCACTTAGCGCCTCGTCCACGGTCAAAACCCTGCCGTAGGGAATTCCTTTGGATTCCAGTAATTTCCACAGATCGTCTGAAGGGAACTTAACAAAAGCTTTTTGGCAGACGATGGCGATTTCCGCTCTTTTTGCAACCCGCTCATCGTTTGACATTCCGCGGTATTTTTTTGGGATGTCGAACAAATCAGCCAGGGCCAGCCATTGTTTTTCCGTACCCACCGACAGGACAAATTTCTGCCCGTCCCCGGTTTCAAACAAGTCACCGTAGGGAGCAATATTGGGGTGTTTGGTTCCCATTTTTTGAGGCAGATGCCCGGCCATTAGCCAGTTGGTGGCCTGATTGGCGAGGGAGGCGAGACCGGATTCCAGTAGGGAGACCCGCACCAGACAACCCTTTCCGCTAGTTCCCTTTCGGATCAAACCCACGAGTATACCCTCCTTCAATTGATGCGCAGCCAGAAGGTCTATAAGTGCCACCGGCATTTTGGCGTAGTCCCCGTCCACTGTTCCGGTCATGGAGATAAACCCTGTTTCTGCCTGCAAAACCACATCAAATGCAGCCCGGTTATCTCCACTGCCCAGTCCCTCAACTGAGCCGTAAATTAATCCCGGATTCAATTTCTTTAGGGAGGCGTAATCCATACCCAGTTTTTCCGCAGATCCGAGCTTGTAATTGGCTATCACAATGTCTGCATGCCGAATGAATCCGAGTACCTCTTCCCGATCTTCCTCATTAGTTAAATCGGCCATTACCACTTCCTTGTAAAAGTTGACTGAACTGTAGTAAGCCGAAACGGCATTTTCCGGAGGTTCGGTGCCGACTTTCCACTTTCTGGTAATGTCTCCATCGGTCTTCCTGTTCTCAATTTTAACCACTCTTGCACCCAGCTCAGCGAAAAACATTCCCACCGACGGTCCCGCCAGCACTCCTGCAAGTTCTACCACCAGCAAATCTTTGAAAACGTCATCAGGCATACGCAAATACTTTTTGATCAATCTGTTGTGAATAATCCGGGTTAACATTAACTTCACATTAATGTAATACAGCACCGCGGATATACGACCACAACAGTAATACTTTTGCAGCTGAAATGGATAATTCAACTGGTATTTTTTGCGGTGTTCCGCTCAAATCAAGGTCAAAAAAGTTAATCAAATGATCAAATCATCAATTTTTATAAATAAGCAGACAACACTTGCCCTTCTGATACCGGGCCTTATTTTTATGGTCGCTGTTTTTTCAGGCTGTGGAGAAGAAGAGACCAAAGAAACCACCGAGCGAGATACTACACCTGAAATCACGCTCGAACAATACTGCCTGGAACAGCCACCACTTATCGGAACATTCAGGGATGTGG
>REEO01000056.1 GCA_007695035.1 Saprospirales bacterium | reverse complement strand
TCAGCATTCACAATAACGCTTCACAATTTAAAAAATGTATGGTCCTTTATAAGCACCCTCAGGTTTCATAGAAGCTCGCCCATTTTGATTCGAGGATAAACTTTGGGGTTTTTGGAGGGGGATTCATATATTTTTATAAAAACCAGTAATGAAGCTTAGTTACTTCATTAGAAGAAAACAACTACAAAATCCCCCAATCACCCCTCCACCTCACCAATCATCCTATTTAAAATATCCGCAGCGGCATCTGCAATTACTGTTCCGGGTCCGAAAATGCCGGCCACTCCTTCTTTTTCCAAAAATTGAAAATCGCGCTCAGGGATGACTCCTCCGGCAATGACCAGAATATCGCCGCGTCCTATTTTTTTCAATTCTTCAATGGCTCTGGGTACAAGGGTTTTGTGTCCGGCGGCAAGGGAGGAAATTCCCAGTACGTGGACGTCGTTTTCGGCAGCTTGCAGGGCGGCCTCCTCAGGGGTTTGAAAGAGGGGGCCAATATCGACGTCGAATCCCAAATCTGCAAAACTGGTGGCGATCACCTTGGCACCGCGGTCGTGTCCGTCCTGTCCGAGTTTGGCGATCATGATGCGGGGTCGCCTGCCCTCCAGGTGGGTAAACTGATCAACCATTTCCCGCACCCGCAAAAAACTTTTATTTTCTTTCATCTCGTGTAGATAAACGCCTGAAACGGCAGATGAGCGCGGCACATAGCGCCCAAATACTTTTTCCATGGCGGAGGAAATTTCTCCCAGGGTGGCTCTTGCATGGGCCGCCTCCACGGCAGCTTCGAGTAAATTGCCTCCGTTTTCGGCAGCCCTTTCAATTTGGTCCAGCGCCTCCGTCACGCCCGATGCTTTTCGGTGGTCCCGGATCTGCTTTAGTTGTGCAACCTGGCTTTGTCTCACGGCGGAATTATCGACTTCGTGGATTTCAAAAGGCTCCGTAGCCATTCCGGTAAATTTATTCACTCCCACGATTACATCCTCCTTACGGTCTATTTTTGCCTGTCTCCGGGCCGCGGCCTCTTCAATTCTCATTTTAGGCAGGCCGTTTTCAATGGCTTTGGTCATACCGCCAAATTTTTCAATTTCCGCTATGTGTTTCTCCGCCCGCTTCACGAGTTGATCGGTGAGGTATTCCACATACCAACTTCCGCCCATTGGATCGATGGTTTTGGTGAGGTCGGTATCGCGCTGGAGGTACAATTGGGTCTCTCGCGCTATGGCTGCGCTGAAGTCGGTGGGCAGTGCAATGGCCTCGTCGAAGGAATTGGTGTGCAGCGACTGGGTTCCGCCCAGCACACCGGCCAGTGCTTCAATGGTAGTCCGCGCTATGTTGTTAAAGGGGTCCTGTGCGGTCAGGCTCCATCCAGAGGTCTGGCAGTGGGTGCGCAACATGGAGGACTTTGCCTGTTCGGGATTGAATTGCTGCATTTGCTTTGCCCAGAGACGCCTTCCTGCACGCAATTTGGCCACCTCCATGAAAAAATTCATTCCAATGGCCCAGAAAAAAGAAATCCGCGGTGCAAATTCGTCCACCTTCAACCCTGCTTTAATTCCGGCTCGCACATATTCAATTCCGTCCGCAATGGTGTAGGCCAGTTCGAGATCGGCGGGTGCACCTGCTTCGTGCATGTGATATCCACTGACACTGATGGAATTAAATCGAGGCATGTGCGCTGCGGTGTAGGCAAAAATATCAGAAACTATCCGCATACTTGGTCCGGGCGGGTAGATGTAGGTGTTCCGAACCATGAACTCCTTCAATATGTCGTTTTGTATGGTTCCGCTGAGTTGATGAGGTTCAACCCCCTGTTCTTTTGCATTGGCGATAAAAAAGGCCATTACGGGAATAACGGCCCCGTTCATGGTCATGGAAACCGATATTTTGTCCAGCGGAATGCCGTCGAAGAGCTTGTTCATGTCCTCAATGGTATCGATGGCCACACCGGCCATTCCGACATCGCCTTTTACCCTGGGATGGTCACTGTCGTAGCCCCTGTGAGTGGCCAGGTCAAAAGCCACGGAGAGTCCTTTCTGACCGGCTTCCAGGTTTCTCTTGTAAAAGCGGTTGCTCTCCTCGGCAGTCGAAAACCCGGCGTACTGCCTGATGGTCCACGGCCTGCCTGCGTACATCGTCGGATACGGCCCTCGAAGATAAGGGAATTGGCCGGGAAGACTGTCCAAATAAGGGATTTCCTCCACCCAGTTTGGATGGGGAACCGATTTTACCTCGATGCCCTCCTGGGTAAGCCAATTTTCCCTCACCTCGGCGCCACTTTCCACCCTGCGGAACTTTATTTTTTTCCAGTCTATTGACATACTTTCTGCTCAATTTTCTAATGATTTGGAGGGCTGCCTTGTTGCACTCCGGCTAAAATAATGCGCTTTGATAATTTTTCCGGCAACCCCATCTCACAAATATAACCCTTTTCAGCATTCTTCTCCATTCATCCTTATCCCGTCGATGGAGCATTTTTTTAAAAAACGGCCTTTTTAAACCGCAGTAAGATCGCAACGCCCAGTGCAAAAACAGCCATGGCAAAAGCAGCTTGCAACCACTGCCCGTAGATGACAAATCCCGTGCCGAAAAGCGCGGCATACACCACAAATACACCGGCAAACATAGCGGTGAGTTCCTTGCTGAAACTGGAGGTTGGGATATCGGCCGGATCGACTCCATTCCGCTTCAAAACTTTTATAAAGCCGGCGAGGTGTGGTCTCACCCGACGCACAAAATCCAGCAACACTTCGTCTTTTTCCGGGGGCGTCCAAAGGGTGACAATCAACCAGCCAGGGGTGGTCACAGCCACAACCAGCAATATGCGATAGTGGTCGGGCATATTGTCAAAAAAGGCGAAGTGTTCGGGCAAAATGAGGTTTATCGAAATTGCAGCGACAAAGGATATCACCATGGCGGCTATTTCTCCTGCGGCATTGATGCGCCACCAAAACCACCTCAGTATGAATATGAGACCGGTGCCGGCTCCAATCATCACAATGATGTGAAACATCTGAAGCGCATTTTCCAGTTTGAGTGCGATAAAGGCAGCCACCACCATGATAAAAAGGGTAAATACGCGGCCCATGGTCACCAATTCCCGCTCGCTTGCTTCCGGTTTGATAAAGCGCTTGTAAAAATCATTGACCGCGTAACTGGCGCCCCAGTTCAGGTGGGTGGACAGGGTGGACATCAGGGCGGCGACAAGTGAGGCCAGCACCAGTCCGAGAAGCCCGGCCGGCAAATAAGTCAGCATGGCGGGATAGGCCATATCGTCCTGGGCCACAGATTCATCCACATGGGGAAAAGCGGTCCGCAAACTCTCCAGATCGGGAAAAACCACCAGGGAGGCGAGGGCAATAAGTATCCAGGGCCACGGACGCAGACCGTAGTGCGCTATGTTGAACAAGAGCGTGGCACCGACCGCATTGGGCTCGTTTTTGGCGGACAGCATGCGCTGAGCAATGTAACCACCACCCCCGGGTTCTGCACCGGGATACCAAACTGCCCACCACTGCACAGCCAGCGGTATGATGAAAAGTGCCATCCAGGCATCGGCAGCCCCGGGTTGGGGCAGCAGGCGGAGACTATCCTGCAGCTCGGGGTTTTGAAGAAGGTTCTGAAGCCCCCCGACTTCCGGTAAATTCAGCAGATAGACAGCGGCCCAAATGGAGCCGACCATGGCAATGATAAACTGAAACAAATCGGTGAGAATGACGGATCGGAGGCCCCCTAGCACGGTGTAAAAAAGCGTTATGGCAGAAACAATAATGACCGTTTCCACCGCGCCCATTCCCAGCATGGTGGCGCTGATCTTTATTCCCGCCAACAATACGGAGGCCAGGACCAGTATGTTAAAAATGATGCCGAGGTAAAGTGCGCGAAAGCCCCTTAGAAAGGCCGCCCCCTTGCCCCCGTAGCGCAACTCGTAAAAACCGAGGTCGGTGTCTATTCCGGAGCGCCGCCAGAGTTTTGCATACACGAAAACCGTAAGCATGCCGGTAAGGAGGAAAGCCCACCAGACCCAATTCCCCGCCACTCCGTTTTGACGGACGATATTGGTGACCAGATTGGGAGTGTCGGCCGAGAAAGTAGTGGCCACCATGGAAATACCCAAGAGCCACCACGGCATATCCCTGCCGGAAAGAAAGTACTCGTTAAATCCCTTGCCCGCCTTTTTGGCTGTGAGTACACCGATTACCACGGTGATCCCAAAGAAAGCAATGACAATGCTTAAATCTAAGATCGAAAGGTTCATAAGCAGCGGATCTGTCCTTTACCGGACCGCAAGTTGCACATTTTATGTCACATTTCAAATTCGGTCCAGGTCTTGTCCACCGGTCCACCGAGCGGGGGGTTGCACTTTTCCACCCTGACGCGGACCCGCAGCACATCGCGGTGGTTGCCCTTCACCCTTTTGCAAATGTCAATGGCAAGCGTCTCTATCAATTCCCTGCGCGCGCCCTTCATCACCTCCACGCAGTAGCTGTAGAGCAATTCGTAGTTCAGGGTGTTTTGCAATTGATCCCCTGGTTCCGAGAGGTCCACCTCGGCAAATACACTCACACTGAACTCATTGCCGAGCATTGCCTCTTCCCTGTAATATCCATGGTATCCGAAAAACCGGGCTTTCTCAACTGCTATCCATGCCATTTTCTGTGACTTTTCTGTTTCCTGCAAAAATAAGTAATTATCGTGGTTTTCCCTCTTTTTCAACTCCAAATACAACACTGCCTTCCCGAAAAGTAAGGCTTTTCAAAATCAATCCCAGCAGCGCCTTTTATCATTCAAAACCAAATCCCTACCTTAGCTCTGAAAAAAATGCTCAATCCATGAGTGGAATTGCCTTTGCGCTTTTCGTACTGCCTGCTTTATTGATGCTGCTCGCTATTTTTTTGGTAAAAAAATCAGGGGATAAGTAATGGAAACTGCCCTGGATTTACAAAATGGAGTGAGTGGTTGGGCCCTGTTTGGGTTTTTACTCTACCTGGCTGGAATAATTGGCATCGGTGTCTATGCCTCTCGGTTTTCGTCACAGGGAATAAGCAACTACTTCATAGGCGGTCGAAAAATAAACCGCTTTGTAATGGCGCTGTCGGCCGTGGTATCGGGCAGATCAGCATGGCTGCTGCTCGGAGTCACGGGAATGGCCTACAGTTCGGGAGCAAGCGCTGTTTGGGCAGTCGTGGGCTACATCGTCGTGGAAATATTCCTGTTTTTGTACTACGCGAGGCGATTGAGGAGATACTCCGAAGTGAGAGATTGCATCACCGTTCCCGATTTTTTTGCGGAGCGTTTCACCAAACATGCTGTGGCCCTGAGATTGGTTCTCGTATTGGTGATTCTGATTTTCATGGTGGGTTATATTTCCGCCCAGTTTGTGGCCGGAGGAAAGACCTTTGCGGCGGGTTTTGGATTGGAACCCAATACGGGCATTTTGATTACGGCCATCATCGTATTGCTCTACACCATGGTGGGTGGGTTTTTGGCAGTGAGTCTGACTGATATGGTTCAGGCCATTTTGATGATACTCGCTCTGGTGGCACTTCCCACCATCGCCATTTGGGATACGGGAGGTTGGACGGTGGTAGTGGACCAATTAAGAGAACTGGACCCCTTGTTGGTCGATCCCTATGCACTGACGATTGGGGCCGCCATTGGCAGTCTGGGCATTGGTTTAGGCTCTCCGGGCAATCCGCACATCATTTCCCGCTACCTGAGTATCGACGACGAAAAACAATTGAAAGTGGCCTGTTTGGTGGGAACTTTTTGGAATATTATGATGGCCTGGGGAGCACTTTTCGCTGGATTGGTGGGCCGGGTGGTATTTCCGGAAGTCGCCATGCTGCCCGGCGAGGATACCGAAAACCTGTTTCCCCTGCTCGCTCAAACTTACCTGCCGGCCTTTCTATTCGGTTTGGTAATTGCTGCCGTTTTTGCAGCCATTATGTCCTCTGCGGATTCGCAATTGCTGGTTGCAGCCTCCAGCGTGGTACGTGATTTTTACGAAAAAATTTACGCGCGAGGAAAAAGCCTGTCGCAAAAATTTCTCGTCAGGGCCAGCCGGGTCATTGTTCTGGTTTTGGTCGGACTTGCCCTTTTGGCTGGATTTTTGGCAGAAGACCTGGTCTATTGGTTGGTCCTCTTTGCATGGGCGGGGCTCGGTGCTGCACTGGGACCCACCTCAATCCTCGCACTTTACTGGCGAAGAACCACAGGCCCGGGAATTATTGCCGGTATGCTGACTGGAGCAGCGGTCACCATCATTTGGCGGCTTGCAGACAGCCTTACCCTTTACGAACTCATACCGGGTTTTGCAGCAGGCCTCATCGCAACCCTAGCAGTCAGCCTTTTTACCAAAACACCGGATCGGTACGAAGAGGATTTTCGCATTATAAAGGGTGAGGGGTGAGTTCTTTAAATTTTAGTCCAATATCGCAGGTGGTTTATTAACTAAAAGCAATAAAACCCCGCAATGAAGGACCAATGAAAATGTTCGTCTTATTCTAAATACATCTTGTCCTTGGTTTAACTGTAACTAGTTGTAATTCAATCTATTTTACTTTTTGTCTTGATCCGCCAAAGGATTGGGGACAAGTACTAAAAGTAACAATACCCCCAAAGCTTTGAGGGGGGGCGACCACTTTTCGGAATTGATAGATTTCGCTTGCAAGTCCGCAAGGGAATATTCAGGATGAGTAAAATGATTCTCAAAACACGCAATTCACTAATTGCCTCCCATGATCCAAAACCCTAAACATTACTCAACAGTCGAATATTTTTGGCTACCTAAAGGGAATTTCATGGTGGATTGTGATTAATGGAATTTAGGGAGTATTAGAGACGCAAGGCATTGCGTCGCTAAACGAAAATGGATTCAAAACCTATCCGCTTGCCCCCAACCCTTTGGTGGGCCATTTCCGAACTTTTAACTACCCAAAAGTACCTCGGCCAGTTCGCGTCCCAGGTGTTCACGCATCAGGTCTTCGTAAAATGCGCTGTTGGTTAATCCTCCATCCTGTTCAAAATACGCCCGCACCGGGGTTTCCCAACTGCTATTTAGGGGCATGATGTAACCAAATTGCTCTACGGTTTCATCGGCCACCGGATGTCGTTGCAAGGGCAGCCCCCTGTTTGCAGCCCGCTGGTAGTTGTAAAGGTCAATGTAGGCAAACCATCTGTCGCCTGCAGCCACACTGTCGATTATTTCGTCGTTGGAATGTGCCATTTCTATCCGGGACTCGGGGTAGTATTCGTCAATGATGTTTCTAAGTCGCTGCTCATGCAAGGTGCCCTCAAAAGCCAGGGCGCCCATTTCGTAAAAAATATCTGATATCCCATCAAAATCCTGCAACTCCGGGCGGCTCGCATGGGTAATTAAGGAGGCGATGTTGTTCATGTAGGGGGGGCTGAAAGTCAGTTCTTCTCTTCGCTCTTCAGTTATGGTTACATTTCCAAGGCCAATTTTTCCATCCTCTCCCTCTTTGATCATTCTGTAAAACTCACTCCAATCCTCCACCTCTTCAAAGGTTATTTTCAGGTCCATATCGTGTTCACTACGCACAAAATCCCGCAAACCCCTGAGGAGCTCCACGCTAAAACCTGTCAGGCTATCTCCGGCATCCCGGTAGGCGAATCCCTTGGAGGTGACGTACAGTGCTTTTAATTCGCCCTTCCCAGAATCAAGAGCGGCTTCAAAGTCAGTATGTCGCTCCATATCTACAGATGGATCCCCACATGATGTAATCATCCAAAAAGGCATCGAAATTGTTAGAAGAAGTAAAATTTGTCGCATTGGTCGAGTTTTTTATTTGACCAAAAGTAGGTTTTTTTTCAAAAATGCACCAGACCAACCAGTTTTTTGTAATATCCATCCGTCTCAAAATGGTCATTGCCCTTCAGGAGCTTGAACTTTTTTAAAAATATCCTTACATTTGACCACTAATTTTGATTGTACCAATGGCCAGGGTTGTATTTATTCTAATTCTCACGCTTTTTACCGGGCTGAAAGGATACTCCGGTGAGGAGCTCAGACTTACCATAGCGGACGGTCTGTCTCAGGGCATGGTTACCGACATTCTGCAGGATAGCAGGGGTTTTATGTGGTTTGCTACCCTGGATGGTCTGAATCGCTACGACGGTTCGGAAATAAGGGTCTTTCAATTCGAGCCTGATCAGCCCCACACCCTTTCAGATTATAGCATCATATCCCTGAAAGAAGACTCAAGAGGCTTTATTTGGATTGGTACCGTATCTGGTGGTCTGAATGTTTTTGACCCTTCGACAGAGCGTTTTTTCCGTATAAATGTCAAGGATGGGCCAGACATTCAAAGCAGTCACTTAAGCCACCTCAATGAAGCACCGGATGGCAATATTTGGGTGGGAAGCCATCTTGGCCTGGATATAATTGAAATTCCAGATGGGTTTAAACAGGGTGAGTTACTGGAAAATGAGATTATTGAGAGCCTATCCATTATACCGGTCATTTCCGGGGAAGACGTATATTCCAGTTTGTTCTCCAATGAGTCATTTTACATTGGAACAAAAAAGGGCCTTTGGCGCGGTGAAGATATCAACCAGCCAGAAAATATTCATTTTGTCGAGTCGGTCAACGAGGGTATTGCATACAATCAGGATGGCGTTTTTAATATCACTCTTGACGAATTTGGACATTTGTGGCTGATTCGCCCGCAATCCCTTACTAGCATAACTTCCTACGGACAAATTCATCATAATTTTGACATACCGGCGCGGGCAGGCGCTATTGGTTTTGAAAAATCCGAAGACGGAAACTTTAGGATCGGCGGATACTACGTTGGTCTTTATCGACCGGGTGAAGATGGATCTCTTACCAAAATCCGGGAATTGACCGATACCAGCGAAAAGTACTATTACAACCATATTTTTACTGATCGATCAGGTCTGACCTGGTTCTCAACCTCGGGTTACGGCCTGCAAAAATACAACCCCACCAGAAGGCTTTTTGGTCACAGATTGGAGGGATATTCACTCCGGTTTATTGAAAGCGACGACCTCGATCGGTTGTTTATTACACACAATGTGGACCAATTCGTATTGAAAAAAAATACACTGGAGAAATTGGTGCCTGGGGAATTCAGCCCAGAGCTTTTGCGGAGCCACAACGTGCTTTTTGATTCCGTGGGCAACTACTGGTTTCACCTCGTGACCGGCAGGCATTCCACGCAACTTGCAATGGTGAATCCGCGTAAATCAAGTGAGATTTCATATTATCATTTTCCGCGCAGGACAGACAAATACACTGAAATATTTAAGGACCTGTCCGGGAAGATATGGATGAACTCAGACGACGGATATCTCATGCGACTGGACCCCGAAACCGGGAAAATTGATACTTACAATCTGATTACCATTTTAAATGCGGAAACAGAGGCCCTGCAAATTAATTCGCTGATTCAAACCCGTGACTCTGCATTCTGGCTGGGAACTTCACTGGGCTTGCTCAAATTTGATCTTGACAATGGGAGCGAAATAGTTGGTTACAGCCACTACACGCATCGACCGGGGGAGCTCGAGAGTCTCGGTGCAAATTTTATCTTTAATATCGCACAGGATCCCCATAATGATCAGATTCTTTGGTTGGGAACCCGGGGAGGAGGTCTGAACAAGTGGTTTATCAAGGAAGAGCGAGCAGAGCGAATCACCCTCCGGGATGGTATGGCAAACAATGTGGTTTACGGCATTTTGCCCCGTGAGGATGATCTGTGGATGAGCACTAACCGCGGGCTTTCGAGGTACATTCCTTCAACAGGGGAGTTCTCAAATTTCTCCCCCGAAGAGGGTCTCCAGGATTTTGAATTCAATCACACTTCCCTGCACCAAACCCCCGATGGATTGTTGGCATTTGGAGGTGTCAACGGAGTCAACGTCTTTCACCCGGATAAAATCCCCCTAAACGAGGTTAAACCGCGGGTTGAAATTACCGAAATCCGTGTAAACAATCAAAGATTAGATGTACAGACAATGGCAGCCAACCTCAGCCTGCGTCACGATGAGAACCAGGTGGCATTTAAGTTTTCTGCCCTGGACTTTAATGCACCGGCAAAAAACCTGTATCGTTACCGTCTGGAAGGCCTCAATCCCGACTGGATGGAAAGTGAGCACGGCCAGGAGGTTTCCTATGTCAATCTGGCTCCCGGCAAATACACCTTCAGCGTAAAAGGCACCAACAACAGTGGATTGTGGTCTGAAGAAACGGCGGTTTTTAGTTTTGAGGTCAAACCCCCGTGGTGGAGTACTAACACGGCGAGGGTATCGTACGCACTGCTCTTTATTCTGGGTGTTTACGGTTTTATTCGGTTTCAATCCAACAGAGCTTTAATGAAGCAAAAGTTCGCTTACGAGCAACGGGAAAAACAGCGGCTACTTGAGTTGGACAAGTTTAAAAGCGATTTTTTTACCAATTTAACCCACGAGATTAAAACCCCGCTTACACTCATAGTTGAACCGGTGCGACGACTCAAGAAAAACCTGAACGAACCCGGGCTGATCGATTATGCGAAGCGAGCGGAAAAAAATTGCATACATTTGATGGGAATGGTTCAACAGCTCCTTGACCTATCCAAACTGGAAAGCGGCAAATTGGAACTCCAGCCCGGAAAATGCAATATTGCAGAATTGGTTGCCAATGCGGTGGGGGATTTCTACCCCCTTGCCTTCGAAAAGGATTTGACAATAACCACTGAAATTCCATCGGAAAGAGTTTGGATTCTGTTTGATCACGACAAATTCAGCCACGTAATTGATAATTTACTCTCCAATGCCGTGAAATTCTGTCCTCCGGGTGGTGAGGTACATGTAGCTTTGGACGCTGAGCCTAATGAAAGGGGCGATTTGCAAAATATCACCCTGCGGGTAAGAGACACCGGGCCCGGGGTTCCGGAAGAATACCGGGAACGCATATTCGAGCGATTTTTTCAGCTTGAAGAGACTGCCGGGGGCACGGGAGGAACCGGGATTGGACTCTCCTACTCTAAGCAGATTATCAACCTCATAGGGGGAACCATTAAGTGCGACAGTGCACGGGATAAAGGCGCTGAATTTATTGTTAAAGTGGGATTCCCGGTTGTTTCAGCTGAGGCTGTTGCGGACGAAGATCAAGTCCCGGTATCCACGGTGGAAATGTCTCGCACTGAGAAAAGCACAGATGCCGCACCTACTGAAAATTCTGATAAAAGCCTGCTTTTGCTGGTAGAGGACAATACCCGGCTGATGAATTATATGCGTCAGGAACTCAATGGGCAATACAATGTCATTTGTGCCAGGGACGGCAAAGAGGGGCTGGACATGGCCACCTCCCAGCTTCCCGATATTATTATTTCCGATGTGATGATGCCAAATATTAACGGTATCGAACTGTGCAAACTGCTGAAAGACCAACAACTGACTTCCCATATTCCCATCCTTTTACTGACCGCAAAATCAGATCGGGAGGTGCGGCTATCGGGGTACAAAACCGGGGCAGATGACTACCTGACCAAACCCTTTGAGTTGGAGGAATTGGTGGTGCGAAGCCAAAATCTCCTTCACAACCGTCGTCGATTGATAGAGAAAGTGACCAACAAGCCCGATCTCTTTGAGGCCAACTCTGCCAATAAACTGCCCGAGGCCAATTCGTTTAGGGACACTGAGTTTCTAAAGCGGTTTGATTCGCTAATAGAGGAACATTTGGACGACTCGGATATCACCACCGAACGCCTGGCCAAACTCATGTTTTTGAGCAGAACACAGTTGCACCGAAAAATAAAAGCCATAACGGGCAGAAATACCAGCGAGTACATTCGAAACTACCGGCTTTTTCGCGCACGCGATATGCTGCAAAACAGTGACGGCAACGTGGGTGAGGTAGCTATTAAAGTCGGTATTCCCAACCGCAATTACTTCACCAAAAAATTCCGTGAACTGCACCATTGTACCCCCAGCTCACTGCTCTCCAACAACCATTGACACCTCTCCTTTCTGCGGCATTCCCTGAATGGGTTTTTCGGAGATATGCAGGGGCAATTGCTATTTTTTTCAACCGAAACACGCCTTGTTTGTTTTGCCGTCGTATATTTGTTTGAAATTAGAACAATATGTATGAAAGAGCGGTGATACATATGGACATGGACTCCTTTTTCGTGTCGGTGGAGCGACTTCGCAACCGGAAGTTGGAGGGCAGGCCCTTGATAATCGGGGGGAGTTCCAACAGGGGAGTGGTTGCCTCCTGCAGTTACGAGGCGCGAAAATTCGGGGTTCACTCTGCCATGCCGATCAAAATGGCGCGCTATCTGTGCCCGGATGCCATTTTTATGAGGGGAGACATGGAGGCTTACAGCAATCACTCGGCCATGGTCACTGAGATAATACAGGAGGAGTCCCCGCTCTACGAAAAGGCTTCCATCGATGAGTTTTACATAGACCTCAGTGGGATGGACCGCTATTTCGGCTGTTATATGTGGGGAGGCGAGTTGCGCCAAAAAATCATTCGGGAGACCGGCCTGCCCATTTCATTCGGCCTCTCAACGAACAAGCTGGTCTCCAAGGTGGGGACCGGTGAGGCAAAACCCAACGGCAGCATGAAGGTGGACAGGGGGCGGGAAAAACCATTTCTAGGGCCGCTCCACATCCGCAAACTACCGGGTGTGGGCGAAAAAACCGCTTCGAGATTGAGTTTTATGGGAGTGCGTAAGATCGAGACACTGGCGCGCATACCCGTGCCCCTTTTGCGCACAGAATTCGGCCGGAATGGACACAAACTGTGGGAGCGGGCCAACGGAATTGACAACAGGCCGGTGGAACCCCATTCCGAGCGCAAATCCATATCTTCGGAGCGGACTTTTGAAACCGACACCCTCGATATTGAGCGCATCCGGTCCATGATCGCTGCCATGGCCGGGGATCTGGCATACGAACTACGCAAGTCGGGAAAAATGACTTCCTGCGTGACGGTCAAAATACGCTACGCAGACTTCAATACCACCTCCCGTCAAAAGAAAATACCCCTCACCTACAGCGATAAAACGCTCGCGCAAAATGCCCGGGAGTTATTCGACGCACTCTACACGAGAAGGCAACTCATCCGGCTTATAGGATTGAGGTTTTCCGGCCTGGTACGGGGAAACCCACAGCTACAACTTTTTGAAGACCACGACAGGGAAATGGACCTGCTCCGGAAAATGGATGAGATCAGAAGTAAATTTGGACGAAAATCACTGCAGAGGGCCTCGTGGGTCCCGGATTGAACCGGGCCGAAAGGGTATTTTACTCAAACCGGCTTGCAGGATACAGAGGGTTTTCAAAAGGCAGAGGAGGGAACAGTGGGTGCTTTGTAGGTGGATAAAAAAATGGGCAGAACTAAATCCCGCCCAATTTTTCAAAAATATTATTTGACTGCCTCCGGTGATCACATGGCATCACGCCGCTCTTTGTCCCGGTTGATAATGGTCTCAAGCTGGAAGGTCTTGAGGTTTTTACCAATAATCTCCCGATCGGGGTTTAGCACGTAAATTTCCGGGGTTATATTGACGTAGTAAGTCTTGTAAATGGCCCTGTTGGTAGGGTCAAACACATTCACCCAGTCGTGGATGTTGGCCTGATCAATATACTCCTTCCACTCTCTGTCATCGGTATCAATGGCGATGGCAAACACATCGGCTTCGGGATGCCATTCGCGGTACCATTCGAGCAGTTGTGGGGTTTCTTTTTTACAGTTTTCGCAGGTGGGATTGTACATGTAAATGATAATATAGTCGGCCTCCATTTCGAAGATAGAGTGGATATTGCCATCCGGCCCCTTGGCCCTGACATCAGGTCCTACCATGCCCACGAGGCTGTTTTCCTTTTCACTGGCCCGCATTTGAAGCCCCTGGATGGTGGCAGCATCTGCCCAAAAGGCGCGATCCTCTGTAAAGTAATTCTGAATCATGTGTACATATACGGCCTCCGGATCCATAATGGTGGTCTCTCTGTGGTCGAAGTTCATGGTGATCCAGTTGGCAAAAAACTGATAGTACTCTGGGTAATCCAGCACCCTTTCCATAAGCAAACTGGCGTACTTATTGATGGAGTCAGCATTCTGGGGTACGAGTTCGTCCATGTACCTGCGGACTTTGTTGATGATGATGGGTGTATTTATGAGTCTGGGATCACTGAAATCCACATTGTCCCAAAATTCATTTCTGAAATAATAGGCCTGTTTCCTGCGGTCAGGCGTTCCATCCTCATTCATGATATCCCTCACTACAGGGTTCTGACCACCCACTTTGTATCTGGTAAAGAGCTTATCGGGATAGTGTTTGTCGATAAAGGCAACATGAGCTCTTCTCTCTGCTGCCAACCGGTCTCTGATCTCGCGCTCCGCCTCGTGCTCCGGTGAACCCTCTTCCAGGCGGTTCATTTGACGATTGATGCTGTCAATCTGGTTACGATTGACACGCTCGTACTTGAGATTGATGTACAGAAGTTGGTTTTCCAAATTGCCTTCACCAACCTCCATATCCTCGATCAGGCGACCATTGACCGTGCTGAGCGACACATCCATTTGCCCCTCAGAGAGAATCACGTGAAAACCCCGGTTGGTAGGTAGGGCAACTGTATATAACCCCTCGCGGTAGGGCTCTTCTCTCTCGAAGACAAATCGCCCCTGGCCATCTATAACAGCAGTGTCTGCCAGATAGCGATTTTCACCGACCTGGCCGATGAGATTGGCGGTGCCCCCGCTATTAAAGCCCTCCACATGGACCTCAATTCTCACGCGATCAGAATGAACAGCCTCCAGGTCAGTTGGAATGTGCTCAGCCGGATCGTATTCTAGTTCTATATCCGGGTCATGCGCTTCACCGCCGTACATTTCAGCAGAAATTTCTTCAGCATTAGCGGGAGAATTGGCCTCCCCCCCGGCTTCCTCACTACAAGATGCAAAGCCCGCCATCAGTAGTAAAAACAACAGCGTATTCATAACCTTATTCCTTTTAATAGTGAAACTTGATTTGGTTAAAGTCATCTAATTACAAAATTTTGTATTCCAATATTGGCTTATCTTAAAAAAATGCCATGATTCGATTCTGAGACTTTTGCGTTGATTACGCCCAATACAAAAACTCATGAACCCCCAGTTGTCCAGCTTATTTTACGCACAAAAGAGAGGTATATTTTAAGTAGAGCAAAATTATTCAAACAATTGGATATGGATTGCAAACGCGCAATTATTTTTTTCCGGTGACCTTAGGATATCCACAAGTGTTTTTTGCAACCGGTAAAATACCGGAAGAAGGATAGAAAGGGATAACTACTTAAAGATTTCAAGCGCCGGGAGATTAATGAGCGGAAAGGGAACAAATAAATGACATGTGACGTTAGACATTTGTCTTAGGTTTTTAGACAAAAGACTTTAATTAAATCAACTATGGCATATTCCGGTGTAGAAGTAGAAAATCTGTTGAATGAATCAATTGCAGTCTATTTTAAGGAGCATGTAGGTAAGAATTATTCACTGCATGCCAGTAAAGACATAGGCTTTGATGAGTTATTGAATGATAAAATGCTCATTGTTTCTGCTATTCGGACCGGAATACCTTACTCGCTGTTTGAATTGATTCAAAAGTACTCTTCTTTTTCTGAAAGTGAGTGGGCCACCTTCTTGTCCATATCCCAGAAATCCCTCCAGCGATACCGCAAAGACCCGGACCATTTTTTCAAGTCCATCCATGCGGAGAAAATTATTGGAATTGCTGAAGTTATCAGAATAGGACTCGACGTATTTGGAAATATTGAAAAACTCAAGCTGTGGCTCAATTCCCCAAATCACGCCCTGGGAAAGGTCAAGCCAATGGGGTTGATAAAAGATTCTTACGGCAGGGAATTGGTGACCAATGAATTGATCCGAATTGATCACGGAATTTTGGTGTAAGTGAAGGTCTTCAGGCTTACGAGACAAAAATACGCAGACCACATTTCCGGGAGGGGTGCAGCAATGAGAGGTGCTCGATGGAACTCTCAGGGCGTGGAATTGATCTACACAGCGGCCAACAGGTCGCTTGCTATGGCTGAAGTAGCCGTTCATTTAACGCTGGCAACCTTACCTGATGATTATATGATGCTCACCCTGGACATCCCTGATTACCTCGAGATAAAAAAAATACCAAAAGCCAGGCTTCCCCCCGGCTGGAACAAGTTCCCCCATCTCCATTCTACCCAAAAGATCGGCGACCATTTTATGGCCGAAAACAAATACTGCGCATTGAGGGTACCATCTGCAGTTACTAAAGGGGATTATAACATATTGATTAATCCAGGACACACTGGTTTTAAAGATATCTCAATAGTGGAAAGGGTGAAATTCCCTTTTGACAGGCGGATATTTGAGTAGGGGTATTCTATAGGCTCCGTATTTCAATAAATGCCGTATGGAAATTAAAAAGAATGGTATAGGTTCTGAAGTTTCTCGGGTGCTTTACCAATCAAAAAAAGCAGAAGCACAAAGGGTGCGCTCCTGCTCATAAAAAACCGGACCTAAACCTAAAACATTACTCCATTCCGTTTGTCAATCTGCAGACTGGACCATTATTCGGGGATTAAAACCCCGTCAATCACATGGACCACTCCGTTTGCTGCGCGAATGGAGGCCATAATATTATTTCCGTCAACCTGCACATTGCCGTCGTCATCAATTTCTATTGTGACCGGCGGACCGTTGGCCGTGCCGATCAATTGACCGTCGAACATAGCAACTGTCTCGTAAACTCCGATCAGTACATGGTACTCCAAAATATCGAGCAGTTGGTTGAGATTCTCATCCTTCAGAAGATCATCCAGGACACCATCGGGTAGTTGGTCAAAGGCATCATTGGTCGGTGCAAAAACAGTGAAGGGTCCCGGATTGGCAAGTGGATCTACGTAATTCGCATGATCCAGGGCGGCTACCAGCGTAGTGTGGTCTTCCGAGCCCGCAGCTATACGCACTATGGTAGGGTCTGAGCCATCATCAGCAATGGCCGCCTGTCCGGCAGACCTCCTTTCTTTTTGATCACCTGTGGTCCTTTCACCGGTTTGATCCGCAGGACCACAAGCCGTGAACATCGCAAGCGATAAAACACCTAAAAACAGCAGAAACTTTTTCATGATTGTAAAATTTAATTTGTTAAACAATGATTTTCAATAAATTGTATTTGGGCTGTGTTTGGTGTAAACTGATTAAAACCCGGGTTTTACAAATCCTTTCGCTTGAATACCCTGAGTGCAAAATAGACCGGTATAAGAATCCACAAAAGCAATACTCCGGATGAGATCAAAGTACCCCTGATACTACCGAAGAAATTCTGGAAAAAAGCCCCTGTAAAGCCCATCAATGCCGATACGTCCAACTGCATCAGCATAATTACCCTGGCCAGGTCAACCGGGTTTAGCATGACCATTGCAAGGGTCGCATTTTCAAGGGGATAGTCATAAAAAACATAGATCATAAACAGTACGAGGCCGTCGTAAATCAGAGAGAAAAACACCCAAAACAACAGGGTGATACCAATGGCCTTGGCTTTGTCTCTGGTCATGACACTCGCCAAATAGGCCAATCCGGTAAAGACAAGGGAGAGCATTACGCCGACAAACAACAAGTAGATCATGCTGGCCTCCCCCCCGTATATCAGCATGGGGATGCCAATGCCTCCCATGAATGCCAGGCTCAAGGAAATGCCGACCGCCAGTATCTGACTCATAAAAACGGTGGTGCGATTGACCGGCTGAGCGAGCATCAATTCAATGAACTCGTAACTGTTGTAAAAATGGACAGTGGCAAACACAATGCAAATGAGCGGCACCACCAACAAAACCACGTTCAGGAGACTGAGGCTCACCCTGGCCAGATCGTGGTCCAGGCTGTATATCGCAAATGTCGCAAGGAGCAAAAAGCCAAAATACAGCAGTGTGAATCTCGTCCTGAGTATGTTGTAGAGCGAATATTTAAGTAATTTCAGCATTTTTGGAAATTTTGACATGTGAACCCTTTTGTGACCACTCCATCAATCTGGCAATGGCGGAAGAAAACCTCTCCTCCCCGGTCTCTTTCTTGAGTTCATCTATGTTGTTGTTGTAAAAAATATTTCCCTCGAACAGGTATATGGCATGGCTCGTCAACTCATCCAGGTCACTGAGAATGTGGGAAGTGATAATGATCAGTTTGCCGCGTTCACGCTCTTCTGCAATTTTTTCCTTCAGCGCCTCCACCGCGAGAGGATCCAAACCGGCCGTGGGTTCATCGAGTATGTAAATACCCGGATCAAACATAAATGCGAGGGCAGCACTCACCTTTTGGCGGGTGCCTCCTGAAAGGGTCCGCATGGGCTTGTCTAACATCTGATCGAGTTGAAAGAGTTTCACCAGGTCCAGGTCAAAATCTGTTTTGTCCTTTCGGATATTTTGGATCATGTCGAACAATTGACCTATGCGCATGTGATCGGGGTACCTGCCAATCTGGGGCATGTAGCCGATGTCGGACCGATATGCCCAACTGCCCTTAATATCCGTGCCATTTACCAGTATTCTGCCCTTGTCTGGGACAACCAGCCCAAGAATGCACTTAATCAGGGTGGTTTTACCGGAGCCATTGGGTCCCATCATTGCATAGGACACCCCTCTTTCAAAGTCAAGCTCCATACTTTTAAGTACCTGAAGCTTGCCAAAACGCTTACTCAGGTTTGAAATCGATATCATTGGGTCTCATTTTAGGTTTAAGGTCTTTCATATTTTCCGGTGTAATAGACGGTATCACCCTCTCGGCCCTGTCCAGCATGGAAACCATAAAACTCCTCCAAAGGATAATGGCTGAGGGTATGCGCTCCACAATGGTGCTGTACAAACTTATCGGTCTGTATGGTATGTCTCCGTATCCGTCTCCGTCCAGGTCATAGCCCTCGTACTTGTCCCAGTAATTTCTCTCCAGGGAATTGGTTACCAACCTCCCATTGGTGCTGATGTCAAAAGTGTTACCCACAAAATTGTTGCCCTCAATGGTGTTGCCATCATTGGAAGTCAACAGTTTTATTCCCCAGCCATTTCGCCGGAACAGGTTGTAGTGGATCTCATTGTTGTTAGATCCATCCATATAAATGCCTGTGGTGTTGTTTTCTATGCGATTGTACTTCATCACACTGTTGCTGATGTCCTTTAGCAGCACCCCATAGGTGCCCGAACCCAGGCTTTTCTCAAAAAGATTGTACTTCATGATCACATTGCGCGTGTACATCACTGCCACTCCGGCTTCATTGTTACGGAATTCATTGTGGTAGTAGGCATTGTCGTGCGAAAACATAAAATGGAGTCCATAGCGGTTGTTATTCTCCACTATGTTTCGATTGGTTTCCACCATTACGGCAAACTCGAGGTAAATGCCATCCCGGTGACCAATCACATGATTGGCCGAAATAAGCGCTGTATCGCACTGCCACAGGTGAATGCCATTGCCCGTCCGGTGAGACCGCTTTTCAAAGGCCTCAAGGAAGTTGTTGCGAATGGAAATGTGTTGGGAATTGGACAGATGGATACCAAAAAAGGTATTGATAATGCGATTATCCTCCACAGTCAGGTATCTGCTGTCAAAAACCCTAATAGCGGCATTGTCATTTTGCGAGGAAAAACCCGTGTTTTTCAACTCAAAACCCTCAATCCACACGGAATCGGCAGCAATCAGGAAAATATCACCTGCATCGCCTGCATCAATTACCGGCCGCCCTTCTCCAATCAAAGTCAGTGGCTTCTGAATAATGATTTCGTGCTCTTCATAGTAACCAGCTCTAATTATCAGCGTGTCGCCTTTTACTGCCCGTTCTATTGCCTCACTTATGGACTCACCCTCCGAGACAAAGTGCTTTGTCGGAGATGAGGCCCCTGCTGCATTGGCAACCAAAAGAAGCGCCATCATCCCAAATACCATGGGAAACCACCGAAGTCTATAGCTTTCGAATTTTCTCATGGGAATACTATTTAAAATGGGTTTTTATCTCTCCCCATCCCAGATAAATTCCACCGTCCAGTTCGTCTCTGTAGGCATCAAGGGTCTCTTCATCCGGAAGGGCAATGATTTGGCTGTTCATTGGGGTCCTTACGTCCTTGTTTTTCAGAAAAAAAGTGTAGTGGACATCCAGAAGTTCTCCCGGATTAGAATAGTCCACGATCAATTCATATTTGTAATCGTGTCGCTGACCTTCTTCTGAATCCATAAACATGACCATGCAGTTTACATCGTCAAACATAAATATCCGGCCTTTGTCCGTTACGAGCTGTGCCCCAAATCGCTCATCCATAAGCTTCATTTTGCAGAGCTCACAATCGTCGTGTCCGAAATTAATGGGCCTGGGTTCCACCGTACAGGCTGCCAACCAAATGGTGGCAAAAATTAATATCATCCATAATCTCATAATTCAGTCATTTAGGTTAGGTAATAGGTTTTTTATTTAGGTTTTCAGGATTTTTTGCGCTTAAAAAGTCGCCGGAATACACCGTATTCTATCAATATCGCCACAAATACCAAAAGGGCCGATCCGGACAAAATCCAACCTGCTGTATCCGGTCCTGAATAGGCCAGGAAATTGAGCAGTTGTTCGTAACCGATAAGAGGTGGTTGATAAGACTGGCCGGGTATTTTGATGGCCGCGGTCGGGTCCAGATTGTGACCGTAATCATATCCCCACAAATACATATCGACCAGCGCACCAATCCCAAGCAATACAAGCAGACCTAAGAATATATTCATCAGCATCCTGCGGCCTGCGATTCCGGCTACTATTCCCACGGCCATAATAAAGCCTATGATGTACTTCAGATAATCAAACTCCGGGAACATGGCCTCGTCAATTTCAGCCATTCCAATGTAAAAGTTCATCTTGTTGATACTGGCCAGATCACCTGTCAGGCGGTCTATCCATATTTGCATGCCGATACCCTCGGGGTATTGCGGTGCCCATAGTTTTATTTGCCAAATGGGATAAAAATAAGCAGATACCATGGCAACTGCTGCTACCAATACCAGTATCCTGCTTGTCAATCCGATTTTTCTCATTAATAAGTTTTTTTGAAGTGCTGTGAAGCAAATACCTACTGTTTCTTTTCGGTCAAAATTTGCAATTGTGCTTTAGCGTTCGGACGTCACATTTTAGGTCATCCCTGGTTCAATGACGTTTTTTCTAAAATACAGATGCTGAAAAGGAGCCTTTACCCGGTGCAGATTCACTAGCTGCACCGGGAAGGTCCTCTACCGGATTTCCACCCATTCGATTGCCATGATGATAGGGTTGGAATCCGTAGATCTAAACTAAATTATCGTCATCGACCACCAGTCGAATAGGTCAGCGGCACATCGGCTCCTCTGGGCGATACACGCACATAACCGGACATCTCCTGGTGAAGGGCCGAACAGAAATCCGTACAGTAGAACGGCCATATGCCTACACGATCGGGAATCCACTTCAGGGTGAGGGTCTCACCTGGCATTATAAGAATTTCAGCGTTGTTGGCTCCCTTGATGGCAAAACCGTGTGGAAGGTCCCACTCCTGCTCCAAATTCGTAACATGGAAGTAAACCGTATCACCCACAAAAATACCCTCGATATTGTCGGGTCTGAAATGCGAGCGTATGCTTGTCATATAAACCCTGACGCGGTCCTCCGTTTCTCTTTCAACGCGAGCCTGGCCGGGACCCCGGGTAACGTACGGGTGCTGGTTTTCATTGATGTCGTAAAACCTCACTTGCTTGTCTTTAATCAGCTCAGCAGGAAACGCTTCGGCATAGTGTGGCTCTCCAATGGTCGGAAAGTCCAAAAGCAGCTCTAGTCTTCCGTTGGAAATGTCAAACAACTGGGCTGAGTGACACAGCTCAGGACCCGTGGGCAGAAATCTGTCTTTTGTGATCTTGTTGTATGCAACCAGGTACTTGCCATGAGGCTCAGCAGTACATCCTCCCGGTATCATCAGGTGACCCACAGAGTAATAAGTGGGCGCCCTGTCAATAATTTCGAGGGTTTCAATATCCCACATAACCACCTCAGATGATACAAACATGGTGGTAAAAGCATTGCCTCTTCCGTCAAACTCGGTGTGCAATGGCCCGAGACCGGGGCGCTCCACCTCACCGTGTAATACCGACTCGTAGTTGAGGATGGGAAGACCGTTGATGTCTCCTTCAAAATCCTCATTTTCGATGGCCTCAATCATTTTTTCAAATGAGAATACCGGAATAAGCGCGGCGAGTTTTCCACTTCCCACTATGTATTTCCCATCGTGACTTACATCCACACCGTGGGGAGACTTTGGACATGGGATGAAATATATGATATCCTCAAATTCCGTAGGATCCAGCATCAGCACATCCTCTTTGATCTCAGAGCTGGCCATGTGCGTGGCTTTATCCATTTTGTTGTGAGCGTACCGGGCTCTAACGGTTTCGGCCCGACCTTCGCGAACGTACTGCTCCGCTTTTCTCCAGTTAATTGCCATTATGTAGTCCTTGTCGTGCTGAGAGGCGTTGACCTCTAAGAGGGTGTGGGCCATTTCGGTATTGTAGCAAGAGAAAAAGAACCAGTCCCCAGATATCCCTTTTCCACCTCTCGCAAGATCGTAATTAAAAGGTGGGGCGTCGATTTGAAAGGCGATATCCATCTCGCCATCGTCGGGATCCACTGAAATAAAAGTGATGGCACCTCTGAAGTTCTCCTTGTAGGTCTCAATAGGCACATCCACATCCTCTTCCTCTTCACCAAATGGTACACTAAAGCGGGTACCTGCAACCACATACTCGGTATTTTCGGTGATAAAGGGCGAGGAGTGGTTACCTGCACTGTTGGGTATCTCCAAAATCTCCACCGTATTAAAGGTAGTGAGGTCCAGGCGTGCAACCCTGGGCGTGTTGTTGGCGTTGGCAAATGCCCAGCGTGCATCGTGTACTCCGTCGGTAGTAGATATCGCGATGTGGTGGAGGTCATCCCAGGGGATGAAACCGTGAGTGGTATTGAGCATTGGCTTGGTCTCTTCAGAGAATCCGTATCCATTTTCAGGATTCACAGAGAAGACTGGAATAATCTTGAAGGTCCTTCCCGAGGGAAGACCAACTACACTGATTTGCCCGTTGAATCCACCGGAAACGATGTTGTAGAACTCATCGTGCTCTCCAGGTGGAACGTAAACGCGGCTCGCTGCATCCCCTGTGGCGGCAGCCCCGGGAGCAGGTGGCCTGCATGAATACAATGCGATCATAAAAAATATCGCAGATCCGATAAACATTAGTGACTTTGTCATCTTTAAAACATTTTAGGTTTATAGAATTGGTGCGGGCCGCAACTCTCTAAATCCGGTTCGCACCTTTTTTATTACAATACACCACCATCTCTTTCGCCGGCGTGTTTTTCATCATTGTAGCGCATGAACTCGAGCAACTCCCTGGCTTCCTCCAAGGAGATGTTTTGGTCAGGCATCCTCACCAAACACTCCTCCAACATTTTTTGAGCGACGGGGTCCTTATCCAGCATGACATCCACATTGGTGATCATATTCATAATCCACTCCGGACTCCTGCGGTTGGTGACATTTAGATAGCCCGGTCCTACCAGGCGCTCCTCGGTGTCGTAGTGATGGCAGGAGGCGCATTTTACATCGCTAATCTGCCGGCCACGTCGTATCATATCCTCATCCAGGGGATCGGTCAAATCCACATTGGTGACCTCTCCTATCCCCCGGGGGTCCGGCTCGCGCTGTTCAACCCCCATGTCTTTTGCATCAGTTGTTCTCTCATCGGTTTGCGTATCCCCTCCACATGCTATGATGATCACAGTAATTGCAAAGCTGAATACGATTAAGATCCATTTCATAATTATTAATTTTTATGGTTTGAAAATGATGTTACCTTTCTTTTGTACCCGAAAAGCTGACCGGCTAGTGCAATTGAAATACCCAGTGGGAAAAGTGCAGATGCGAAGAATAGAATGTTGTAAAAGGAGGGAATGAACCCCATTCCGGTCCATAGGTAGGTACCCTGAAAAAACAAAAGGAATTCCGTCGCTACAAAGGCCAACATGTATAGCATCCAACCAACGGCGCTGATCCGGTTTTTCTTCAGATATCCCTGCTCACCAAATAATCCAACCACAGTGAGAGTGAAAAATCCCACCATTATCAAATGGATAAAGGCGACTACAAACATCCGCAAAGTGTAGGCAATGTCAGCCACTGCCGGAATGACTACCAGTGTTTGGATAAATATCCGGGCGACAAGGGTTAATATACCCATTTTTATCAACCAGGAAAATATGCCGTTATTGAATGCCTCATCGCCAAAAACAACCCTGATCAACTCCCTCAAAATAAAGTAATAGGCCACCAACTGAATCAAAACACCCAGTGAATTCAAATAAAACAAAACAGGGGAAGACATACTCCATTTGATACTGAGGGCGTAGGTTAGCAAAAGTGACGTTTGTACACCCAAAAAGGTAGTGGCCGGGACATTAAACACGAAGCCCTTCCGGTGACAATACATGATCAATCCCGCAATAACCGCATAGGAAAACCAGCCAACGAATTGAAAGTGGAGAAACCACTGAATACTCATGTAATACAGGGTTGCTGTTCCCGCGGGATGAGCAGCTACTGTCGCCACTGACCAAAGCCCCAGGGTGGAAATCATCATCCAGATTACACTCCATCGCGCAAAGCTGGTCGCTAAAGCAGGCCCCCTGGTGTGTCTCAGGTCTCTCAAAAATAATATAGAAAACCAGTAAGCAAAAATTACGTGCAGGGTGCTGAATAAAATACTGTAAAATGTATAGCCCTGCAGGGGAAAGGATACAGACATGCCTACCACTGCAATTACATTCAGTCTGAGTACCCATTTGTATTGGGTCAACTGTCTGGTATGTTCGATGAAGTAGAATAACAACATCGCCACCGAGGCCATAAATGCCCAGCCCAACATGGCGACATGGGAGTGCATGTGCTTTAGGTTGTTGAAGGTGAAACCGGGTATTTCACTCAAAAAATAATACCTCAGTGAAAGTCCGGTAAAGGTGATCAGGAGCAAAAACACCAGGGCCCATCTCATCCATCTGTATGCCAGGGCATTGATTGAGTGACCGGCGGACCGGATGCTGGCGGATGTATTGGTGACCTGATTCATTTGATTTCGTTTGCAGAGCTCTTCGGGGTTTTCCCGGATTAGCTCCTTTTATTTCTTATCTCACCGCCCTGCTTGACGGCTTATCTGTCATTTCGATCGGGGACCAGGTTCAATTCAAGATGGCTGCCAAACCCGTTAAACTCCTTCTGTCCCTAATCTGCCATTTCCTATTCTCTGTGCTTAAAAAATTTCAATACGCATTCTCCCTTTTGAACACTTTTGGCAGTTTCCAGTATGGTTGTATTTATCAACATTTCCTTTATCTCGTCCCGAATGGGCCTGAATTTTTTGTGAATGGGACACGGCTGAGTCTCCGAACACTTTTTGAGTCCCATGGCGCAATCGGTAAAAAATGAATCCCCGTCAATGGCCAACACAATCCGGTACAGTGCAATATTTCTCGCATCCTCCTGCAAGCAAAAACCACCTCCGGGACCCTTTACCGATTTCAATACCCGCTGTCGAACCAACTGCTGGAGTATCTTGGCCGTGAAGGCCTCGGGACTTCCTATCGCTTTCGATACCTCCCTGAGCCTCATTCGCTGATCGCTCTCTGTGCGAGTTGCGAGAAATATGACCGCTTTAATCGAATACTCACAAGCCTTGGAAAATATATGCATGCGGGTTCATTTGTATCGGTTAATCATATATTCGGACCTTTTTATCCTATTTTATGGTAAAATTTTTTGAGCCTCCTCCTTCACAAGGTCAGCTCAGATCCTAAGCTTGTTTCACTCAACTGCTCAAAGAAGCCAAGAAAGACTTTCCTTTTCCAATACTTCCAGCGGCCTTATTTACCGTGGTTGACTTTAGCACGGTTGTCAATTTGTCTCTTATTTCAACAAACTCCTTGTGCACCGGGCAGGGATGTGATGCAGAACACTCCTTGAGTCCGATGGCGCATTTCTCGAAAAGTTTTTTTCCGTCTATGGCCCGCACTACCTGATAAAGGGTAATTTCATCACCTTCACCTGCCAGTTCAAACCCCCCATTGGGTCCTTTAATAGAAACCAATACATCCTTTCTGACCAATTCCTGCAACAATTTGGCGGTAAAGGCAACCGGACTTTCGATGGCATCTGCAATTTCCTGAAGACGCACCCTCCGACTTTTCGGAGGTCTGGTGGCCAAATAAATTACGGCCCTTAGGGAGTACTCACAAGCTTTTGAAAACATATCTTCTCTTTGATTACTGCAAATATACGATAATTAAACTAATAAAGGACCTTTTTATCCTATATTTTTTGCAGAATTTTACCTCCTAACCAGGATAGAGGAAAAATATCATCCTAAATAATTGTTTATTAGCACCTTATGATTGTCATGAAATTGTAAAAAATACCAGTGATGAATCATTTTCCATGCCAAGTTTTTATAGTTGTTAAAAAATAATGGGGAAAGCGTTTTAAAACCATTCACTAAAATCTTTGGGGGTCACATTAAAAAACGATAGTGCTCTTTTTTTAAACAGAAAAATGTTGTAATTTCACACTTTCTATGAGCAGATTGGGAAAAAACATCGGGTTTTTGCGAAAACAGCGCAAATGGAGCCAGCAAGAGTTGGCAGAAAGGTTGGGGATTCCCCGTCCTACCATTGCTGGTTACGAAAGGGGGTATTCAGAGCCGAATATAGAGACTCTTATCCGAATGGCGCGCAACTTTGGTATTTCGGTTGAGGATCTTATTGAACGTCACCTGTGGGAGGGAGAAAAGCGAACTTTTGACAGGGAGAGTGGAATGAAGATTCTGGCCATTAGTGTTTCAAGTGAAAACCGATCCAACATTGAGCTGGTGGATGCAAGGGCAGAAGCAGGTTATGTAGAGAGTTTTGACGACCCCTCCTTTATTAAAGACCTTCCCAGAATGTTTCTCCCGGAAATGAGTGAGGGCACCTTCAGAGCTTTTGAAATCAGAGGTGACTCCATGCTGCCCATGCGCGAATCCGATATCGTGGTCTGCTCCTACGTCGAATCACTTTCTGATGTCAAGGACAATCAAACCTATGTGGTAGTTACACAATCCGAGGGTATTGTTTACAAGCGACTAAAAAACAACCAGACCAGGAAAAAACTGGTCCTCATTTCCGACAATGAGGTGTATCCCCCTTACGAACTGCCCTATGAAGATACAGCAGAACTGTGGAAGTACGAGGCCCACATTTCATCTCAGGAGCCGGGATTATCCGCCAGCGACTGGATGGATGCCCGCATGGAATCGATGTCAAAGGACATCAAGGATATTAAAAAGTTGCTGAAGTAGTTTTCCCTTTAATGCCGGGAACTTCTGCCGGCTCCTTTCCCTCCGAGTTTGCGCCACGCCCAGATCAGAGCTACCAACATGGCGAAAAAGATCAGTAGGGCAACCGGCAATGGTAAAAAAGTTATGACCCAGAGACGGGTTCTGTCCAACACCCAGAGCAGGACAAATACCACGAATATTACGGTGAGAAATGCGGTGATCTTGTCGAAACCGGGAATGAGGTCCAGATTAACTTTTTTCCGTATGATCAAAATGGTGAGGATCATCGAGACCAGGGGCAGTATATGGAGGATGATATCCAACTGCATCACTCCAAGGGTCTCAAACAAAAACTGATAGGCCATCAGCGTCATCGAAAAAATTCCGGGAACACAAGCGAGGTAAATCAATACACTGTAGAGGTACTTCCAGGGACTATCCGCAGCTCTGGTGCCACTGAGGTAATTGGCCAAAAGTGTACTGGCCGGTATGCACAGAAAAAACGCCAAAACAGCGGCGGGGTAATGGGACAGCAGTTCGAAAAATTCCTGTACAGTCATTGCTCAATGGTATGGTGTGCAACAGCTATCTGATTCATCCCCTCCTCTATCGGTAGGGCTTCTATATGTCGAGCAAGAGGGTCACCGGATCTTCAAGGGCTTCCTTCACTTTCACCAAAAACGTCACTGAAGTACTTCCGTCGATTACGCGGTGATCGTAAGAGAGGGCAAGGTACATCATGGGTCGTATTTCCACCTTTCCATCAATCGCCACCGGTCGCTGCTGTATGGTGTGCATACCCAATATGGCGCTCTGCGGCTCATTCAGGATCGGCGTGCTGACCAATGAGCCAAAAACCCCTCCGTTGGTAATGGTAAAAGTTCCTCCGCTCATTTCCTTGAGAGTCAATTTCCCTTCTCTCGCCTTGTCTGCGAGTTCCTTGATCTTTAACTCTATCTCTGCCAGGCTGAGGGATTCGACGTTCTTCACAGGAGGCACCACCAGTCCGTTCGGGGTGGAAATGGCAATGGAAATATCGACGTAGTCGTGATAGACCAGATGATCGTCTTCCAAACGCGCATTGACCTGTGGCATATCCATCAATACTTTGGCGCAAGCACGGGAAAACAGTGACATAAAACCGAGCTTAATGCCGTGTTTATCAACAAATCGGTCCTGGTATTTTTTTCTGATGGCCATGACATTGGACAAGTCCACTTCATTAAAAGTGGTGAGCATGGCCGTTTCGTTTTTGGCAGAGACCAACCTTCCGGCTATCGTCCTTCGCATGCGCGACATCTTCTCGCGACGCTCCTCTCTGCTGAATGGAGCTGCGGGACTCGTCTGCGGGGCTGAAGTCTGAGCAGCTTCCGGGGAAGGCTCTTTTGCAGGAGGTTTTTCAATACCCTTTTCTTTCGCCTGATCCACAGCTTTGATGGCATCCTCTTTGGTTATTCTGCCATCTCTACCGGTTCCCTTTACACCGGCCGGATCCAGATCGTTTTCTCTCAGGATTTTAGCTGCTGCAGGGGATGGGTGTCCAGCGGCGTAGGTCTCTTCAGCTTCTTTCTTACTTTTCTCCGGTTCCGGGCTGCTTGGTTTTTCTTTTTCAGCTGCGGCTTCCGGTTTGGGTTCCGGCATTTCCTCCTTTTCAGCGGGTTGATCGGTTTTTCCGGCAGGGGCTTTGGCGTCTTTGTCGATTTCGGCAATGACGGCACCTATTTCGAGGTCGTCACCTTCAGAAGCAATGTGCTTAATGACTCCTGCCTCCTCGGCAGGAAGTTCCAGTGTTGCCTTATCAGATTCAAATTCGCAGATCAATTCGTCTCTCTCGACATACTTTCCGTCTTCCACAAGCCACTGAGACAGTGTCACTTCGGTGATCGACTCACCCACTTCCGGTACTTTTACCTCTATTTTGCTCATTTTGATATGTTTCTTAACTAACCGGGAGCGATGACACTTGTTCGCTCGCACAAAATATCATTCGGTTTTTCAGCCCGGTTTAAAAGTAGGTGCAAAATTAGGCAATAGTATCGAAAGTTCAACGACAGGGGTGTTATTTATATGCTGCAACTGATATCTGCTGCAGTAAATGCTATATTGAACCCCGGAGGCTCCCTGTAACTGATTTATTTTAGATAAAAGCATAAGCCGAATTTTATGGATTGAATATATTCTATTGATTAGGCGAAATGAAAAGCTGGTCTTTTACCAAAAATCACCTGCAAATTATATTTTTGCCTGGCGGTATGATTGCATAATTGCAGATCAGAAATTTTAGGAAAAGTACAATTCAGCGTTTTGATGATACAGGAGGAGTTCAACATTTGGTTGCTCGTAGCAGGGCTGGGGGTGTTTTTGTACAGCATGCACCTGCTGGAGATATCGGTAAAAGAACTTGGGGGTGACCTGCTCCGTAATTTCATCAAGAAATACACCGAGGGCGTATTGAAGTCCATTTTCACGGGAGCCACAGTAACAGCCCTTATTCAGAGTAGTTCCGCAGTATCGCTCATGGTGCTGGCCTTTGCCGGTGCGGGTATGATTACGCTCTCTGGCGCCATAGGTGTGATCATTGGAAGCAATCTCGGGACGACCATCACAAGTTGGGTTATTGCGGGGCTGGGTTTTAAATTCAGCATAGAAGCCGTTTCTCTTCCATTCATTGGATTGGGAGGAATGGGAATCGCCTTTATTAGGAGAAAAACCACCCTTAAAAAAGTCTGCGCACTGGCATTTGCATTTGGTTTGTTGCTGCTCGGATTGGGTTTTATGAAAGAGGCCACCGATGTGCTGGCGGGACAAATCGATATTTCTGCAATTGCGGATTCCAGGTTGCTGTTTTTGTTCGGTGGGGTGATGCTGGCAGCGCTGATGCAGTCCTCTTCTGCAGCCGTATTGATTGCTTTCAGCGGTTTGTACTCGGGAATTTTTGGTTGGGATGCAGCCAGTCACCTGGTTATCGGTACAGCCCTGGGAACCACCATCACCGTTTTCCTCGGTTCTATTTCCGGGGGTACCCTTCAAAAGCGAATTGCGGCCAGTCATTTCTTCTTCAATGTGGTAACGGTTCTTATTGCTTTGATTCTGGCTCCACTGTACAATCTGCTCATTTTGGACGTACTGGGCTACCGCGACGATATGATCATTGGACTGGCACTGTTTCACACCTTCTTCAAACTGGTCGGAGTCATTCTATTTGCGGCTATTCTTTTCCCCTACACCAATTTTATAAAATGGATCATTAGCGAATCCAAACCGGTTCAGACTCGATACATCAGTAAAATTACTTCCGAAGTACCTGAAGCAGGTGTGGAGGCTCTGAAAAATGAGGCGGCCATGTTTCAAAACATGTGCCTTTACTTCATACTAAAAACCTTTGGTCTGAGCGTCACTCAGGGGGTGCTTCCCGGATTTACCTATCGCCATCGATTGGAGGAGTTTAAAAAAATGGATGCCCCGAATCGCTACGAATATCTCAAAGACCTGCAAGCTGAGATTTACTCTTTTGCCGCCTCCATTCGTGCTCAAGAAATCAAAGAATCGAACGACAAAGAAATCAGGGACAAACTGGCAGCGGTGAGGAGCTACATGATGGCCGTAAAGAAAGCAAAAGACCTCTCACCGGACATCGCAAAACTCAGATCGTCCGGGATTGATGTCATGCGCGATCTCTACCTGGATATGCAGCGCCTAGTCTCATTCATCGCCAGAGACATCGGCAACATCGACGAACTGGACCTGGAGGATAAAGCCGCTCTCAGCAAAATCCTGGCCATGGATCAATATGCAGACAAACAGGTCAATGAAACCATGGACCGCCTCAACAAAATGATCAGCGCGGGAAGTATCCCTTACAGGGAACAAAGCAGCCTTATAGCCGTCTATAACGAATTCCATCAAATATTCATCTTCTTCCTCGAGGGACTGAAACACATTAAAGAACTGGATGAAGAGCAGATTGCGATGGCAGGCTGAAAGGGGTGTTTGTCATATCCAGGTACATAAAATTTGCGCCCTACATCTGATTGCCGTCACGAATTACAGACCTTGTTTTGTACAATTCGTAAACAGCCATAACCACCCATAGTCTAAAACCGATCATTAGTCCCGGTTTCAAAGCCTGTACCAGCACTTCGGGGTAAATTTGCTCATAGTCAGCCTCGTGGGCGTATTTCATCAAAAATAAAAGGTAGAAAAAGGTTATGGAGATCGCACCAAAAAGCAGGATTCCGGGGATTAGTTTTTGTGGGGGAGTTGGATATAAAAAATAATTGATGCCCCTTCTCCTCACTCATAAATATTGAAGTCTTTGAGGTATTCATAAACGGGATCGGGCAACAGATACCTGGCCGAATGTCCTTCTTTCATGCAATCTCTGATGTAGGTGGAGGAAACGGCAATTTGGGGTGACTCAAATATGTGAAGTTTACTGGGAGGTAACTTGAGGTCATCCACGTCGTATCCAGGTCTGTTGTACAGGTAAATCTCGTAGTCACGAACGAGTATTTCGGCATTTTTCCACTTGTGTAGAGTACGCAGATTGTCTGCACCCATGATTAGTGAAAAGTGCTTTTGGGGAAATTTCTCCCTGAGGTGAATCAGGGTATCAATGGTGTAAGATGGTTGCGGGAGGTAAAATTCGATGTCGGTACACCGCAAGAGGGGGTTGTCATCAACGGCCAGTTCCACCAAATGCTGCCGGTCTCTCTCCGGTGCCAGGCTGCTTTTTTTCTTAAAGGGATTGTGGGGCGAAACCACAAACCATACCTCGTCCAGGTCGGTTCTGGTAGCCATGAAGTTGGCAATAATCAGGTGACCGGTGTGAATGGGGTTAAAAGAACCGAAGAATAAACCTGTTTTCTTATCCATAAAAGAAATGCTCAATCAAGAAGTAAGACAAAAAAGGACTTGCCAATCCCACTAAATAGCCGGTGTACACCTCACTCAGGCTGTGGACCTTCAACTGAAGCCTGGCGGTTCCGACCAGTCCTGCACATATTATGCAGATCAATATCAGAAAAAACATGCTGTTGGTGCTCCACACTATTTCCCGGTCGTACAAATGGGACCAGTCCAGGTAAACAAGGATGAGGGTACTCAAAGCAGCTCCCATCGCCATGCAGTGGATACTCAACTTTATGAACAGATTGATTACCATGGCCAAAAACAGAGCGAGAATGGAGGCGAACAACATCACATTCAACAGTTGCGGTATACCAGGGTGATATACAAAACTGGCAAAGAGCCACAGGTAAAATACGGCAGCGGCGATAAAGGGGAACATCCGCTCTTTTTTATCGTCCAACTCAATGGAAGAGAGCAATCCCAAACTGTACATCATTACAATGGCTATTCCGGGTAGCAGTACCGTACTGGCCACTACCTGAAACACCAATATATGCATTTGCTCCCCCTGAAAAGCTGTGAAAACATAGGGATTTATTGCCGCCATTATCAACAGCAGGTAAACCACCATGAGTAGAGGGTGAAATACCAGAGAAACCAGTTGGTAAAAAAAACGGTTGACCTTCCTCATCTACACTTTTACTTATCGATCAAATAGCCGGCAGTTAGAAAAATTATTTCCTTAATCTCGCTTCAGTCCTTTGACCATGTCCGTAACACGCTTCAAAGATGGGAAAATTCAGTATATTGCAGTTAGTAAAGGCTGAAATAATAGACTTTTAGCCCGTGTATTAAGGAACTGATCAACAATACCGAGATTCTAAAAACGATTATGACATTTCCACCGTTTTACAAACTGATGAGCTTGCATTTATATACTCTCAGTAGAAAAACTGCAGTGGTCCTGATTACCTTTTTCGGGGCCCTGGCTGCCAATGCACAGGATGACCCTGAGGAAATTTATGTGCCTTACGATGGCGGGGTTTACTCAGCCATTGTGGAAAATGGTGACACCCTCTTTCTCGCGCAACTAGACCACATCAATGTCACCAGCCCCAGGAATTTTGACAGCAGGGATGATTACATCCTCTACCTGAGATACAAACAGCATGCTGCCACTGTCTATCCCTACGCTATGACTGCTATCCGGCTTTATCGCGAAATCGAAGAGGTCTCGGATGACTTAAACCGCAGAGAGCGAAGACGATTTGTAAGACAAATGCAGCGGCAAATGCGGGACGAATTTGAAGATCCTCTTAGGAGCATGACCCGTACCCAGGGATATATTTTGGTGAAAATGATCGAAAGAGAACTCAACACCCCCCTATATTTTTTAATACGCGACCTGAGATCAGGACTCACCGCCAGATACTGGAGTACGCTGAGTTCTTTTTTTGGTTACGATTTGAGAGAGGGTTACGAACACGGAAAGGACGATCTACTGGACCTGGTTTTGGACGACCTTAGATTCGCAATGCCTGAGCACTACACCAAAGACAGTGATTTGGAGGAGGAAGAAAAAGAAGAGGACCGCTCAGAATAATCAACTAAATACACATAAATGCCGGATAAATACGCTCAAAAGGACAGACTTCTCAAATCGAGTGATTTCAAACCAATAAGTACCGAATGGAAAAGTCCATCCAACATAGCGCTGGTGAAGTACTGGGGAAAACACGGCAGACAATTGCCCTCCAATCCCTCTGTGAGCTTTACTCTGGACAAAGCACATACCATAACAACCATAGACTGCAGTCTCAAAGAAGACCCGGCGGCTGATATTTCAGTGGATTTTATATTTGAGCGACAGTCCAGGCCGGAATTCTCGGATCGAATCAAGGGGTTTTTGAGTTCGATCACTGATATATTCCCCTTTTTGAAACAAGTAAACCTGAAGATTAGCAGCAAAAACTCGTTTCCACACAGTTCGGGTATTGCCTCTTCGGCATCTTCCATGAGTGCGCTTGCCCTGGGATTGTGTGAGATGGAGCGCCAGTTTTTCGGGGGAGACAAGGATGCAGAATTTTTTCAAAAATCTTCCTATATATCCCGGCTTGCTTCAGGTAGCGCCTGCCGGTCTATCTATCCCATTGCCGCCATGTGGGGGTACAGTAGAGGGGTCAAAAGCTCATCCGATGAATACGCCATCCCCGTAGCAGAAATGTTGCACCCCATCTTTCACTCTTTCAGGGACTCCATACTCGTGGTCAACGACCGGCCCAAATCCGTTTCCAGTTCAGCCGGCCACCAACTGATGGACATGCACCTTTTTGCATCCGAACGATTTCAAAAAGCTGGAAAAAATGTGGTCAGTATCCTGGACGCCTTAAGGCGCGGTGAAGTGGAGGAAACCGGGAAAATCATCGAAAGCGAGGCACTCATGTTGCACGCCATGATGCTATCTTCCAATCCCTCCTTCATTCTATTCGAACCGGAAACCATCGCCATTTTGAAAAAGGTGAGAGAATACCGGGCAGATTCCGATGTTCCGCTTTACTTTACTCTGGATGCCGGTCCCAACGTGCACCTACTGTACCCGGACGATCAACAGGATAAAGTGGAGCGGTTTATCAATGGAGAATTGATGCAACACTGCATTTCTGAAAAATGTATATTCGATCGCTGCGGCGCAGGACCTGTAAAATTACGGTGATTTTTCAAGAGGAAACTTTGATTGATGCAATAAATTATTTCCCATTGTTATCGGAACAACACATTTTGAAAGAATCATTACGCTCCGGCATTACGCAATGAAAATGATGCAGAATACACAAAATCCAGGCACTAGCTTAAAATTCTACAGCATTGTAGTTGCCTCAGTTCTGTTCGTGGGTTTTTTCAATCCCATTAGCGCATTCGGACAGGATTACATTCTGAACAACCAGTTTGAAAAGTTGCTTGAAAGAACACTCAGCTTTACGGTAACCATAATTTCAGTAGAAAAGGTAAAAGCTGAAAAAAGGGAATACCTTCTGATAGACACCAGGGCACAGGAGGAGTTTTTGGTGAGCACAATTCCCGGAGCCATCCACTGGAGTGGTGGGCGGATTGAAGAACTGGAACTTCCTGAAGGTTGGACGGCAGATAAGCCCATTGTGCTGTTTTGCTCCATCGGATACCGAAGCGAAAAAGCGGGGGAGAAATTGTTGGACGCCGGATATGAGAATGTTTACAACCTCTACGGCAGTGTTTTTGAATGGGCAAACAGAGACTTTCCTCTGGTAGATCCTCTCGATCAACCCACCAAAAAGCTCCACGTTTACAATGCGAGATGGGGCCGCTGGGTGACCTCGGAAAACATCCGGAAAGTGCGGTAATTGGACCCATTTGCTGAGCTGATTTACATCACATGCTTTTATTCGAACAAAAATCACCTCCGGGACCTTAACCTTGGAGAGAGGGTTAATAAAGAAAAAAATTGCCGTGAACGACCACAGAAATACAGTAATCATCGAAAGTTTTCCCCACAACAGGGCAATGGGATTGTACACCGACCTATATCAACTCACCATGGCTCAGGGCTATTTTCTTTCAGGTCGAAAAGACGAGCGAGCCACATTTGATTACTTTTTTAGAAAAAATCCCTTTGGAGGGGGTTATGTGGTTTTTGCCGGATTGGGAGACCTGCTGGATGCAATCGACAACTATTACTTTGATGAAGCGCAAATCGAATACATGCGCGAGGAGGGATTTGACCCGGATTTTTTGGCCTATCTGAAGGATTTTAGCTTTGAGGGAAACCTGGATTCGGTGCGCGAGGGAGAGATTGTTTTTGCCAATGAACCCATCGTAATTGTGAGTGGAACACTGATAGAGTGCCAATTGATCGAAACCCTTCTACTAAACTACCTAAATTTTCAATCCCTTATCGCCACCAAAGCATCGCGACTTCGACAGGTTGCAGGAGACAACACGCTGCTGGATTTTGGTTTGAGGAGATCTCACGGACCGGGTGGCTTTCAGGCAGCGCGGGCGGCATATGTGGGAGGGGCGGACGGCACTTCCAATGTCATGGCTGGCCACCACTGTGGAATACCGGTCAGCGGAACCATGGCCCATTCCTGGATCCAGAGTTTTGACAGTGAGAAGGAAGCATTCAGGACTTTCGCATCTACGTTCAAGGGTGACATAATCCTGCTCGTGGATACCTACAACACCCTTAAATCAGGTGTGCCAAATGCAATAGAATTGGCTCTAGAATTAAAGGAACAGGGTCGCAATCTGGCGGGAATAAGACTCGACAGTGGAGACCTGGCCTACCTCAGTAAAAAAGCGAGAGCCATGCTGGATGAAGCAGGTCTGAAAGAGTTAAAAATTTTCGCCTCCAACCAACTAGATGAATACGTAATTCGCAGCCTCAATGAACAGGGCGCCCAAATCGATGGATACGGAGTGGGTACAAAACTGACTACGGGTCAACCGGATTCAGCCCTTGATGGAGTTTACAAATTGTCCGGGGTGAATGACAAACCCGCTCTGAAAATAAGTGAGAACGTGGAAAAGGTGAATCTGCCCGGCTTGAAAAAAGTTTGGAGGTTTACCGATGAACAGGGTCAGTTTCTTCTGGACGGAGTTTTACTGAGAGATGAAAATCTGTGCTATGCCATGTACCACCCGCATTTTCCCGAGAAAAACACTGCTGTCTTAGAGCTTAAAAAGGAGGAAATCATTTCGCCGGTACTTCGGAATGGCAAACGCGTATCGAAAACTCAAGAACTTCATGAAGTGAAAGAGTTTGCCATCTCCCGGTTAAATAAACTACCACCGGAAGTCAGGAGATTTGAATTCCCGCATATATATAGGGTCGGAATATCTGAGGGCTTGCTAAATCTTAGGAAACACCTCGTGGAGGAGGCCATCAAAAAATTTGATCAGGAAAAATAAGTTGACCTATGGAAGCATTACTAATTGTCGATTTGCAGAATGATTTTTGCCCGGGTGGGGCGCTGGAGGTGGAAAATGCAGATACCATTGTGCCCACCATCAACCAACTTGCTGAAAAATTTGAACTGGTGGTAGCCTCTAAAGACTGGCACCCTCCAAAAAGTATTCACTTTGAAAAGTGGCCGGTCCACTGCGTTAGAAACACTCCCGGGGCTGAATTTCATCCCTCGCTTACTACGGAAGCCATTGAGGAGGTTTTTCTAAAAGGTACTGAAGACAAGGACGATGGGTACTCCGCTTTTGAAGCCACAAATAAAGACCTGGCTCAATACCTGCGAAAGCGCGGTGTAGATACCATTTTCATAGTGGGGCTGACGACCGATTACTGTGTAAAAGAAACCGCCATTGACTGCGCAAAAAACGGCTTTAAAACCAAAGTTGTCCGAGATGCAATAAAAGCGGTGAATGCCGGGCCCGGAGATGGTGAAAAAGCCCTAAAAGCCATGCAAAGGAACGGCTGTGAGTTGATCTCCGTGCATGATATTTTGAACCAATAATGAATGAGCTAACTATACGACAAATGAAGGTAATTGATAAATCTAATTTCCATATTTGTCCATGATTTTCGATAAAATGACTAACTTTAAGCTCAAGTAGGAAAGGCGTGGTCTTTTTATGAATACAAAAATTTCCATTGTGCACCCAGGTAATTCTCCAGATCGGTTAAACATCCCGGTCGAGTTGAAAGAATTTTGGGATTTTATTCATCGGCAAACACATGGGGAGCAAGATAAAGTATGGATTGGTAAACCTGTTGACAATAGTTTCAGGAGTAAATTTTATGGTCTTATTAGCAAAATACCACTTATCAGGCCAATAGGAATGGCCATGGCCGGTACCATGGTTTTTATTGGGATTTATTTCTGGTTTACTGAAGTCTCGGACTGGGGGCAACCAATTACCTGGCTCGGTCTGGTGTTAAGTTGGTTAATCTTACCACTGAATCGCTACACTAAAATATGGAATACCGCCTACGCCGCTACCGAAAGAGGTTTGTGTTTCCAGGACTGGCAGAAGGGGGAAAAGGTTTTTCACTATATGGATTACGAGGATATTTCAACCATTTACTGGAATAACCCTCAGACTGGCAGGGCAGTTGCAAAGCGCGGGGATATTGTTATACAGACAAGGGTCTCTCCACCTCCTTTCACAACCAGGGATTTAAAAACCGGTCAAAAAAATTCGGCCATCGTTTTTCAATCGGTCAAGAATCCTGAAGACGTGGTGGAATTTATGCGAAACAACCGGCTTAGCCGCCGGTATAACAAACTGAAATCAGGGCACTCAAAAAACAAGCTATTTAGCATTAGGTCATATTAGAAGCGCTCCAACACCTAAATTTAGGGTGCTGAAATTTCATTAAGCACTGTGAATCTACAGATTGTGATTCCTGGTCTGGATTTGGGTATTAGGGACGCAATGCATTGCGTCCCTACAAAGGAATTCGTTCAAATCCCATCCGCAATTTTCAACTGTCAATTAGCCTGCCACCCCCTAATGCATAGGGAGGTGGGGAGTGGGTCATTATCAACTTTGTACTTTCTACTGTCAAATGTGAAACTTCTGTGATTGTATAAATCCTATATCAATAAACCCTTCCTTTGCAAACCGGTTATGATAGAAAGAATTGCGGAAAAAATATCCGCTAAATCCTTACTTTTGCGCAAACCATTTAGAATTATGAGTTCAGGAAAAACAGACAGATTTCAATACCACGACTACTACAACGTGGACGAATTGTTAGACGAAAACCACTTACTGGCCCGCCAATCCGTCAGGGATTGGGTTAAGCAGGAGGTCAGTCCTATTATAGAAGAATATGCAGAGCGTTCAGAATGCCCGAACCATCTTTTTAAGGGTCTTGCAGAAATAGGAGCCTATGGTCCCAGCCTTCCGGAAAAGTATGGCTGTGGCGGAATGGATGAGATCGCCTACGGAGTGATTATGCAGGAGCTGGAAAGAGGCGATTCGGGTATTCGCTCCATGGCTTCGGTTCAGGGCTCTCTGGTTATGTATCCCATTTTCCGTTTTGGCACCGAAGAGCAAAAGCAGAAGTACTTACCGAAACTGGCCAGTGGCGAACTTATCGGATGTTTTGGTCTCACCGAACCGGATTTTGGCTCTAACCCGGCCGGTATGTTGAGCAATGTCAAAGACGATGGAGACAGCTACATTCTCAACGGTTCCAAAATGTGGATCACTAACTCTCCGGTAGCTGACATTGCTATTGTTTGGGCTAGGGACGAGGATGGAAAAGTGAGGGGATTCATCGTGGATATGGACCTCGAAGGGGTTTCTGCCCCGGAAATAAAAGGGAAGTGGTCACTAAGGGCTTCGATCACCGGTGAGTTGGTCTTCGAGGATGTCCGCGTCCCTAAAAGCAATGTGCTGGTGGTCAAGGGATTGAAGGGTCCGTTGTCCTGTCTTTCAAAAGCGCGTTACGGTATTGCCTGGGGTGCTGTGGGTGCAGCACTCGATTGTTACGACAGTGCTTTGAGGTATTCACAGGAGCGGATACAATTCGACAGACCAATAGGCCAATTTCAACTCACTCAAAAGAAACTGGCTGAAATGATTACGGAAATCACTAAAGCCCAGTTGCTAAATTGGAGACTGGGGACGCTCGCCAATTCGGGCAAGGTCAGTCCAGCTCAGATTTCCATGGCGAAGAGAAACAATGTGGCCATGGCGCTTGACATTGCGCGAGAAGCCCGGCAAATCCACGGAGGAATGGGAATTACCAACGAATATCCGGTAATGAGACATATGATGAATTTGGAAACTGTTTTAACTTATGAAGGGACACACGATATCCACCTGCTCATTACAGGATACGATGTCACGGGATTAAACGCCTTCAAGTAATCGTATTCAATAGAAGACGTATACTTGTCTGCCACATAAGAAATTATCTGTGAAAGCGTTTATGGTTCTGAAAAGATTGAAGCATATTATGGCCCCAATTTTTAGACAGATTTTAAAAGTTATAATCGCTACTGCAATTCTCCTGTTTGCTAGCGTAGGACAGGTGTCCGGCCAATTCAGTTTAGATACCATAAAGCTGACCAATCCCTCTTTTGAAGACCAACCACAAAACTCAGTACCACCTAAGGGTTGGACAGATTGTGGATTCCGAAATGAAACTCCACCGGACGTTCACCCGATTGACCCACCCAGTCAGGGATGGCATGTAACCATGGAGCCGCAACACGGAGATACCTACATGGGAATGGTAGTCCGAGACAATGACACTTGGGAGCGGGTTTCACAGCAATTAAAAGGTACCTTGGAAAGAGGGAAATGCTACGGTTTTACAATATGGTTGGCACGCTCGCCGGTTTACGTTTCGCCCAGCCACATAACCCGCCAAATCACCAATTATACCACACCCGTTGTTTTGAGAATTTGGGGTGGAAACGATGCATGCGACAGGCGTTTTCTGCTTGGTGAATCAAGCGCAGTGAGCAATACTACCTGGGAAAAATACTACTTCCAGTTCAATCCGGATAGTGATTTTAGCCACATCATGCTAGAGGCATTTTACGAAACTCCCACTCTTTTCCCATACAACGGAAATCTTCTTTTGGATAACGCTTCCCATATTTCCAGGATACCATGCAATGAAAGCGAAACGGAAGAAATGGAAGAGATTTTGGCAAAAAGAGAAGTGCCATCAGAAAAAGAGGAGCAAGAAACTGAGAGAGTTGCAGTAGAATCTGCCGATCTCGCAAGTGATGAACTGAGACAATCTAATATAGAGGAAGACAGGGATGCCCTGTCAGCCGAAGATTCTTCAGATGAGGATAAAAGTGATGAATTGGCTTTAGACCGCAGAGAAAACCCGGTCCGCTCTCTCGGTGGTTTCCATAGAAGCCAATTAGAAGAGGGGCAGTTGATTAGAATCAACAGACTCTACTTCGATGCCGATGAAGCAGAAATAAAGGAAGAGTCTTTTGAAGACCTGACCAAGATCGCCTACTTTCTGATAGATAACCCGGAAGTGGTGGTAGAAATTGGAGGCCACACCAACGACCTCCCCTCTGAAGAATACTGCTATAATCTTTCGACTGCCAGGGCTAAATCAGTAACTAACTTTTTGATTGACAGGGGAGTAGATGACAACCGGCTCACCTATAAAGGCTATGGTAAAAGTAAACCCGTTGCCACGAACAAAACAGCTGTTGGTAGAAGAATGAACCAACGGGTAGAAATCAAAATACTGAGTGTAGGCGAAAACTAAATGTTATTTTAGAAATCGAGAAATGCCATCCGGATTTCGTTTCAAAAAAATTTGCAGGTTTGGTATTTCAAAATCTGCAATATCAGGGAAACACCCCAAATTTCATCAGAATCAAACTCCAGCCAATTAGATCCAATAAACCCAGGTCGTAAAATATCCTACCGGCCCTGTTGGATTCGTAAAATGCCTGAAGATACCAGTAAAGAAGAGGGCCATACCCAACAGGTAGAAATAAGATAGGAAAAAGACCCATATTGCCCAGGGCAGAAGGCCAACTATAAAAAGTACGGGATGAACACTAATGGTATAGTAGAGTAAATAGCCCAGGCCAGCAATGCAGTATATATAATAAAAATTAAGCCGGTAAGTCTGAAAAATAAGTTACGATTACGCACATTTACAGATGGGTTAATGCGATCGGACAATCGAGCACTCAAGCCCCACACAATACTGGCCAAAAAGAATAGCACAACTCGTGACAGTGCACTGATGATAAGTGTATTGGATTTTTGCAAAAGAAGAAAGGTAAAAAGACCAACCGAGGGATTGTAATATAATTTAGTTACCCAATTTAGAGGATTGGTTGTCAGTTTTTCAATACAGGAATGGTCCATTTTTTCCATTGGATCATCATAAAATGCAGCAGTAATTTCTTTTGCGCAGCCCGTTTAAAGGGTATTTTAAATGGCACTTTTTTCAGGGATTGTATCGACCGGTAGAAATCACTTTCAAAATCAGGAAATTGAGCATTGCATTGCTGATCGTTTGGACAATTGGCTAAGAAATTCTCGAGGGTTCAGCGGTAGGCACGAATTTCAGAACCCGGTAGAGGAAAGCTAACCGGAACGGGTCAATCCAACACAACAGAACGAAGCCCTTCGGGATAATCCCGCATATACGTCTGAGCGAGTCGTGTTCCGTAAGAGATGCCTAATAAATTCCATTCCTCAACTCCAAGAGACTTTCTCAAATCCTCCAAATCTTGCACAATTGTACGGTTGTTGTAGTGGTTGAGATCCACTCCCAGCTAGAGCAACTATTCAAAACACCGGGTAGTCAGTTCTGTCTTTATTTGAGACATTTCCTCCGCTGAATTATTAGAAGCAATCAAATCAAATACTTCAGCCTCCAACCACTTACAAAAATCCGGTTGACAATAGCCCAGACCACTAGAATTCATCAGGATTATATCCCAGTTTTCTCTCAGGTAATGATTGAAAAAAAGATGGATCATTATTAAGGTGTTATCTCCTGGTCCTCCATCGAAATAAATTATGAAGTCACTTTCAGGATTTGGAGATTCGGACCTCAATATTACTGCAGCTAATAATAAAATGGGACTCCCATCAAGCTCTCTGTTTTCTGGAACATATAGCTTTCCAAATACTACATTTTCATTATCGACCCATTTACTACATTCGATCAAAAAACAATCCACCTCTTTAAAGTTAGTTTCCTGAGAAATTGCTATAGGCAGCATAAACAGAATCGAACTAAAGCAAAGTAGTTTTTCATCATATTATTATTAATGAAAAAATTTGCTAAAGATATAAAATACGGGAGAACGCATATTTTGCAATATGAATAACAGCCTTCCTGTTTTACCTCTCCACCAGGATTGGCATTGTGAACCAAATTCCATAAGCTAACCTTAAAATGTTCCACGTGAAACATTTTAATGGTGCTTTGAAATTAGCGGAGTTCATTCTTTATAGAGCAAGGATTTATTATTTTTGCCAAAAAGATGAAACAACCGGGAATAAGAGTGGTAGGTCCAAAGGTAATTGGCCTTGACAAACCATTTGATAAATTGATCACACTGCCGGTCGAAGAAGTAGGTACTGATTTGAAGATATCACCTTCTAACAATACAACATCCTTCAAATTAATTGGGAAAAATGCCAGGAAGTTGGACAAATCACTAGCTTGCTTAAAAGTGAAAACAGCAAATATTTTCGACAACCTCAATATCACAGATCAATATACCATCGAAGTAAAAACAAATTACCACCCATCAGAGCCAGAAATACTGGCAGCACTTTTTGAGGGAATGTGGAAAATAGCAAGGCCAGATACAATCGAGAAAGAAGTAGAAGCAAAGCTGCTTACCGAGCAATGGAAATTAAACCATTGGGATAAACAACTTTTTTACACATCTATTGCGGGAGGTATGCGCATATCACAATTTCCTTTTCAAGAAAACGGATTCAGGCTAAATCTCCCGAAGGGATTCAGGATCGTACTATTCCCTAGAAAATTAAGAATTCCATTAAAGCCTACAGCACCGCAAAATCTACATGCATTTAGACCGGACACAAGAGTTTTGACGGCTGCCTTAGCAACCGGCTGCTTATACGCGGACATATCCAGAATAAAATTTGCACTGTCGGGATCTATCGTTCAAACACCCTTTAATGTAATCTCATATGGACGAGATTGCAAGAACTTAGCAAGTTCCAGCGATGAAAATATTATAAATTATACCATATTTAAAAACTCTACAGAGGCAGATGATTTCATAAAGGACTTAAAAAAAATAAATGAGACAAATAGATTAGTGAATAAAATCACGATGGCCAATTTAGCAATTGAAGGGGTCAGAGTTCTCTGATGTTCCACGTGGAACATTACCGTTTTTGCTTAATTATTTTTACCTGGGATAACATCTCTGTTCTACTGTAATAACTGGAAATCAACTCTGTGACGGCAATTAAGGCGAGACCGATAGAGAATAAACCAAGTCTCAAGAGGTCGAAACCGCTAACTTCGAAACCAATTACGGGGAAAAAAGCCAATTCCAAAAATACGGCAAAAGCACTGAAAAGTAGAAATACAACGCCGTACATCCTCATGTTAATCCGATCAACAGTTCTGCGTCTGTAATAAATCTTGCAGAGCAATCTTTTGTAATCCCGGTTATCTGGATCCATCTTAAGCAATTCCAAGGCAATTCCCTCGCTTTTATTTAACAGCCCCAAATTCAATAGCGCAAGACCTTTACGATACACAAAATACTCGAAAATATCTTTCCCCTCGAAATAAACAATATTACGCTCAATACTCATTTCAATAACCTGATCGGCAAACCGGAGAAATTTGTAATGGGCCCCAATTTCATAAAGCGCATCCACATATTCCAAAAGAACACTGAAATAGTCTTCAAACTCAAGCTCGCCAAGCTCACCTTCATTCCTTTCAAAAAAGCGTACAATGGAACGGTAGGACTCAAGCCCCTCTTCACGAAATCGTTTTATCAAATAATCCCTACCTCCTTTGTTCATAACCATCAAAGCTTATTGAGCTTGTATAGAATGGGATTGGATGGAACAGCATCCAGTGCCATAGAGGGAAACTGCAAGTTAACCACATAGAATCCATCTTCAACCTCATTACCTACATACACCAACTCGGTAATGGTACATCTTGTTCTGTCGCCATGCAGAGAATTCCAAAAAGCTTTGTGACCAGCTAGCAAACCGCCATCATTTTCTGGATCAACAGAGGGAAGATCAACCAATAAATGTTTAACCCCTTTCTTTGCAAAATAATCCAACAAGGCGGCCTCCAAATACAGCGGATCTTTACCGGAGTAAAACTTATCTAGCTTATCCTTACCATTAGGTAGTGTCCTAATAATGACAGCCTCAACCCATTCCGGAATTTCTCCGAAATCCTTTTTCGATACAATACCTTCAGGGGAAGGACTAATACTTACCAATACAGCTGGAAAAAAATAAATATCTAACAATCCAGCCATCACAAGCCCATTATTAAAAACATGCCCAGAGCATTCAGTATGTGTCCCGTTACCGTGCGGATTAAACTTAACATCATAAAAGTTAACCGGACTACCTTCCTCTATACTACCAACAAATTCTCCTGCTTGAAAGGGTTCGAAGGCAGGGAAGGGAGCGAAAAAGCAATTAGGGTTGCCTTTTCCGTCTTTAAGGGTTATGCCAATTTCAATAGGTTGATTTAAATCGGATTCAAAAGAATGTCCACCAAGTTCAATTAAAATCTTCGCAATCATTTCAAACTCCTTTTATCAACACCCCAAGTGAGTTTCTTTCTCAATGTTTCAGCGAAAGAATAATCGTGCAGGTGGATAATCCTTGCGAGATATTCGCTCTTCCTCAAAGCGATCTCATAATTCCCCTTAATACGCTCAAAGCGGCTATCCATACTGCACAGAAAGGAATCGGTCCTTCCTTCCAGTTCAAGACTAATCACACAATCATCTTTAAGAACCAGTGGACGCACATTCAAATTATGAGTGGCTACGGGAGTCAATACAAAATTACCACTACCAGGGAAAACAATGGGACCCCCACAACTCAATGAGTATCCTGTAGAACCGGTGGGAGTGGAAACGATAATTCCGTCGGACCAGTAGGTATTTAGAAATTCGCCATTTATGTATGCGTGGATCGCAATCATAGAGCTTGTATCGCGCTTAAATACGGTGAAATCATTAAGCGCAACCGGTGAATCTCCAAATAACACAGGAGTGGATTCAAGATGAAGCATAGTCCGGTCTTCTATGTAAAACCTATCGTTTATGATATCTTTTACAGCTCTCCGGGCGTGCTCTTTTTCAATACTTGCTAAAAACCCCAATCGACCCAGATTTACACCAAGTACAGGTAATTTGTTTTTGTAGCTGAACAAAACGGCGCGCAACATGGTGCCATCGCCCCCAAGACTTATCATAAAGTCCAGTTGGTGATCCTCTATCTCAGAAGATAGCTGCAAAGTAACCGTATCTTGATTTTTCCGAATTTCAAAGGGAAGAAGATCAAGCAGGACATTATAAACGCTGAGCTTATAACCGGTTTTGATTAAATATTTTAGAAAATCAACCACCCAGGCTCTTTCATCTTTTCCCAGTCGATTTCCATATATTCCTATACGCATAAAAAAAATTGCTATCTTTGAAGTCAGATCTCAAGGAAATTGATGAATTCGTTGTACCTGTCGGCGAGAAAATCCTCGTAGCTCTCCTCTGTAAAATAAGCAACCACCTCATAATCAAACCTTTCAAAGGCTTGTATAACTCCCTGTATATCAAAGGAATTTAACTTCAAACTTACGTAAATTTGCTGACTGTCAGGAACACCACTAATTAGAGACGATAGTATTGAAGTATTCTCCTGCTCTACAATTCTTCCAATTTCTCCCAGACTGTAATCGCGTCTATCTAATTTAAGGACAATAAGAGAACCCGGATCTATCAGGTTGAACAACTTTCCCAGATGAATAAACAACTCACTTCTGCTAATACCCCCCTTCAACTGAAGGTTTCCATCTAGAACCGGTATAAGGGAGAGACCAGAGGCAATAAATTTCTGATAGATGTGTAATACATGATCACCATGATCAATAGAATCACGTCTCAATTCAAGATTTGGAATATCACTAAGTTGCAGACCAGCATCCAGGTCTATAATAACATCCATGCTCACCAAACCCAGGTAAATATCCTCCTTTACTACGGCCAATTCACTCACTTCAAGATTCTCCATCAACTTGACGGCATCACCAACCTTATGACACGATTCTACAGTATAATCAACTTCGGAAATTATATCCTTACCAAACATTTTTCTATCGTTATGTACTTATAAGACACATTCACAGCACCAATGGTTGTATGGTCCTACTATATAACTTCCATTACAGAAGCGCCTCTTTTCGTTTACTGAACTCCAAATCACTTATCAGACCCCTATCGCGTAGATCTTTAAGTTTCCTTAACTGTACAAGAATCTTATCATCTTTTTCAGTACCGGCATCCCTGTTCACATCTTCAGATGTATCTTTAGAATTCAACAAATCTTCGCCCTCAGCTTCAAGTAATTTAATGCGCTTAAAGTTTGTTTTCATCAAATCATCCCATTCGTCCTGTACGCGCAGCCAAGCCAGACCCCGATGTTCTTTAAATCTTCCAAAATCGTCAAAACCATTTTCAACGGCCAGTTTCAAATGGCGAAATGCTCTGCCTTTATTCTCCAAAAGGCTGAAACAACAAGCGAGGTTGAAATGAATGGCGGCATCCCGACTGTTAATTTCCAGTACTTTTTCAAACAGCTCAACTGCTTGTTCGTACTCGTAATTTTCATAATGACTTTTTCCCTCTTTTTTAAGTTCCAAAACAACATCTCTGGTTGATTTTGCCTTTCTTGCACGCTTTCTTGCCTCTTTCTTCACCATTTTTGGTGGTCCGCCCTTCTGAAAACTCTTTCTCCGGCTCAGAAACTCTTTATAATCATTATCAAAGTACATCCTATTATACAAATAATCAAATCGCTCTCTCCTCATTGTGAGAAAACCAAAAAAGTCAATAAGGGCAATAATAAAGGAAATGCCGAAAGTAAAGAAAAGCAGAATATACAGAAAACCAAGTACATATTGCCCCAAATAGAAACGGTGTGCACCGACCCAGCCAAGGAAAAAAGCTAAAAGGGTAGCAGTATTTTTATTTTTCATAATTTACATTCCGACCAATAAGCAATCTATAAAAATCATTACCTTACCTTCTCATCCAATTTCTTCCCTTTTTTCTTACCCCTTATTCGATTCCCGGTTTTGTCATACACACAGGTAACAAAAGCAATATCGTCTTTAAAGTTCTCCTGACCGCCTATTTCCTTCACTTCATTTAAAAACCTTTTGTTGAATCTAACAGGATCCAGGTCCATATTATTCAGGGTAAATTTTTCTATAAATTCCCTTCCCAGAAATCCACCACGCTCATCTTCGTACTCAGATATCCCATCGGTATAGCAAAACATGGTACACTCCCCCCCAATAATTTTAACACCTTTTTCAACCACCTGCAGGTTCTCCACAACTCCAAGCACAGGACATCCACCGGTCAACCACTCAATCCCATCACTACCAACAAATACAGGAGGATTGTGACCCGCATTAACGTATTCAAGCGTACCGCTTTTCATATCCAGACACCCAATAAAAAAACTTATAAACTTATCTCCCTTGGTGATTCTAAAAACTCCTTCATTTAGATTTTGAACAAGTACATCCAGGTTTCTGAACTTATCAACCATACTCCGGAGAAGAGCCTGGAAATTGGCCATTAAAAGTGCAGCAGCGACCCCTTTACCGGATACATCGGCAATACAGACGATATATTTATCCTCCCCCAGGCCAATGACATCAATGTAATCACCGCCAACATTGAAATGCGGCTTATAGTAGAAATCAAATTGTAATTCATCCGTCTCGGGTATATTGTCAGGAATAAGCATCCGCTGCATTTCGGCTGCTAGCTGCAGAGATTTTTTTAAACGCTCCTGTTCTATCTGCTGCTTAAAGAGTCTTTTATTTTCAATGGCAACAGCAACAATGTTGGTGATGGTATTGATAAACTGAATTTGATCATAGATATCCACACCCTCCTCTTTGATTTCACCTATAAGCGCAAAAGCAATGGGAACTTCTTTGTGATACACAGGAATAACCACTTCAAACTCTCGCAGGTAGTCGAGGTCATCGGGTTTCACAGGGCTTGTTCTTTTATACTGTAATATTCGTTCCAACAAATCCCTTTCATCCAATTGATAATCGATACCAATTTGTGCAACACAGGCCCAATCCTTTTCTTCGGCAGTAAAAAGAGCCATTTTACCAACACCCATGTCCCAGTTCAAGAAGGTACGGTACATACTAAACAACCCACTCGCACTGACGTTCTCATTTATAGCTTGAGTAATGGTCAATAAACTCTTGATTTGAAGCTGCTTGAGCTTCAATTCGTTCTCGAGTCTATCATACTTTGAAAGGTTGTCGTACATAACACTTTTTTATACAAACCATCGCTAAGTTAATATTATATCCAATATTGAACACCCAATTCAAGGAATGATCGCGGAAAAACGGACTACTTACAACTATTCACTACTCAATTTAGACCAATCATCCATTATTTACCACCAATTACATCAAATCGGGATTATTCTTGTGCCGATCTCTATCCCGTATTGTTTTTTTCTCGAAATTGCGCTCAAGCTGGCTTTCAAGATCAATATTCATTTGGTTGGAAAGACATCCTATCACGAATATAATATCGGCAAGCTCTTCGCCTATTTTATCCCTTGCATTCAGGGCATCTCCAGGCTTCTTAAATGATTGCTCACCATATACCCTGGCCATTAACCTCGATAATTCGCCCACTTCTTCCATCAATACAAGCATATTGGTTTTCTCATCAAAATACCGTACACCGTAGTCCTTGATCCAATCATCCGTCCTCTCTTGAAATTCTCTAATCGTCAAAATTCCCTGTTTTTACTGTCAATAATAATCGTTACCGGACCTTCATTCACAAAATCAATCTTCATATAAGCACCAAATTCACCGGTAACCACTTTATCTACCTTCGTTCTAATAAGCATGACAAATTCATCGTACAATGCCTTGGCTTTATTTGGTTCACAGGCTCGAATAAAAGAAGGCCTGTTCCCCTTTTTGGTGCAAGCATAAAGGGTAAACTGGCTAACCACTGCTATACCTCCCCTGATATCCTCAACAGAAAGGTTCATTTTGCCATCTTCATCGTTAAATATACGCATAGCGGGAATTTTCCGCAAGAGATAGTCCATATCCTCTTCACCATCTTCCTTTTCAAACCCAACAAGAACAACCAAACCAGCTGAGAATTCACCCCTGCTTTCTAAGACACCCTCTTTCAAAACTTTAACCCGCACATCTTCAGCTCTCTGAATAACAGCTCTCACAATTTTTTTGGCTAAGTTAATAATATCAGCAATATGACAAACTATTTAGCCATAACCAGCCCATAGAAAACTAAAGGTGGAAAAGCATAAAAGAATATGTGGAAAACTCTGAAAGGCGGGCAGAACATATAACTATTTTATTTATATAAAAAATTTATCAATACATTTGCGGATTAGATCAACCAAAGAGGAATCTTATTCACTTAAGCACATTAAAAAACTTATCCAACACCTATTTTTCCACACCATGTGTAAAACCAACTAAAATCCACGCATTACAGGAGAATGTTATGTGGAAAAATGGCTTAAAAATGATAAAGGCGATTAATCCTAATCATTCTAAAAAAAGTTAGTCACATATCCACACAACTAATAATAACGGTTTATTTTATTTACAGAAGAAAAAATTACTATTATCAAAAATGGGTGATTGTGGAAAAGCATAAATTTGTGGATCCAAAAAAGGCTTATAGGAGTCCTAACTGGTATGAATGGATTGTAATCTGGTGGATAATGTTTTTTGTGGGTGAAAACTTTAGCGCATTATGAGTAAATATTCCCGCGCGGTGCGGATTTGGATTTGGGCAGGTGTTATAATGGTATTTTTCCAGATTGTAATTGGGGGAATTACAAGGCTAACCGGTAGTGGATTGTCCATTACGCGATGGGAAATTGTCACCGGTACTCTTCCACCACTCAGTGAGCAGCAATGGGAAGAGGCATTTGAATTGTACCGTCAGACACCTCAGTACGAGCAGATTAACCTCGGAATGAGTATGAGTGAGTTCAAGTTCATATACTTTTGGGAGTATGTGCACAGGTTGTGGGCTCGACTGCTCTTTTTTGTCTTCTTAATTCCCTACATATTCTTTGTGATCAAGGGAAAAATAGGCCGCTCACTCAATCTAAAATTACTTGGTGCGGTGGGAATGGCTGCAGTGGTAGCATCCATAGGCTGGATTATGGTTGCCAGCGGGCTTATTGACAGGCCCTGGGTCAACGCCTACAAGCTCTCCATACACCTCATGTTGGGTCTAACGCTATTCACCTACTTATTTTGGGTGGCCATCAAAGTAAATGGTACAAAATGGAGTGGTAGCAATTTACCTCGCAAACCCTGGCTAATATTTTTATTGATATTGATCATACAAATATTTCTAGGAGGTATGATGTCCGGTACCCGGGCTGCACTCTTTTACCCTACCTGGCCCGATCTTCAAGGTGAGTTTATACCAGGCGTTATTCTGGATGGTCAAAATTGGAATGCTGAAAATTTCACCTATTATGACAGGAGCTTATTCATGACTGCGCTTGTTCAGTTTTTACATCGCATGGTAGCCTACCTGCTGTTGGTGCTTGGCGCTATAATGATTTGGCGACAGTGGAAAACTGCTCAAAATTCGCTGGAGAAAAACGCCTTGTTTACCTTTGGCGGACTTCTCTTTGTTCAGCTTGTCATCGGAATAGTAACTGTATTGATGTCCACTGGCCAAATACCCGTTTTTTGGGGAGTAATGCATCAGGCAGTTGCTTCACTTTTGTTGCTGTCCGTTTTCTACAATTACTACATCGCTAAAACACCTTGAAATATCTTATTCTAATCTGTTTTAATCCGTCGTATTTCAACTCCTGAAAATGGCTTTTGAACAAAATACCTGTGCATAATTTTTAGCATAGTCGTTCCGTGTGTCAAAAATTGTATAATTTAGCGGCTTGAATGTTTGAGAAAGATGGATTACGAACTCAAGAAAAAAGGCAAGTACAGCTACATAGAAACCGGTGGTGGGGAGGACGTACTTCTCTTGCTGCATGGACTATTTGGAGCGCTCAGTAATTTTGAGGGCATTTTAACCAAGTATGGTCAAAGCTATAACGTGGTGGTTCCTATGTTGCCCATTTACGAAATGCCACTAAGGCAACTGGGACTTAAGGGCCTTGTAAAGCATGTCGATGGTTTTGTAAGGGATATGGGTTTTGAAAAAGTCAATGTGCTGGGTAATTCTCTCGGAGGCCATATTGCCCTGTTGTACGGACTTGAATCACCGGATAAGACCAATTCCATAGTTCTAACTGGAAGTTCAGGTTTGTTTGAAAGTGCCATGGGATCCACTTTTCCCAAGCGGGGCAACTATGAGTTTATCAAGAAGAAAACAGAGGCTACTTTTTACGATCCAAAAGTAGCCACTAAAGAGTTGGTAGATGAAGTTTTTGAGATTGTAAACAGCCGCAACAAGGCCATTCGCATCATTGCTATCGCAAAATCTGCTGTTAGAAATAACCTTGGAGATAAGCTCCACCATATTAAGGCTCCAACTTGCCTTATTTGGGGAAAACAGGATACCATCACACCACCTTTTGTCGGAGAAAAATTTCACGAACTTATAGTCAATTCAGAACTTCATTTCATAGATAAATGTGGCCATGCGCCCATGATGGAGCACCCTGAAAAATTCAATGAAATACTGGAGCATTTCCTCGAAAAATTAAAGGTGTCCTAACCTTTTCAGCCCATCATTCAATCCCAGCCGGTTTTACTCCACTGCAATTATTTTAATCCAATATTCGTTCTTAATAGCTGAGTGCTAAATCATTAGTACGTTAAGCTGACTGCTAAGAAAAATTAATCCATGAATAAGCAATCTATAAATATACTTATTTTTCTAGTGTCCATCCTCATCCTGGTGGGAGTTGCCAATATTTATTTCCTCCTCCAAAAGGACCGACACATAATGACTTCCGTTGAAAAGACCGAAACAGATAATTATGAAGAGTATATAACCGGGGAGTTAGAAGAAGTAAATGATTCCGCTGACAGAACCCTGGATGAAAAAAGACAAATCGGGCAAAAACAAGAGAAAAATTCTATTCGGAATCAGTCTGAAGCTGAATCCCAAAAAACCGATGATTCAGCTGATGCTGAAAAGGCAGCATCACCTCCTGCCAGACAAGCCGAAATTGATATCAAATATTGGTTGGAGCGATCAATTCCCCTGACTTTTGAGTCCAGAACCGAAACTTCCGAAGATATACGCAGGCAGTATGAACATGTGGTAAAGGAATTGCAACAGGTAAGAACTCATTTAAAAAATGGAGACCACAGCCAGGCAATGGCATTGTTGCGGCCTATGATGTGGGACAGATCAAATATTTATAGAGAGGATGCAGAGTGGTATTACATTCTAGCGCTTATTTCAGCAGGAAATGAAAGTGCCGCCATCGATCAGTTAAACAGATTGCTGAGAGACAACATACATCTATATTATTTTCTGGGAAGAGAACTTCATGAAGAATTGGTACCAATCAGGGACCTTATTCAAAGGCAAGTAAGATCCAGAGGTGACAGAGATGCAGAGGGATTTTAATCATTACCTCGGAATAGGGATGTTATCGCCACTATCTGCATTTACATCCCGTTTATCTGTCAATACCATCCACACCATCCAGATCAACCCAACCGGAATGAGCAACATTGACAGCAGAATCACTGTATGAAAACTGAACATTCCAGGTAAGAACATCAGGAAGAAGAGTAAGGAAGAAACCAACATTACTTTTCCAGTCAGGCCCATAGTGTAATTTTGCTTTATTAACATACTTTCTTTCAAAAATGTTCTTGGCGTAATTATCTCATTTACAAATGGCTAAATTGATACAAGGTCTTTTGTAATAATCAAAGCAGGTGTTCCGAGGGATTCCAAAGCAGATTATTAAAATCTTTTACCCTGTGGTCAGTAATTTCAATATTTTCAGCTTCCAGTCGCTGTTGCATAACTCCTTCTCCCGGAAAATGTGCTCTGCCACTGAGTTCTCCCTTACGATTAACTACCCGATGCGCGGGAATATCGAGCCCTGATTTGTGACTCTGATTCAATGCCCATCCCACCATCCTGGCTGAACCTAAAGCCAGAAAGTCAGCTATCAGTCCATAGGTCGTTACCCTGCCCGGTGGAATTCTTTCTACCACAGCATACACCTTATCGTAGAAGTGCATAAGTCCTGGCTTGATCAATCAATGATGTAATAAGTTGGTGCATCCGGTCCAACGGGCATTCCCAAACCAAATACCCAGACGAAGAACAAAATCATCCAGCCCACGAAAAAGAATATGGAATAAGGTAGCATCATACTGATAATGGTACCAATTCCCAGGTCTTTGTCGTACTTATTGGCAAAGGCTAGAATCAGCCCGAAATAACTCATCATGGGGGTGATGATGTTTGTCACCGAATCCCCTATCCGATATGCCGCCTGAATTACTTCCGGGCTGTATCCAATCAGCATAAGCATTGGCACAAAAATAGGAGCCGTAACAGCCCACTGCGCAGATGCTGAACCCAACATCAAATTAACCGAACCGGAAATAAGGATAAAACCTATAAATACCTCCGGTCCTGTAAGTCCAATATCCGTTAAGAACTCTGCACCTTTCACAGCGAAAATTTGCCCGAGGTTACTCCATCCAAAAAATGCTACAAACTGTGCAGCAAAGAAAACGATCACAATGTAAAGACCCAGTGTGGACATTGCATTGGCCATGCCATCAATGATATCCCGGTCATTCTTCATGGTTCCCGCAAAACGACCATACACAAAACCGGGAATCAGAAAGAAGATGAAAATAAAGGTCACTATCCCCCTGAAAAAAGGTGAATTCAAAGTTTCGCCCGTCTCCGGATTTCGCAGCACTCCATTTTCAGGCAGTATGGTGAGTGCCAAAAGCCCCAGCATGATTACCAATGTAATACCGGTAATTATAAGTGCTCTTATTTCCTTTTTGGTCAATGGGTTCATGATCGATTGGTCTGAGAGGTCTTCCATGGCAATCGATGGGTCGTATTTTCCCAACTTTGGCTCTACAATATAAAGCGTTACAAAAGTTCCCACAAGGGTTATCATGAAAGTACTAATCAACATAAAGTAGTAGTTGACCGCTGCGTGCACTTCGTAATCTGGGTCTATAATGTTGGCAGCTTCCTGGGTGAGACCGGCCAAAAGCGGATCGATGGTCCCGATCAAAATATTGGCACTGTAACCCCCTGATACACAAGCAAATCCACAAGCCAAACCAGCGAGCGGATGTCTTCCCATGGAGTAGAAAATTACAGCTGCAAGGGGAACCAATACGACATAACCCATTTCTGAGGCCGTGTTGGAAACCACGGCTGCGAAGCAAATGGCAATGGTCACCAGGTTTTTGGGAGTCATTACAAATCTAGAAACCCGGTTAAACGTCTTTCTAATCAAATACCATCCGTACCGCAATGGAAGCAGAATGTAATTCACAAAAACCAACAATGTATTTTTTTCCTCAAACGGGTAAAAGCTAAACTCATACTCCTTAATACTAGGCTTAAATGAAGCTGCTTTCAACACCAATCCCCTTATGCAGGCTGAAATCAGACCGGACCGTTCCGAAACCCCTACTCCAAGCAATGCTACCAAAACTACCCCAAGTGGAGCAAATCCGGTAAAATTGGGGACTAGGTTTTCCACTATCATCCGAAAACCCTCTGCGTTTAGAAGACTCACAGCTTCAATTATTCCGTCTTCTGCCCTGCCAGGAGCACCCTCAGGTCTGGGGTCTTCAGCGTTCCAGTCCAACCACTCTGCCAATCCACTTATCAGGATGACACCAAGGGCAAAAAGCGCAAATAAAGTCACCGGATGTGGCAGTAAATTACCCAACCACTCTACAAAATCCAGAAACCGCGTAAATAAGGTGGTTTTCTTTGGTTCACCTACAACCGGTTGCTGTTCCTTTTCCTTCTCTTCCATAAATCTGGTCCGTTTACTTGTTTCAATCCATGCAGTTCAGCGCCGAATCTTCCATTAATTATGCATCGTCGCATGAAAAAATGCTAAATTATAAAAATCCACTGAAAGTGGACTGTGTAAACTTACTGGAGACCTGTGGAAAAGGCGAACCTCAGTGTTAAATTGTGTTAAACCTCCATCAATATGGCACAAATGACCTTTATACATAAACAAAAGGGTACTCAATTCTTTAATAAAATACTTGTTTCTGTGGTTAAAGGACTTTAGAATATTGTATTGAATAAGTAAAAATGATTGGACGATTACTTCAGTTTCCTCGATTACTATTTCTGATTTCCATCCTCGGAATAGGTCAGGCTCTTTTTTCCCAAAGTGCAAGTGAGATTACCGGACAGGTAATCGATGTAAATTCCGGTGAACCGGTCGATTTTAGCAGCGTTGCCGTACTTCTAAAAACGGACAGCAGCTTAATAACAGGTGTTACCACAGATTTGGAGGGAAAATTTGATCTCTCTATTTCTGCCAATGAAGACTATTTGCTAAGGATATCTTATCTGGGTTATCAAACACTTTATTTAACTGTCACTGCTGCACCGGAAGGGGTGGATTTAGGGGAAATTGAACTTGTAGAAGCGGCTGAAAACCTTGCTGAAATATCGGTTGAAGCAGCGGCTTTGATGTTTCGGTCTGAAATAGACAAACGAACTTACGATGTGGAAAACACCATTGCAGCCGACGGAGGTACGGCCATTCAATTGTTGCAAACCCTTCCTTCCATTCAAGTGGATGAAGAGGGCCAAATAAACCTTAGAGGCAGTTCAAACCTCCTCATTTATATCAATGGAAGACCCACCAATTTAACTTCGGACGACACGGAATCTATACTGGAGCAATACCCGGCTAATGCAATTAAAAGCGTGGAAGTTATTACCAATCCTGCAGCCAGATTTGACGCCGAGGGTGTGGGGGGAATCATCAACATTATTCTCAATGAATCAGAACTCTACGGACTGAACGGACAAATAAATGTAGGCGCAGGAACGGGAAATAAACTCAATACTGGTCTCAATCTCAACTACAGGAGCAATGGTTGGAACTTTAGCCTTGGTTACAATTTTCAGTACCGCGAGCGATGGGAGTATAGTGAAAGTTGGCGAGAAAGTTTCAGAGGGGATGTATCTCCCATACTAGACCAGGAATACGACACGGAAAATTGGGACCGCACACATCTTGTTAGACCCGCCATTGAGTATCAATTCAATGAGAACACCAGTCTAACCTTCTTTTCCTCCATAAACCATCGATCAAGAGATAGAGAGCGACTTTACCAGATTAGGAGTTTGGACGCATCTGAGTAACAGGACAGTGCCTACATCCGCTTTTTAGAAGAAGATCAGTCCAGAATCAGTTTGGAAGGCGGTCTGGCTTTTCAAACCAACTTAGGAAGAGAGGGTTACGAACTTAGTTTGATGGCCACGCATTCCTATTCCGATCAGGACCGCATAGAGTATTTTGACCAGGAATTCAGGGATGAAAGCGACTTACCGGTCCCCTCCAAGCGTGAACTGCAGACCTATGAGCGTCCCGTCGAAAGAGATTTGACACTTTTACAAGCAGACTTTTCCATGCCCTTGTGGGACTTTAATTTTGAGGCAGGTTGGAAATCTACTTTATCCAGCGAGTTCAGAGAGCAAATTTTCGAGGATTTCGATTTTGACAATGAAGAATTTAAGCGTAACGACCTTCTCACCAATCAGTTTTACTTTGATGAGGACGTTCACGCAGGGTATCTCATCCTGAGTGGTAATACCGGACCCTGGGGTTATCAGGCAGGACTTAGGGCAGAATACACCACCACAGAGTCTTTTCAACCACGGATTGATTCTGTACATGTTAACAATTACTTCGATTTGTTTCCCTCCTTTTTTCTCACTTATGAGCTGGCCGAAAACACCATTTTACAGGCAAGTTACAGCCGTAGAATTAGCAGACCAAATATGTGGAGGTTGATGCCATTTCTCAATGCGCAGGACTTGCTCAATCTGAGATTGGGAAACCCCTATTTGCAACCGCAGTACACCGATAATTACGAACTTTCCTTTGATAAAATGTGGGATGATTTTTTCCTGACCGCTTCAGTTTTTCACCGCCATGCAGAAAATACTTTTACCCGGGTTTACGAGCTTTTTCAAGAGAGATCGTCGGTGGTAACCTGGACCAATGCAGATACCCGCAGGAACTCGGGTATGGAGGTCGTCAAGCAGTTATTCCTCGATTCAAATACCGATATTTCGCTGACAAGTAGTGCATTTTACAGCAGGATAACCGGGGAGGATAGTGAGGGTAGTTACTCCAATTCGAGATTCTCCTGGACCCTTAACTTGATGGGAAACACCAGAGTGCGGGACTGGTTTTCTTTCCAGTTGATCGCCAACTACCGCGGACCCATTGTACTTCCACAGGGGTCCATTGACTCCAGGTTTTCAGTCAACATTGGAATGAGGAGAGAGGTCCTCAATCGCAATGCCACTGTAAGTCTGAGTTTATCGGATGTTTTTCAAACACAAAATTTCACGCTCAATACACAAAGTGCTAATTTCGACCAGCGTCGTTATTTTGAGAGGGAGAGCCGGGTATTGAATCTATCATTTACCTGGCGTTTCAGGGGATACCAGGACAGGTCGGAAAGAAGGGAGCCTGACATGAATGGTGGTCAGGATGCTGTTTTTTGACGCATTCGAGCTAGTTGATTGACTTACCACCCATCTTTAATTACCTGGCAAAATACGACCGCTTCCTATGATTGGTCCACCCATTTCATTCGGTTCATTGTAGTAATATACGTTGCCCCTGCCATGTATTTCAGCGAATAACTCCTCAATGGGAAATATGTGAAAATCTCCGGTGCTATTGTGGTGTAAGTGGATTCTGTTTGCGATGAGTTCTTCGGCATAGACAAAACCGGAACCAAAGTGATAGATGAAGACAAAGTCACTATTTCCAGTCAAATAAAGGTCCGGCGAGCCTTTTTCCAGTAAAAATCTCAAAGTGTCAATTTCACCCCCGATGTAAAAATCTCTGCCCGATCTGAGACTCTCCACTTCCAAATGTGATAGATTCCAATCTTCAGCTACAAGATCTCCGTGGCTAAAAAAATTGATTTTGCTGAGATGAGGTGTGTGGATTTCCACCTCTGGCCTTTTTTCCATGTTGCGCAACCACCGGCATTTATTCAAATCGCTTATGGTGATATGACCCGCTCCCTCACTTTGATAATCCACTGAAATATGCTCAATTACATTGGCACCCGCGCGCAAAATGGCCTTTTCTTCATCGGACTGCACCACTCGCAAGTCAATATAATCCGAAACAGTTATTTTATCGATGGGTCCAATTTCAATCTCCATCTCATCGATAGGACCAGTGGAATTAAAACACTTGTCTGCATTGCAGGAGAAAAAAACCAGGGCAGTCATCAATAGAGTCCCCAAAATCTTTGCATTTATCCAGAATCTCATTTTGCGTTAATTGTGTATCCCAAACCAACATCCAGGAAGTTGGCCTTGAAGTAGTTTGAAAAAATCCCTATGTGGTAGAAAAAATCTGGTCTAAATTGTCGCCTAAAGGCAAAGCGGTGATAAATCCCTGCAGTGGGACCAGAATAACTCACAGCAGTGTAACCCTTTGTCAACACAATACTGGACTTTCCAAAACGCATCCCCACACCGCCAAAAACACCCAGTTGGAAATCATCCGTCCGCGAGGGACTTTTTGAGTATCTGATCTCCAGATCTCTCCTGTTGGCAGCATTGTACACCAGGTCGGTGCCTACCGTTGCAAAAAACTTTCGGCTGAACCGGCGGTTGAAATGGAAGTTGAGCGTGCCTACCGCAAATTGGGAACTGGAATTGATGTGTGGGGACCTGAGCGAGCCACTAGCCATGACATTCCATTCTGTCTTGGGTATGTATCTGTCTCTGATTTCCGACGCTCTTTGATCTCTGTTGAACACCCGGCTTAAGCCAGCTGAAACCATGGCGTAATTAATACCCGTATTGGGTTTGAGGTAGGATCCATTCGAGAAGTGATTAAACTGTACACCCAGTGAGGCGTCCCAATCTTCATTGAGTCGATAACCATATTCAATCATCAACTGAACAAAAATATTCAAATGCGTGCTAATGGCAAGGTTTCGGTGATTTTCTAAAGGGTCAAAGGGGTTTTGCACATAAACACCACCTCCTGCCAATTTCAAATTGATATTGTGATCCTTTGAAGCTCTCACCAATGGGAGGCTTAAAAAAGTGGATAGCGATAATGAGTTACCCACTTTTTCTCTGTCCCCGTGGTATGAAAAAATAGCAGAAAACCCATAGGATGGATAATTGTAGATATTGTGCCACCGATGACTGCCGTCAACCCTCTTTTCATAATTGAGTTCCAGGGAGTGGTACATGCCGGTATTGAGGTATTTGAGTTCTTCCTTGTGGGCGATTAGTAATCCTGTACCTGCTCGCAAACCCAAAGCCCATTCTTGCTTATCTGTAAATACAGGGTCTGATGATTGGCCTTTCAGCTCCCAACTCTCCGTCAGAAAAAATACCAACATCACCAATAATAAACAAGTCCTTGTCATTGAAAAAATTTAGTGTTTCAGCCTCTCGCTCAATTTCAATACCATGACCGGCTATTCTACAATGCTAACATCAACTTTCAAATAGAGATAACTTAATCCTTTAAGGAAAAAATGTACCGTGAACCAAAGTTAGACAAAGCAATAAGACCAGCCCCATATTATGTCGAGGCAATAGGAGACTTTGTCTAAAAAAAAGTAGATTTTATGGAATATCCACTGATTCGGCTTACAATAAGCATTAAAATCATTAATTTGCAGCGACTATATCTTATCAACTATCAAAAAATAGGATTCATGAAAAAAAGTTTACTGATTTCCGCCCTTACTTTTATGATGTCTTTTGGCTTGTATAATTCGGCTGACTCACAGATGATGATCTGTGGTGACGGAATTCTCAAGTCGCAAATGGAGAGGAATTATCCCGGATACCTCGATGTGGTACAAAAAACTTTTGAAGAGGCAAGATCGCACGCAATTCAACCCTATCGCGGCCAGGAAATCTATACCATCCCGGTTGTTGTACACATTGTGTGGAAAGAGGAAGAGGAGAATCTTCATGATTCTATTGTTTTCAACCAGATAGAAACCCTTAATGAAGATTTTCGACGCATGAACGCTGATGCGGACAATATTCGCACCATTTTTGCCGACAGAGTTGGCGACCCAGGAATTGAATTTGAGTTGGTTGCCATAGAGCGTGTACAGACCAACGCAGAGTTCACCCCTACTCTGACGGGTTTGCCCGATCAGGTAAAAGATTCTATCCAGGGTAGTGTAGGCTGGGACACTGAGCAGTATCTCAATATTTGGGTTTGCAAGTTGCAACCACTTACTGTATTTGGAATTCCCTTAGGTCAGGTTTTGGGTTATGCCTATCCTCCGGCTGGTTTGGACCACTGGCCAGAAGGATCTTCTGCACCCAATCCAGCTTTCGATGGGGTGGTGGTGGATTACCGGATTTTTGGAAGAAACAATGAGCTTACGATTGATCCCGGAATTGGTGAGCCTGTCAGTGGATACGGTCGAACTGCTACCCATGAAGTTGGTCACTATCTCGGCCTTCGCCATATTTGGGGAGATGCTCTTTTTGGAGATGGGTGTTTGGAAGACGATGGAGTGGAAGATACTCCCAATCAATCGAGTTCTTCTGAATGGGCATGCGATACCACCAGAAACACCTGCATCGATCCGATCGAAGACCTGCCGGACATGATTGAAAATTACATGGACTACTCAGATGAACGCTGTATGAACAGCTTTACCCTTGGGCAAATAGCCATAATGCGCGCGGTAATTGAAGGTCCACGCAGGGGTTTGATTGAAGAACCGACAAGTACCGAAGAAATAAGAACCGCGAGCCCCAACTTCAGGCTATTTCCTAACCCGGTTAGCTCCAACGAGGTAAATCTCGCTATCGGTGGATCCTCACACCAACATCTTCGACTTCAGGTTTTTGATAGCATGGGCCGCTTGATAAAGGATAGTTCCGATCTTTCTGAAATGCAGTCCATCGACCTGGCCAATCAAAGCAGGGGGATGTATTTATTCAGAATATCCAATCGCAAAACAGGAGAATTGCTCGGAGTTGAAAAACTTATGATACAGCGGTAATAAAACCGATCAGTGTTTAGATTTTCAGCCTCTGGAGTGCTGTTGGATAAAATCAATTGAGATCCGGTTGAATTCAGCCGGCTGATCAACATTGCAGACGTGACCACTGTCGGTGATCACACTCAAAATAGAGTGATTGTGTTTTTGGACTAGCGTTTTTACGGAGGGTAAAAACATATAATCTTCATCGCCCATAAGGTATAGTGCGGGAATTCTCAATTCTCGCTCCCTGAAATATTTCATAATGGGATTGATGTTGGTGGTAATGCGAATCCACCGCAGAAATTCCTTTTGGTAGAGTTTTTTGGCTTCTCGAACAAACAGGTTCCTGGACTCTGAGTGGCGCTTTTTCGGCAAAAGAATCCAGGCGTATATTCGGTATATCCAAATGAAAGGAACAAAGTGCTTAATTTGACGTGCAATCCAAAGCAAAAAACGGGACCTGGTATTGAATCGAATAATGGCACCACCCATCACCATTGAATTTACCCGATCGGGGTACAATTCACCAATGACGCGGATAATAATCGTTCCCAGTGATATCCCTACGAAGTGGGCTTTTTTAATTCCGTGGTGGTCCAGTACATCGATCACATCCTGGCTAACCTCGCGGAAAGTGTAGCGTTTTTTGTTGGTCCACTCCGTAAAAACGTCGGCGGATTTACCGTGTCCCCTGAGATCCACCATCAAAATATTAAAATTGTCGCGGTAGGCCCGCAACTGCTTAAACCAAATTGCAGAACTTCCTCCGGCACCATGTACCAGAACCACCCAGGGATATTCTTCACCCTTGTAGTAGGTTTTGTTGTAAAGTAGTTTTCTATCGACCTGATTCATAGTTTTTCAGTCCTGCGTGGTGATATTATTTTCTTCGAACCACAAATATGGTGATTTATTGGTTACCCAATCCCGTTTTAGTGCGGAGGGGCAAAAAATGCGCCACATTCCACACTTTCCTATAGAGCAAACGATGGCAATCATAACTGAAGTCTAGTCCCATTTGTTTTCAGCCAATTGCTGTGCCGACGATGATACGGGTCCTTTTCATCGATCAATTTCCAAAAATTTTTGCTGTGATCCGCGTAAACCAAATGGCCCAGCTCGTGAATAATTACTGAATCCAATACCTCAGCAGGTGCGAGTAACAATTTCGTGTTGATGCTCAGATTTCCCTTTTTCGATGAGCAAGAACCCCAACGCGAACTCATGTATGTCAGCCGCAATTTCTCAAAGGTAGGAAGCTCTTTTTCCTCAGCCAGGTCTTGCGCTCTTTTCGTTACCAGCATATTGTAAATCTTCGCAAAGGCCTTTTGGACGGTCTTTGAAACCCCTTCACCTTCCAATTCTTTAACATCCGGTTGGCCAGTGTTGATGGCGAGAATATTTGATTTGAGTGAGAGTGAAAGGCCATTCTGGCTGGCCCCCCTGTTGACAGTAACCTCAATTTCTCGATCAAAAGTACAAATGCAATCTCCGTCCCTGTAGATTCTTTGTGCGAATAAATTCAGGAGGTCAGGTTTCCGGGAAATAGTGGATTCGATCCACCTTTTTCCGGATTCTTTCATTTCAGATTTGGTTTGCGCAGTTGCAAAACGGGGTATGCGAATTACGAAAGAACTCGAAGTCAGAGAAAATCGTGCATTGCGCCTGTTTTCGTAAACAATTTTAACCGGAACATCCGCATTGTTGATTCTCCAAGTACGAATTGTTGACATGACGCAAAGAAATTAATCGGATCTTCGACTTCTCTCATCGTGAGGTCAAAATCACGCATGAGCCTTATTGAGGCGAATGATATTCACTTTGTTGAAAAAGAGAATGATCGGATAGATGGGATCAAACTCAAACCACTTAACACCAAAATTGGGTCTTGAGGCGTGTTTGTGGTGATTGTTGTGAAAACCCTCCCCCAACATCAGGATATCTATCGGCAACAGGTTTTTAGAAGTATCTTTCACCTTGAAGTTGGTGTATCCGTACTTGTGCGCAAACCAGTTGATGATAACTCCGTGAAAAGGTCCCATTACAGCGTGAATGGGTACCAAAAGGAACATCCACCACTGAGTGGCAAATACGGCATAAAAAGCTATATAAACACCGACCCACATGGCGCGGGTAAGGTTGTGAGAAGCTATTTTATCAAATGCGTGCCATTCAGGCACATCTTTTTTAAACTTTTCCTCTACTGGAAACTTTCCAGTAAATATATCCTCGTAAATGAGCTTGGTACGCCACATCATTGAAAAGAAATTTGAGTCGTACTTGGGTGAGTGCACATCCTTCTCTGTGTCAGCATAGGCGTGATGCATGCGATGCATAATCCCGTATGCATACGGACTGAGATACGAAGAACCCTGGAAAATAAAGGATAGAACAAAAAAGGTCTTTTCCCAAAAACGAGACATGGTGAATTGCTTGTGAGCAGAGTAACGATGGTGGAAAAAGGTTTGTGTGAAGAGTGATAAGTACCAGTGAGCAACAAAAAAAGCCAGTATAACCATAAAACAGTTTAATAACTTGAAACATAACGCACCGTCGTGGTACGTCCACTACATAACATATAATGGACCGCAAAGTTAAGAAAAACTGGCATTATCTGGTTATCAAAAAAAAGCTGGGTAGTTTGGTAAGTTGTCATGCCTGTTATTTACGATGAAAAGCTAATAATTTGCCCAACTATTCATGAATTTATTCTGCAAGGGTTACAAGATATAAAATTTTTGGTTGATGTTAAAGTCATTATAATGTCGGTTGAAACCTTTAATAATAGCCCTGATTACACAAGGAAAGAGAACGGCTTGCGTTAAGTTTTTCACCATCTATTCAGGCGAGTATTTTGCAACAGAGGAATGAAAACCGACATTATATAAGTACCCAATTTTGTTTTCCTTCCCGGACTGTGAAGATTCAAAGGACCTGACAAATTGACCACGACAATGTATTTGTTTGGATCGATAAAATTACTTACTTTTGAATAGTGAAAAAATCTGTGAAGGCAATCAATATGGAAAAGATTTTAAAAGACGAGTTTCCAGGGGAATTAGAGGAGGTATTGGTCGAAGATGCGGTTGATTCAGGTCACCGCGCGGATTTGATTGTTTACAATGACGATCACAACACATTCGATTGGGTGATAGAGTGCTTTATTGATATTCTAGGCCACACCTCCGAGCAAGCAGAGCAACTTTCTCTGATTATCCACTACAAGGGCAAGGCGACCGTAAAATCAGCCACCATGGAAGTTTTGAGACCACTCAAAACAGCCCTCGTTGACAGGGGACTATCTGCGGTGATTGAAAAAAATGACGATTGATTACATTTCCTCATCCACTAACTGCCGACCCCGATGGGATAGTTGCAATAGGTGGATACCTGCATCCCGATATACTGGAATTGGCCTATACCTATGGAATTTTCCCGTGGTTTAATCCTGGAGACGTTCCCCTTTGGTGGTTCCCCAATCCTCGTATGATCCTATTGCCCCAGGAGGTGAAGGTTTCTAAAAGTATGAGATCCATATTCAATCAAAGGAAATTTAGCTTTACCCTCGATCAGCGGTTTGAAGAAGTAATGATGAACTGTAAAAATGTAGATAGGGATGGTATGGCATCATCCTGGATTGGGGATGGGCTTATTAATTCTTTCTGTGATTTGCACCAAAAGGGTATGGCACACTCTCTGGAAGTTTGGGAGGATAGGGAATTGGTGGGTGGATTGTACGGTGTTTGCAGAGGACGGATATTCTACGGGGAGTCCATGTTTACCTTTAGACCCAATGCTTCAAAATTCGCGCTTATCGCCCTGTGTCGCATCCTCGAAAAAAAAGGATTTTGGCTAATAGACTGTCAGGAGGAGACTGACCACCTGCGAAGTATGGGTGCAAAAACCATCCGTGCCGCAGATTTTTTTGAAAAAATTCGAGACAATCTCAGATTTCTGGATAATCATCAATACAAATGGTCAGAATGGGCTGAGCAAGAGAGGAACGTGGTTTATCAATTGAGTTAGATGGTCAAATAGGTGGTTATAAAATAAACTATTTCTCTTCCCGGTCAAATTCCCAGTTTTTTTTGCTGCTGAGTACCACTTTGTCTAGCATAGAAGGAAAAAACCGCTTCAGCCACAATCCTGTTTTTTCTATGCCACCGAAGGCAATTTCCCGCTTGCCTTTACTTACTGCATGTGCAATTATTTCCGCTGCTTTGTCCACAGGTACCCCTTTTTCCGTAGCCCTATCGACCGTTCCCCTTGGTTTTCCATCTCCTGTGAGTGCATTGGCAGAAACAGACGTACTCACAAAACCGGGGCAAACCAGCGTGACTTTAATATTGGGGTATTCCTCCATTCTCAGTCCATCAAAAAAGCCGTGTAATGCATGTTTAGAGCCACAGTAGCCTGCCCGACCGGGGGATGAAAATTTTCCCATCATCGATGAAATCACCACAAAATGACCACCTCCAGCCCTGCGGAATTTCGGCAGTACAGCAAGGGCGTGGGCTACTGTACCGAGGTAGTTTACATCAACCAGCTTTTTGAAGACCTCAAAACGCGTTTCGCGTATGAAAGACCGGTGACTTATACCCGCGTTTAAAATACAGCAGTCTATGCGACCAAAGTGTTTGAGAACCGTATCTACACTTTCTGGAAAGCGCTCAAATTCACTTACATCCATGGGAAGTATAATGGTATTTTCCGGATGTTCCAGCCCATTTACCACATCCTCCAGTGCGTCTTTTCGCCTGGCTGTCAATACGAGCCGCCAGCCCCGGTTGTTGTACCACCTTGCCAAAGCCTCCCCAATACCTGAAGAAGCTCCTGTTATCCACATCACTTTGCCGGTTTGTCCGGTTTTCATATTATCTCATCTTTTTTTTTGTCTCAGCCGAAATTTAGGCAATCACCCCAAAGATAATAATTTAGTATATTAGATCTTGATTTTGAACTCCTTTGTTTCCTAAAAAAACCAATTTACAGGTAAATCTACTTCTTGTCTTTCATTCACACCTTACTTGTTGCTTTTCTTTGATTAATGCATAAAGCGGCGATTTCAAGATTTTGTATGTACCTTTGGAGTTCCTGTGGATTGATCAATGAGGCAAGTGGTTTTTTGCCATCAATCATAATTTGTGGGGCTATAAGGCGAACGTTGGCGATGATTCCAATCGACTACTTTGGCTTATGGGAATTATTGGAATAAGAATCATTTCAATTACCGAAAAATGCCCGGACGGAAAATTAATTGGAGAACAATTACCTCTGCTAAATCAATTGCCTTTACTATATTGGGTGTATTAGCCGCAGTGATTGGATTGCAGGGATTTATGGTGCCCAATCACTTTTTGGACGGTGGCGTAACAGGCATTTCTATTTTGGTAATGGGTCTATCCGACATTCACATAAGCCTGCTTCTGATAATTTTTAATATCCCTTTTCTGGTAATTGGATTTCAAAAACTCGGATACACTTTTGGCCTTAGGTCTGTGATTGCTGTTTGCCTTCTCTCTATAGGGATGTATTGGATTGACATACCAGCATTTACTGAAGATAAGGTTCTTATTGCTGTATTCGGAGGTCTGTTTATTGGCCTGGGAATAGGTCTGGTGATACGCGGTGGAGGTGTCATAGATGGACTGGAAGTGGTGGGACAGTACACTGAGAGAAAATCCGCCTTCACCAGTGGAGAAATTATCTTGGCTCTCAATACCCTGATTATTCTTGGAGCAGCATTCCGATTTGGCATAGAAACTGCCATGTATTCTATTTTGGTTTACTTCACTGCCATGAAGACCACCAATTATGTAGTTGATGGTTTTGAAGAATTTACTGCCATGTATGTGGTATCGCGAAAGTCCGATAAAATCAAGATACTCATACGAGATGATTTCAGAAAAGGTATGACTGTATTTCGAGGAGAGCGCGGTCACTTGCCGGATGATATGTCTGTGCCTGTCGATTGCGATATACTAATGGTCTTGGTAACGAGACTTGAGTTATACCGTCTGGAGGAATCCGTTCAACAAATAGATTCCCAGGCCTTCGTCTATGTGCATTCTGTGAAAGAAGTTCGCGGAGGACTTATTAGTAAAAGGAGGGGAAATTCCTCAGATGGTGAACAATGAAGCCTCCCCGGCGTTAAAAAAGAGTCATTGTTGTCAATCTTATGGTTGTTTCAAAACCTTTCCCCGCTATTGGTTAATTGTAATACAGTCAATCGACTAGATATTGTATTGTGACCATCATTATATTAATTATTTGAAAATGAATAGAATATATTTTCATAAGCCCCGTTAGACTATTAATTTTGCATAAATTATCTTAAACAAACCGAATTATTAAAATGCTTAGAGTTATTTCAATTGCAATGGCCTTCATGGGGCTGTTTTTTTTTAGTGCCTGTCAATCAGAGGGCGAAACTGTTGAACACGAAGCTGATGGTATGACCCAGCACGAACAAGCTCCCCCTCCCCAGAATCAACAAGCACCCCAGATGCAACAACAACCTGGTGCTGACATCGATATTTCAGATGAAGATTTGAAAGCATTCGCAGAAATTGATTCCGAATTGAGAATGATGCAGGAAGATGCCCGAAGTCAAATGATTGAAGTTATCGAAAATCACGGCATGACTTTGGATGAGTTTCAACAACACTCACAAATGCAACAGCAGGGCATGACCGATCAAATCCCGGAAGATGATGTAAATGCTATTACAGACATTAACGATGAAATGCAGAATATTCAAGAATTAATGATTCAATCCATGGAAACTATGATTGAAGATCGAGGAATGTCTGTTGAAGAGTACGAACAAATGGCAATGGTAGTCAATCAGAATCCTGATTATCAGCAGCGTATGATGGAAATGCAGCAATAATTGCCGTATTTATCAATGAGAAAATTTCAAGGAATTTATTATCTAAACAAACCAATTCTTATTATTATGCTTAACACTGGTGTTAAATTATTTTTCAGCTTATTCGTATTTGCAGCACTTACAGGAAGTTTATTTGCTCAACAACCACCACAACAGGAGACGCAGGATATCTCTGAGGAAGAACTTCAGATGTTTGTGGACGTGCAAATGATGATTCAGGAAATGAATCAGGAAGTCCAACCAAAGATGTTAGAAGCCATCCAGGACAATGGATTTGAACCTCAGCGGTATATCGAACTAAATCAGGCCGACGAAATGGGTCAGGAAATGGATGCCGATGAGGAAGAAATTCAGCGTTACGAGCAGGTGAAAGAATCTATAATGGACCTTCAGCAGGAGGCCAATGATCAAATTGCCGAAAACATTGAAGATATGGGCATGGATATGCAGCGCTACAATGAAATCAATATGATGGTTCAAAGAGACCCTGAATTGCAGCAGCAAATGATGGAAATGATGCAGTGATGATGGAACAACATCATCCATAAAAAATTGGGCGTGTTGATTTACTTCAGCACGCTTTTTTTTATGCATTTTTCAAACGATTTTTTCACTCATAGCGTCTGTATTTAGATGTTGTATTGAAATAGTATTCAACTAAACTATCTAACTATGAAATTCTTTATAACTGCCTTATTGATAACCGGACTGACTTTTATGGTTGGATGTGAAAGTTCGGATACCATGGACTCACGTCCTGTTCATCATATAGGAGATGCCGGTGACATTCCTGAAATGAATCGCGCTTTGGCTGCTGACCTGATTATAGATCTGGAAGGAGAAAAACCCGGAGAAAACATCTTAATTTCACCCCTTAGCATTCAGATTGCCCTTCAAATGGCGCTAAACGTAGCTGAAGGGAACACCCTGGATGAGATGCTGAATGTCTTACATTGCACCAATTGTAGCCCTGGAAAACTTAACAGGGACATGAAAAGCCTCATTAACTGGATGACTGCCAAAAGTGGAAAACCCAACCTCACACTTGCCAATATATTCTTTTACGATGATAAGAGACTGAGGCTGGAAGAGGATTTTTCCCGCATGTTGAAGGATTATTTTGAAGCTCCTTCAGTAATCTATAATTTCCATGATGAGGCCACAGTGGATATGATTAACAGTTGGGTATATGACCATACGAGTGAAAAAATTGACGAAATCATTGAGGAAATTGATGACTACGACCTTGCCTTACTGATTAATGCACTGCATTTTCAGGCAGACTGGTCTCAGGGATTTGATCCCAATCTCACCAGCGATGATTTATTTAGCGTTGAGGGAGACAGAGATGTTATGGTGCCCTTTGTGACCGGAGACCGGGACTTTATGGTCTCGCGCAGTGGGGGTTCTGTGATGGTGGACCTTCCCTTTCGGGATTCCACATTTAGTCTGTCACTTGTTAAGAGTGAAGAACCACAACCCATGGGCGAATGGCTGCAGCAAATGGACCTTTTTCACCAGGATGGTCTTTACCAAAACCTTAGCCAGCAACGAGCTATGGTTCGCTTCCCTAAACTGAATCTGGAGTGGGAGGCCGACATGGTAGAGACCTTTGAAAACCTCGGCATGGTCGATGCATTTTCTGAATACAACGCCAATTTTGACAAACTGGGTGAGCCATTGATTGGCCCGGTTATATATATCAATCAACTCAAACATAAATCAGTACTGGAAGTTGATGAGAAAGGCGCAGAAGGTGCTGCAGTCACCTCTATAGGATTTGGTACTACTTCCTTGCCGCCTGCAATTGTTTTTAACCGGCCCTTCGTCATTCAATTGCGGCATATCCCGACAAATACACTGGTGTTTAAAGGCATTGTTAATAACCCTGAGTAGATCAAAAATCCTATACCCAACCTTTTTATTATTTCCAAAGCGACTGCATACTGCCGCACCCCATATGCAGTCGCTTTTTTTGTCTGTACAGTTTATGAAAAAAATTTTATCATGAGCTGGGTACATTTTTCCGGCCGGTAACACCCCTATGTGATAGAATGCAATAAAATCTGCCTGACAGGCCTGCCAACTTTTTTTTAGAAAAGCAGTTAAAAGGAATAACGCATTTGAAAATTATTAATATAATTGTGCTTCATATAAAATTCATTGATTATGAGTAAAGACAATAAATCAGAGAAACTCAAGGCGCTGAAAATGACCATGGACCGCCTTGACCGCCAATACGGAAAAGGTGCTGTAATGAAAATGGGTGATCAGCAGGTGGTTGATGTGGATTCTATTTCCACCGGCTCACTTGGTTTGGATATTGCACTGGGGATAGGTGGTTTTCCGAGGGGAAGGGTTATAGAAATATACGGACCGGAATCCTCTGGTAAGACTACACTGGCCATCCACGGCATAGCAGAGTGTCAAAAAAAGGGTGGAATTGCCGCATTTATTGATGCGGAACATGCTTTTGACCGTACTTACGCTCAAAAATTGGGAGTAGATACTGAGAACCTTCTAATTTCCCAGCCCGATCACGGTGAACAAGCCCTTGAAATTGCTGAAAATCTTATTCGCTCTGGAGCTATTGATATCATAGTTATTGATTCCGTGGCTGCCCTGGTTCCCCGCTCAGAGATCGAGGGAGAAATGGGTGATTCTAAAATGGGTCTGCAGGCCAGACTCATGTCACAGGCTATGCGTAAATTGACTGCCACGATTGGGAAAACCGGCTGTTGCTGTATCTTCATCAATCAGTTGAGGGAAAAGATCGGTGTGATGTTTGGCAATCCTGAAACCACTACCGGTGGTAATGCGCTGAAGTTTTACGCCTCCATTAGACTGGATATTCGTCGTTCCGGATCTGCTATAAAGGACAAAGAGGGTAATGTAATGGGTAACCATGTTAAAGTCAAGGTAGTGAAAAACAAGCTGGCTCCCCCATTCCGTATCGCTGAATTTGACATCATGTACGGTGAGGGAATCAGTAAGACCGGAGAGATTGTTGATCTTGGCGTGCAATTTGATTTGATCAAAAAATCTGGTTCCTGGTACAGTTACGGAGACTCAAAGATTGCCCAGGGAAGGGATGCTGCCAAACAGTTTTTTGTTGATAATCCGGAAGTGGCGGAGGAAGTTGAGGGTAAAATCAAGGAAAAATTGCAGGCGTAAGCACAGGTTATTAAGCCTGGTTAATTTCCCTCAAAATTTAGTTCCCCTGAAAAGCGTCGATATTGGTGCATAAAACTCCCGGAACACCCAAACGTGATCCGGGAGTAACACCAAGTAGTTATAGATAAAAAACGCGTGTATTTTTAGCCGTGCAAATAGTTGAGCATGGCTGTTACTTCTCTGTCTTCCAATAGTTTTGGAGCTATTTCATGTAGCAAAAAATGCCCCTCAGGGTGGTCTGACCATGCATCCCGCAAGACCAGAAAACCCTCTTCTGTTTGTCCTTCCAATAGGTGGCATATGGCGCGACAGTAGAGCAACTCCATTCCGCATGTATAGTACTCGGCCTCATCCAAAACCTCCATCGCCATTCTGGTTTCACCTATTTCGATGAGAAACCGAACATGCTTAAACCAGTATTCGGACTGTTCCGGACCGGTCTCGGTGGCCTTTCGGAAGTAAAAGTCTGCCCTGTCCCAATCTTTTGACTGTACATATGCTTCCGCCAGATAGGCGTAGTATTCTTCTCTTCTATCCTCAATTCTGATTGCCTTCTGAAAATTGCGAATCGCCGAGCCATAATTCGACTGTTTGAGATCGCACATCCCCAGACAGTAATAGACCTCATCGTTGTAGGGGTCCAATCTCACGCCTTTTTTCAGATATTGCCTGGCTTTCAGATTATCACCAAGTTCTAGGTAGCACTGACCTATACTGACCATTATTTCCGCTTCTTTACCAAACCGCTCCAGATACTCCAGATAAACATCAAGGGCTTGTTGATGCTTCTTTACCTGGAAACAAAGTTCTGCACAGTCCTTGTACCCAAACTCAAAGTCGGGGTTGATAATAAAGGAGTATTCAAGAGCTTGTATGGCTTTGTCATATTCGCCTGTACAGGAATAGGCGTGCCCAAGGTTGTACCACGCTTGAAAAATATAGGGGTTACTGTCAATTAGTACATTGTGGAGTACTATGCTCTCCTCATAATTTTTTTGAACTTCCACGCTCATCCAGATATTTTCCAGAGCTTGCGGATGATCCGGCTTTTCGAGCAAAATGTTACGAAGGACCTTGTACATTTGATCAAACTTCTTCATTTGCTCGTAAACATGAGCTTCTTCCATCAATAGATCCAAATAATCCTGTTGTCCCATACTAACTTCCTTGAGCTTTGAAATGTATTCAATAGCCAATGCGTAGTCTTTTTGACTGGCGTATATCCTGCACTTCATCAATTTGAGCTCCCACTCCATTGGGGAGATATTTTCAGCATACTCAATCAAATTCAGAGCGGTATCATACTCACCAAATTGCATAAGCAATCTGATCTTAATGATGTAAAAGTCTATTCTGTACTTGTACTGCCTCAGCGCAAAGTCTGTAACCTCCATTGCTTTTTCAGGGGAAAACTCCTCTTCGTAATACCCGATCAACTGAAATAAATGCCTATCCTCGAAATAAGCTGAATTCCCCCGCTTGCTCATGGACTCAAACTCATTTGCCAGAGAGTGGAGGGCAGTATCTCTATTGTGCTTTTGTCGCATGTTATCTACATGGGATTAACTAGTCCAAAAATCATTTCTTAACCAAGCCCAAAGATGAGGTTTATTTTTCAAACTAAAAAGACATGGGGGGTGGGTAATTTTAACATTAAGAATTATATTAATTTCATTCAAAGACCTGAAAAACAGTGTGCTACATAAGTAAAAATATTAAAATTAAAAAACATTTTAATTCTAATCACCTATGAATTACCACGCAATATATTTTCTGTAATGTAATGTGAAAGCGGTAAAAAGTTGAATATTTTTTGAAAAAGTCGTTTACAGACAAAAAACACCCGGATTTTTGGCCCGGGTGTATGAAATGGAGGGATAATGAATTATTCAGCAATCCCCAATATAAAACCGGGATCAGTTCACTGCCGTTAGCTGGTTGTTAATGTTGTCTGTATTGTCTATTTTGTCGCAATTGCTGCCGCTCCTGTCGTCTCTCTAATTGGTGTAGATTGCGATCCTCAGGCCTATGCATGTGCTGCCTGTTTCTCACTCTTCTGAGCATCTGACGTTTGAACTGATTTTCAGACTGGTACAGAGCCAGCACTTGTCTATTGTCCAAAATATCAGCAAATCGACTTTGGTAACTTTTCAGGATATTCACTTCGGCCTCAAGTTGGTCCATCCATTTTTCGAGCATTTTTTCAGCCGCTTCTTCGGTCAAATCCATGGGCGAATCTTCGGTGTCTGCCATTTTCTCCCGGATGATCCTCAGTTCTTTCTGCATTTCGTTGTAAAGCGGCCAAAATTGCTGTGCCTGTTCACTGCTGAGGTCAAGGGTTCTGGTGACATAGGCCACTCTCATTGACTCTATGCGCTCTCTCTGTTCTTCAGTCATTCCCGCACCTTCATTTTGCGAATGGAGTTCTAAGGGGGCAATGCTCGTTAAAATCAGGGCAGCAACTGCCAAAAGCATAATTTTCATGGTGTTATTATTTAGTTATTAAAAATTATTCAACTGTATCGTGTTCGCATTTAATAGTTGTAGTAGTAATAAAACTCCTCTTCATACATCATCCATTCTTCCTCCATTACCTCCAAATACCACTCTCCCAGATATTCCATTAACAGCTCGTCCCGGTAGAAAAAATAGCTCTGATCTTCCAGTAGGTAGTTCACAATAGCGGCTGTCTCCATCTCCCCATTCATTTGGTCGATATTGTGACCTGGTACCAGGTAAATCAGTGCGGAGGCGATAAGAATAAGTGCCACGGCGGCAGCTTTTTGCATAGGTCCATGGAATAACCTTCTTACTACAGGACGCTTTTCTCTGCGCAAGCTGTCTTTCACCTTATCCCCAAGATGGTGCAACTTCTCGTTGGAGGCCCCATATCCGGCATTTCCCCGGTATTTTTGAAGGGCCGGATGCAGGTCTTTTAACTCATCTCCCAGATTATTAACTTGCTCTTTCATCTAACCTTAAATCATTACTTCAATAAAAAATGTATCCCAATCGATGCTCTGGTTTCACCCATCAATATTTTCCGTGAGGAATTGACTCACCTTTTTACTGGCGTGAAAAAAGGAGGCTTTCAAACTTCCTTCAGACTTTCCCGTCATGTGGGCAATTTCTCTATAACTCATTTCTTCAAAATATCTCAGTACAAAGACATCGCGCTGTACCTCCGGCAATGATTGTACCCCCTGGTGTAGCAAAGCCAGGGTTTTATCCCCGTCGAATCCACTTTCCTCTGAAAGAGGATGAGTAGAAATATTCTCTGCGTAGGCCGCCTGATTTTTTTGCGTCCTTTTTTGCTTCCTCAGGAAATCCAGGCATTCATTTCGCGCAATTTGCCACATCCAGGTTTTGAAGGAGCAATTTCCTTTAAATGTACTGGCTTTTTGCGAGATCTTTATCAGTGTGTTTTGAAACAAATCCTCTGCATCTGGTTCTGCATGCACATAGGTCCTAATGAATCCGAACAGACTTTTTCCGTGGATGTCAATAATAAGCTCAATTCCCTCATTTTTCTCCGTTTCAGATTTGAGCTTTTGCACCAGTATTTCCTCATCCGGATTTGACAATGTCCTTTATTGTTTAGACGACATCAATATTCGTTCGTTTAATACCATCTGGAAATTTACGCATTTTTTTCTAACTTGCCGCTTTAAATCACCCATGTGGGCGATTAGCATTTCCATCAGAAAGAACGGAATAACAATACTAAAGAAGATTAAATGAAGCGAAGAGCGGGTGGGTTTTTACTCTGGTTGTTCGGTTGGAAAATAAAGGGAGCAATTGCTTCTCCGGAGGAATGTCCCAAACTGATGGTTGTGGTTGGTCCCCATACATCTTTTATGGATTTTTTTGTGGGGCTTGCAGTGCGAATGCAGCAGGGAAGAGATATTAAGTACCTGGCCAAAAGTCCGCTTTTCAAACCCCCTTTGGGATGGATATTGAGATGGCTCGGAGGTTATCCTGTGGAGCGATCCAAAAACCAGGGATTGGTGCAGGCCATTGTTGAAATGTTTGAGCAGCGTGAGGTGTTTTCCATTTGTATCACCCCGGAGGGCACCCGAAAGCGAACCGAAAAGCTGAAATCCGGTTTTTATCACATTGCAACCGGTGCAAAAGTGCCGATTCAATTGGCGGGCATGGACTTTGGAACCAAAACGGTGGTTTTTACCAAACCGGAATTGCCAGGAGATTCTTTGGAGGCAGAGTGTGAAAAAATACGCGAATTTTGGGGAACCATGCGCGCTTATCACCCGGAAAGGGGTTTTGGATAATAGCTGAAAACCAACATTATGTATTCGAAGGATGAAGAGAGAGAACTCTTGAGAAAAACGGAGCAAATGGTTGCAGTTGCACGCGACCAAATAGCCCCGGATGACAGAGATGATCTCGAGAAACTCAGAGATATACTCAGATACCACGAGTGGAAATACTATGTCAAAAACGAGCCGGCTATTCCGGATCCCGATTACGACAGCCTCTTTAAATTGCTCAAATCCTGGGAGGAAAAGAAGCCCGATTGGATTACAGCCGATTCGCCCACTCAACGGGTAGGAAGCGATCTCAGTGCTGATTTTCCCACCGTCCAACATCTGGTGCCCATGCTCTCTCTTGGCAATGCCTCATCAGAGGAAGATTTACAGCAATTCTCGGATCAAATAAAACGACTCCTGAAAGATGAGTCCCAACAGGACTTTGACTTTGTCAGTGAACCAAAATACGATGGCAGCAGCCTGGCACTCCTCTACGAAAACGATGTGCTGGTGCGCGCTGCCACCAGGGGGAATGGCATTGAAGGTGACGACATTACCAACAATGTAAGAACCCTGAAAACAGTACCTCTCAGAGTCCCCTTTTCAAAATATGGTGTTCAAAGGGCAGAACTCAGGGCAGAGGCGCTCATTCCTCTGGATGATTTTCAAAAATTAAATGAAGAGCGGGAAAAGCAGGGGTTGACCATTTTTGCCAATCCGCGAAATGCGGCTGCGGGCGGTCTGAGAATGAAAGACCCCGCCGAGGCCTCCCGAAGGGGCATTGAAGTTATCGTCTATCAATTGGGATTTTTGACCGATCCGCAAAACAATGACTTGCTCAAAGACTTCGAGCTGCACTCCGATACATTGCAGCTACTGGACAAAATTGGCTTTAAATCATCTTTCGAAGATCACAGAGTACATTCCAATTTGAAGGATCTTTCAGCTCACATGAAGGAATGGGAGGCCAAAAGGAGCGACTATCCTTATGAAATTGATGGCATGGTAGTTAAGGTAAACCAACTGGAGATACAGCGGAAAACCGGAAGCACCAGTCATCATCCACGCTGGGCCATCGCCTACAAATTCAAGGCAAAGCAAGCCACATCAAAATTGCTGAAAGTGGATTACCAGGTGGGAAAGATCGGGACCATCACTCCTGTTGCGAAAATTCAAGCTGTTCCATTGGCCGGTGTCACCATTACATCCGTTTCACTGCACAATGAAGAGTTTATCCGCTCCAAGGATATTCGCATCGGTGACCGTGTGTTGGTCGAGCGCGCCGGAGATGTCATCCCCTACATTGTAAAACCCCTTACCGAGTTCCGAAATGGAGAGCAGGAAAAAATCAACTTTCCCGAATTCTGTCCGGTCAACGATACCGAAGAGCAGGTCAAACTTGTCAAGCTGGAGGACGAGGCCGCATGGAGGTGTCCTCATTGCGTCTGCGGAAAACAGGACCTGCAAAAGATGATATTTTTCGTCAGTAAAGACGCCATGGATGTGGCCGGTTTGGGAAAAAGTCTGATCGAGCGCTTTTACAAATTGGAAATGGTGAAGAGAATCCCGGATCTTTACCGCCTGGACTATGAAAAGGTGAGTCGGTTGGAGGGCTTTGGTGAAAAGTCTGCCGCCAATCTTAAAAAAGCGGTGGAGGAGGCTAAAAACCGACCTTTGAGGAGACTCCTTTACAGCCTGGGAATTCACCACCTCGGAAAGCGTGCCTCGGCCATTATAGCTGCAGAAGTGCAGGAAGTTTGGGATTTAAAAAACTGGGGCGAAGAGGATTATCTGCGATTGAAAGATATCGGGCCGGTACTTGCAAAAAACATGGTCGGTTACTTTTCCGACGATCACAATCTCAACTTACTGCGTGAGCTGGCAGAACTGGGCATCAACCTTAAAAGCACATCGGAGGACAAGCCTACGGAGAGAAAAGACGGTCCTTTGTCCGGCAAGTCCATATTGTTTACCGGTTCGCTGAGCAATTTTTCTCGGAAAGAGGCGCAAAAAATGGCCGGGGAAGCCGGTGCCAGAAACATCTCTGCGGTCTCCTCCAAATTGGATATTCTCGTGGCCGGCGAAAAGGCCGGCTCCAAGTTGAAGAAAGCTAAAGAACTGGGAACTGTGGAAATTATGACAGAGGATGAATTTGTGGAACTGGTGGAAACGACTTAATAGGAGGATGTATGTTAAAGTCCCGCTGAAGCATTCACACAGTTTTAAATGCATCTAAAAAACAATTCATATAAACGCTCGTTTGAAATATCGTTCTTTCCTGTGTAGCATTCAAAAGACATTATTTCTCTGCACAGCTAAAGGGAAATTTACCCTCCGGAGCGAGGGTTATTTTTTTTAATAAAGACAGTGAGAAAAGTATGACAAAGAATTTTGAGACTGAGGTAGAGGCTGTGGATTCAATGGCTTCAGCCTACAACGACCTGAAAAAAGAAATTGGAAAAGTCATCATTGGCCAGGAATCTGTGGTTGAGGGCGTGATTATCTCCCTGTTCGCTAATGGACACAGTTTGCTGGTGGGAGTACCGGGTCTTGCCAAAACACTTTTGGTGAGTACTATTGCAGAGGTGCTGGATCTGGACTTTAAGAGAATACAATTTACCCCGGACCTGATGCCATCTGATATTACGGGTTCGGAGATACTGGGAGAAAATCGGCAGTTCCAATTCAACAAAGGTCCCCTTTTCGCAAACATTGTCCTGGCAGATGAGATAAACAGAACACCACCCAAAACCCAGGCAGCACTGCTCGAGGCTATGCAGGAGAGACAGGTTACAACGGGGCGGGGCTTTTTCAAGCTCCCCGTACCATTTTTTGTTCTGGCTACGCAAAACCCTATTGAGCAGGAGGGTACCTACCCACTACCGGAAGCTCAGTTGGATAGGTTTATGTTCAATATTCCTTTGGATTACCCCTCCTATGATGAGGAACTTCAGGTGGTGAAATCAACCACTGGTGAAAAAAAGGCGGAACTCAAGCATGTGCTTACTGCCGAGCAGATTCTCGAATTCCAGGAGCTCATTCGAAAAATACCAATTACCGACAATGTGCTGGAATACGCAGTGGGATTGGTCAGTAAAACCAGACCCAATACTGAAAATGCAGATCCTATTGTCAATGATTTTATTGGGTGGGGAGCAGGCCCCAGGGCATCGCAGTATCTCGTGCTGGGCGCCAAGTGTCACGCTGCCATACACGGAAAGTACGCCCCCGACATTGAAGATGTGAAAGCCGTGGCAAAAAATGTTCTCAGACACCGTATAGTGCGAAACTTTAAGGCAGAAGCGGAGGGCATTTCAGAAGATGAAATAATTGATAAGTTGCTCTGATTCCCGCAGAGGTAAATTTATTTACTCAGGGCCATATATTAATGACGGCTAATAATCTGTGGAAATACTGCAGATAGTTTAGGTATCATTTTCCCGGATTGTTCTATTTAACTGCATGAAGTGGAAAATCAACTCCAAAGTTTGGTTTGCTCAACCTTTTGGCGGATAATCGGGAATGCTATACGCCAAAAAAACAGCCTCCAACATCTTACTATTCCCGGATTGGTAGTTTGCCGGCAGAAGACTAATGCGGCATAACACCAAAATAACCAACCGGCAATTTCCCGGGAATTGCTATATTTGAGTATTAAATTTTCTGCAAATGTACCGCTTGAGTAGTTTCCTTTTGGTTGTTGTTTTCTTGCTTTCGTCCTGCGGTGATAGCCAAGTGACGGAGCGCTTCAGAGCACTTCCTACGGCCATAGGTAAAGTGCAGCAGCTCAATCTCATCGTCGATGAGGATATTTGGGAGACTACTTTTGCTGACACCTTTAGTTTTTACTACCAGGGTGCGTATCTGATCCTCCCCCAGCCGGAACCCATTTTCGACCTACGCGTTTTTTCCGTGGAAGATATTTTGGAAAATCCCGTGAGAAGGGAGCTGAAACTCTTTGTTTTTGCGGTCAATCTATCGGACGAATACTCCCAGCTCACACAAATGGCCATCAATGACCTCGGCCGCGAACGCATTAATAACAGCCTCGAAAACGATGACTTTGGTGTCCAAATAATCCGCGATAAATGGGCCAGGGGCCAAATGGTGGTCTATTTGTACGGAAGGGATGTACAGGCATTAACCGCTGGAATATCACGTTCGTTTGATCAGGTTTCCTCCCGTATTGACCAGTTTTATGAGACTACTGTACAAGCAGAGGTTTATGGAGGTGGCACCAATCGCGAATTGAGCAACCTGATCCGCCGAGAGTTCGGAGCTGAGATCGACATTCCCTCCGATTGGATGCTGGCTGTTGAAGAAGATAACTTCGTTTGGTTGCGTGACGAAAGGCGAAAGGCCAGTCTGAGTATGATGTTTCATCAACTTGACTACACAGACGGCAGTCAACTTACTCCTGAGTATCTCAGGGAATTGAGGGATTCCATCACCAGAGAGCACATCTCCAGCGGAAAGAAAGGCACCTACATGGAGGTGGAAGACCGCTTTATTCCCATGTTTGATTTTCAACGGACCATCAATGGCAATTTTGCCATCGAACTCCGGGGAATATGGGACATGCGCGAAGACTTTATGGGCGGACCGTTTAAATCTTTTCTCGTACTCAACGAAGCCGAAAACAAACTGCTCTTCGTGGATGTATTTGCTTACGCGCCGGCTGACGACAAGCGAAACTATATGATTCGCCTCAACCACATCGTAAAATCCCTCGATTTTGCTGTTGCTCAATAAGCGGACCTCTTTGTCCTTATTAAATTAATTGCTACTTTTGCCTGCATCAATAAAGCATCCAGGCAATGATCAACAAGGGACTTATCCAACCTTCCTCTATTGCTGTAATTGGCGCATCCGACAAAACAAACAAGCCCGGTGGTAAGGTCATTCAAAACCTGATCGAAGGCGGATATAAGGGTGCTCTGTACGGATTGAATCCCAGAGATATTCACCTGGAGGGGGTGGAGTTGAAAAGGCAAATCGATGAGCTTCCTGAAGTGGACTTGGCTATTTTGGCCACTCCCGCTGAGGCCTCCGTTAAGGCGGTTAAAAAGTTGGCGGAAGCTGGTACTCGTGCATTTATTATTTTTTCTGCTGGTTTCGGAGAGGCGGGTGAAAAGGGAAAAGCGCTGGAGCAGCAATTACTCGAAATTGTGAACGAACACAATGCCAGCTTGGTCGGTCCCAACTGCATCGGCATCATCAACGAATATTACAAAGGGGTTTTTACCAGCCCGGTACCGGAATACCATCCGGATGGGGTGGAATTGGTGTCGAGTTCAGGTGCCACTGCGGTTTTTATTATGGAAGCGGCCTGGTTTTCGGGCCTTCGATTTTCCAATGTGTACTCAATCGGAAATGCGCCCCAGATAGGGGTGGAGGAGATACTGGAAAATATGGACCAAAACTACGTCCACGGTCAGAGTCCTGCTGTCCAATTGCTCTATCTGGAAGACATTCGAAACCCCTTTAAATTTTTGCAACACGCTTCTTCACTGGTGCGAAAGGGCGCTAAAATCGCGGCCATTAAATCGGGTTTTTCAGAAGCGGGAGGCCGTGCAGCTTCATCGCATACTGGTGCAGTTACTACCCCCGATACAGTCATCCGGTCACTGTTTCGCAAGGCGGGCATTGTTTATTGCAGTGGCAGGGAGGAGTTGATCAGTGCAGCCTGTGTTTGGCAAAACAAGGAACTCCTCGGGCCCAATCTGGCTGTGATTACCCATGCTGGTGGTTCTGCTGTTATGCTCACGGACACCCTCTCCTCGGAGGGAATGAATGTGCCTCCGATTCCGGAATCCCAATCCAAAGAGCTAATGAAAAGCCTGCATCCCGGCTCATCGGTAGCCAATCCCATCGACTTTTTAGCCACCGGCACCGCTGATCAGTTGGGAAAAATAATTGACTTTTGCGAAGAATTGGACGAAATAGACGGCATGGTGGTCGTCTTTGGAAGCCCGGGTTTGTTTAAAGTGGGCGATGTGTATGATGTGCTTGACCAAAAAATGAAGTCCTGCTCAAAACCCATTTTTCCAGTACTTCCCTCCCTGATTAATGCAGGTCGCGAAATAGAGGAATTCCTCCAGGGCGGCAATGTCAATTTTTCCTTTGAGGTCACCCTGGGGAAAGCCCTGGCACATACCTACTACTGCCCGAAACCCACTTTTGGACAAACGATCCTGGCGGAAATGGACGTAGCCCTGATACGGGACATTATGAGAAGAGCTTCGGATGGTTTCCTGGGTCCCACAGTGGTCAGGGAATTGTTACAAGCCGCAGGCATCCAAACTGTCCCGGAAATGGAATGCAAAAGCAGGGGCGATATTGAAAGAGCTGCCGAAGAAATTGGATTTCCGGTAGTTGTCAAGGTAGTGGGACCTGTACACAAGACAGAGGTGGATGGTGTGAAATTAAATATTCAATCCTGCGAGCAATTATTGAAGGAGTTTGACCGGATGATGAAAATAAAAGGGGTCCGGGCCTGTCTTGTTCAGCGAATGGAAAAAGGGATGGAGCTCTTTTGTGGAGCGGTTAAAAAAGATCCGTTCGGTCACCTGGTTGCCTGCGGTCTTGGAGGTATTTTTGTTGAAATAATCAGGGACCTGAGCTACAACCTGGCCCCGATCAGTAAAGAGGAAAGCACAAAAATGGTCCAATCTCTCAAAGCTTATCCATTGATAAAAGGCTATCGGAATAAACCGGGTGTCAATGAAGATCTCTTTACCCAATCTATTTTCAGAATATCCTCTCTGGTGTATGTTGCCCCGGAAATAGCTGAACTCGATATCAACCCCTTTATCGCCGGAAAGAATTCGGTGGTTGCCGTTGATGCCAGAATCCGGGTGGAAAAATAGGGTCCTGCCATTTCCTTTTGGACGGATTTTATTCTTACCTGGTCATGTGCAACGAATGGATTTCAGCCTCTGACTTTTTCTACCGAAACAGTTACATAAAATTTTTTATCCGGGCAACTCACCTTGTTTCCATCATTTATCGTAATATTCAATTATATAATTAAAAATTTAAAATCAGGGGAATGCAAAGTGATATTTATCCTTCAATAAGGGAATTTATTGAGGATCTCGATCAAAATGAGCTGGTTGATTTGCGTAGGGAAATGCTTCAGCCGGTAATAGACTATGGTATAAGTAAACTACGGGAAGGCAGGCCAATGAATCTCAACTATATCTGTACGCATAATTCGCGGCGAAGTCAGTTTACCCAGATCTGGGCAGCGTGTATTTCATCCTACTATGGATTAACCGGCGTCAATTGTTACTCCGGGGGAACAGAGGCCACCGCATTGTACGGCATGGTTTCGGAGGTGTTGAAACAGTGTGGATTTAGGCTGAATCAAATGGGCGCTGGAAACAATCCAATCTACTTCGTAAAATTCAGTCACACCAGACCTCCGTCCGTGGTTTTTTCCAAGGAGCACGGAAATTTCTACAATCCTGAATCCGGTTTTGCGGCTGTTATGGTTTGCTCAGATGCAGACACCAACTGTCCTAATGCACCGGGTGCGGACAGGCGATTCTATCTTCCATATAAAGACCCCGGAGACTACGATACGACTGAAATACAAGCTGAAAAGTACCGGGAGTGCAGCCAGATTATCGCCACTGAAATGAAGTATTTGTTTTCATCGATAAAAAATGCCTACTGAAGCTTTTTCCTTAGGGGACCTAAACACTGTAATCAGAATCAAAGAATCAAACAAAATAAATTCAATGGACTCAACAAAAAAAATACCTTTTTTTGAAAAGAATCTTACTATATGGGTAATACTCTGCATAGGAGTGGGAATTTTGGCAGGTTCCTATTTCAGCGATTTTATGAGCTTTTTGGCCGACATAGAAGTTTATCATGTGAATATTCCAATCGCTATTTTGATTTGGTTGATGATCTACCCTATGATGCTTCAGGTGGATTTCACCAGCATAGCAAATGTAGGTAAAGCCCCTAAAGGAATAATTCTGACCCTTGTAGTAAATTGGCTGATCAAGCCATTCACCATGGCTTTTTTCGCCTGGATTTTCTTTGGAAATCTTTATTCGGCGTGGATAGAGCCGGAACTGGCCGGGGAGTATATTGCCGGGGCCATATTACTCGGAGTAGCACCCTGTACGGCCATGGTATTTGTCTGGTCCTATTTGACAAACGGGGACCCCAATTACACCCTGGTGCAGGTTTCAATAAATGACCTGGTACTTCTCGTAGCCTTTGTTCCACTCACCGGACTTTTACTGGGCATAACGGATATTACGGTGCCATACGACACACTGGTGACCTCGGTATTCGTATTTGTGGTTATACCGCTAATCGCGGCATTTATTACCAACCAGATTTTAATTAGAAGGCATGGGAGAAAGTGGTTTAAAGAGGTGTTTCTACCCAGGTTCAGGCCGATAAGTATTTCAGCCCTTCTGTTGACCCTGGTGCTTTTGTTCGCTTTTCAGGGACCCAATATCATCAACAATCCATACATCATTTTACTGATAGCGGTCCCGCTTATCATACAGTCCTACTTTATTTTTTTCCTGGCCTGGTATGCGGGGAGAAAGATTAATTTGCCTCACAATGTATGTTCGCCGGCAGCCATGATAGGAACCAGTAATTTTTTCGAACTGGCAGTGGCAGTGGCGATTGCTCTATTTGGTCTTCACAGTCCGGCGGCCCTTGTAACGGTGGTGGGAGTACTGGTAGAGGTACCTGTTATGTTGAGCCTGGTAGCTCTGGCCAACAGGTGGAAGTATTGAGGTCCTTTTCGATCATCTTTTCACAGAAAACCCGACGGCTCACTCACTTTTACCCTTGCGCACGGTTTTCTCTAATTCGTCCCACATTTCGGAGGGAACCTGTCTGAGGAAATTAAACTGGCCGGCTCCCTGCAGCCATTCTCCGCCATCCAGTACAATTTGCTCGCCGGTCATAAATGCAGCGTAGTCTGAAATCATGTAGCAGGCGAGATTTGTCAATTCGCGGTGTTCACCAAACCTGCCCAACGGAACCTTTTTGTCGGGACTAAACAGGGATGAAATTTCATTGGGGAACAACCTGGTCCAGGCTCCTTTGGTGGGGAAGGGTCCCGGGGCAATGGCGTTGAGTCTGATCCCGTATTGGGCCCATTCCACTGCCAGAGACTGGGTGAGTGCCAAAACACCGGCTTTACCGCAGGCCGAGGGTACGACGTAGGCAGAGCCGGTAAAAGTGTAAGTGGTGGTAATGCTGAGCACATTGCCCTTGATTCCATTTTCAATCCAGTATTTTCCAATGGCCAGGGTGCTGTTGTAAGAGCCTTTTAGTACGATGTCAACCACAGTGTCAAAAGCCCGGTGAGAAAGTCGTTCGGTGGGGCTGATAAAGTTGCCCGCAGCATTGTTGACCAGCACATTTATTTTTCCAAAGTATTCCACCCCTTTAGCAACGGTCTCTTCCACCTGGTCATAATCTCTTATATCGCATTGAAGTGGCAGGACCTTGCCGGGGAATTGTTCATTGAGTTCATCCGCAGTTTTTTGAAGGTTTTCAAGCTTCCTGCTCGCTATAATTACCGAAGCTCCGAGTTCCAAAAAGGACGCAGTCATGGATTTACCCAGTCCCGTGCCTCCGCCGGTTACCAATACCACTTGGTCATCCAGTGAACCTTCCCTCAGCATGTTGTTTTTACTATCACTTTTTTCCATATCCTATTATTCTTTTGATTGTTTTCGCAAAAGTCGCACAGGGCTAATAGTCTCCTTTGGATAAAAGGACCAGGGTACATGCTGGCGTGCACTGGATTCCTGCCTTTTCGGCTTTTTCCAGGAGAAAAGTATTTTCTGAACCCGGATTAAAGATAATTCTTCGGGGTTTCAACTCCAAAATTTTATCGTACAGGGGTTTTTGGTTGAAGGGATTGAGGTAAATGGTCAGCGTATCAACGGTATTGGATTTGGGCCAATCTGTTTGGATATCAATACCGTGCGCTTCGCCCCTTTGCTTTCCCACTGCAACGACTTTATGTCCATGGGCCTGAAGGGCTGCCATTGCCTTGTTGCTGTATCTCGAGGGTTTTTCGGAAGCACCCAATACCATGTTTAGACTCATCTGGTTTATTTTTGATCTGGTTACCCCAGGCAGATAAAAGATTGCTGTAAAAACCTCTCTTATTCATATTTTCGGAGGCAAGAATCTCAACCATCTTATCAATAATCACCTTTCTAACACCAGCCGGTTTCTATAGTTTTGGAAGCTGTATCAGGATGCTTCCTGCTTACTGGCACTGTCCGCCACTTTGAGGGCCTGGATAATCTCCTGAAGTTTTCCCCCGATTACTTGATCGAGATTGTAAAGCGTGAGATTGATGCGATGGTCTGTTACGCGGTTTTGTGGAAAGTTGTAGGTCCTAATTTTCCCACTCCTGTCTCCGGTACCCACCAGGGATTTACGCTGTTCTGCCCTCGATGAGGCCTCCTTTTCTCGCTGGGACTCTAGTATTTTTTGATAGAGACGCTGAAGGGCAAACTCTCTGTTTTTCAACTGAGACCTGCTGTCGGTACTCACGACTGAGACGCCACTTGGAATGTGTGTCATTCTCACACCGGATTCTGTTTTATTGACGTGCTGGCCCCCAGCCCCGCTGGAGCGGAAAGTATCCACCCTGATGTCCTCCTTGTTGAGGTCTATTTCATCCATTTCCAATTGAGGGAGCACTGCTACTGTGGCGGCTGAGGTGTGGACGCGGCCCTGAGATTCGGTTTTGGGAACGCGTTGTACGCGGTGGGTGCCCGATTCGTACTTCAACATGCCGTACACATCGGTTCCCTTCACTTCGATGACTATGCGGGAGTAACCACCCTGGGCACTTTCGTTGAGGTTGATGATCTCGTACTTCCAATCCAGTTGGTCGAAAAACGAAGTGTACATTTTGAATAGGTCCCCGGCAAAAATAGCTGCTTCGTCCCCACCTGTGCCCGCTCTTATTTCGACCATGGCATCGCTGGCATCTTCAGGGTCACGAGGCACTAAAAGCTCTTTCAATTCCGCTTCCAGCTCATCAATTTGGCCTTGCAGCTCATTGATTTCGTCCCGGGCCATTGTTTTTACGGCTTCATCGGACTCGTCCAGGAGCTCGTGCGCCTGATGGTATTCCTCCCGGAGTTTTTCCCATTTTTCCAATCCTTTCACGAGTGGGGTTATGCGTTTGTATTCCTTGTGGAGTTTGGTAAACTCTTTTTGGTCGGCTACCACTTCCGGGTCTGACAACCGCTCCTCCAGAACCTTAAAGCGATCTTTGTATGATTCCAGTTTTTCAATCATCTTGCAAAAATAGGGGGCTTGCTTCAACTAAAGTACATTGTCAAACGGAAATAACGATATCTTAGTGAGTTTTCTCGGCATTCGCGACAGATATACCCGGAGTTGATTATTAAATTACAGTTCCCTTCACAAAGATTGTGCACTTTTTCTGCAATCTTACAAAGAAGTTTCCATGCCAATGCTCAAAAATAATTGGCTTCCATGTTTATTTCAATTGGTTTAAAAGGCATTTTGCTATAGAACTATTAATTCAGGTATTCTTAAACGTTTACCCCTCAAAATCCCGTTTAGCTTAAAAGAAATGTAAATCTTTGAAACTGAACACGGATTGCACCTGTTAAACACAAGCATGCGGTTGCATGGCAGATTGAAATCCGATAGATCCGAATAAACGACCGAATTTGCCTATATATTCACATTTCCCGCGAATTATTATCTCTCTTTTCGCTGTATTGATACTACTGCCGAACTTTGAGGGCTATGCTGGTGTGGAACACACCCCGGATTTGCCTCCTTTAACCGAACCCCACGTTTTTCGCGAAAATAAGGGTCAATGGCCCGATCAGGTTTTATACAAGGCAGATTTCGGTTCTCATCAGATCTGGTTAGAAAGGGGGAGACTTTTATGGGTTCAACAGGATGCAACTGACCTTGCAGAAAGAGCCAAATGTAAGTTTGATCCGGATTGTGAGTTCATGGAATTTGAAGTAAAAAATCACGCCTTTGCCGTGGAGTTTGCCGGCTCAAATGCGGACCACGGTCATTTTGGGCACCATCCCTCTTCTGAGTATTTTAATTACATACAGGGAAATGATCCTTCCAAATGGGCATCGGAAGTCAGGCAATATCAGAAAATTGAGTACACCGACCTGTACGATGGTATAGACTATCAGTTGTATATCAGGGACGGGGTGCTGAAGTACGACTTCGTGGTGCATCCTGGAGCGGATCCCGCAGATATAAAAATGGTTTACAAGGGACTGGAAAAGTTGGAGAAAGTGTACAGCAACCTTCGCATGATAACAACACTCACCAGCATATTTGAGCAGAACCCCTACACCTTTCAAATTATCGATGGAACAGAGTATTATGTGCCATCGGAATTTGTCAAAAAAGACAGCGTTGTTTCTTTCAGCTTTCCGGAGTCTTATGACAAAAATGCAAAGCTGATTATCGATCCCGTCCTGATTTTCTCTTCCTACAGTGGATCGACAGCGGACAATTGGGGTATGACTGCCACACCGGGTCTGAATGGCGAATTGTTTGGTGCAGGAATTGTCTTTGATGAGGGTTATCCGATTACCATGGGTGCGTTCATGTCCAGTTACTCCGGTCCAGGGGGAGCCAATGCAGTAGTGGATATTGGAATCACCAAATTCAGTGAAGATGGATCAGAGCGAATTTATTCCACTTATCTGGGGGGTAATCTCAGTGAAATTCCACACAGTATTATTGTGAATTCTCAAAATGAGTTGGTTATCCTTGGTACTACCAGTTCCAGTAATTTTCCAACCACACCGAACTCTGTCCAGGACCAAAACATGGGAGGAGACGCAGTAACGGGTGGAATATTTAACAACAGTATTGAGATAAGCGGTACCGATATAATTGTAACCGTTTTGAGCGAAGACGGTACTTCGCTGGTGGGTTCCACCTTTTTAGGAGGCAGCAGAAACGATGGGATAAATGACCTTGATAGAAATCTCCTCAGAAACTACGGAGACCAATTCAGGGGCGAGGTGGTTGTGGATGATTTTGACAATATATATGTAGCTTCTGTAACGCGATCCTCTGATTTTCCCGTTACCTCAAATGCTTTTCAGGTGGGTATGTCCGGTGGAATGGCCGGTGTGGTATTCAGCCTCAACCGCTTCTGTACTCAGCTCAGATGGTCCACTTTTTTGGGTGGAAGCGCAGCTGATGCCGCATACTCGATAAAATTAAATAGTGAGGGCAATGTATTGTTAGCCGGTGGCACAAGGAGTTCCGATTTTCCGGTTAGAGGTGATGCCTACAAGCCCACCTACCAGGGAGGACCGGCAAATGGTTTTGTAACTAAGTTAAACAACAGTGGAAGTGACCTGCTGGCAGGAACTTTTGTCGGCACGAACAGTTATGATCAGGTTTATTTTGTAGAAGTGGATTTGGAGGACAGGGTTTACCTACTGGGCCAATCAACCGGTAATCTCCAACCCACCCCCGGGGTTTACAGCAATCCCAACAGCGCACAATTCATAAAAAGACTCGACAGTGATCTGAATGAATTGGAGTTCAGAACCGTATTTGGAACAGGTCGTGGTTCCATTGATATTTCTCCCACCGCCCTAATGGTGGATGACTGCAATAGAATTTACACCTCGGGATGGGGAGGTGCTGCAAATCGGAACAATATTCCAACAAGTACTACATCTGGCCTCGTAGTTACACCGGATGCATTTCAAACCACGACAGATGGCAACGACTTTTACTTTTTTGTACTTGAAGAAGATGCTTCCGAATTGATATTTGCTACTTTTTTTGGCGGGACGGTTCCACCCGGTTCTGGAATAGGATTTGAACATGTGGACGGAGGTACCAGTAGATTTAGCAGGGATGGTACCATTTTTCAAGCTGTTTGCGCCGGATGTGGAGGTGGCAATTTTTTCCCTACTACCGATGGGGTCGTCTCTCCTACCAATCCCTCGCCAAATTGTAACCTGGGAGTTATAAAGTACGATTTTGAATTGGACGAGATTATTGCCAGGGCCGATGTAGATCGTGGAACTGAGGGTTGTGCTCCTTTTACTGCCGACTTTCGAAATTTTAGTACCGGTACTATACATTTTGAATGGGATTTTGGTGATGGTAACACCAGCAGTGAACGGGCCCCAATCCACCAATACGAAGAACCGGGAGTTTACGAAGTCTCCCTGTTCGCACTTTCAACCAATCAATGCCTGGAACCGGACACAGCTACCCTGACCATAGAGGTTATTCAGGCTGCAGAGAGTATTGTAGATTCCTTTGAAATATGCGATGGGGAACCCATTATTCTCGAGTCTCAAATTGAAAATGAGAATGCTGATTTTACCTGGAATACAGGGCAATCAACTCAAAGTATTGCTGCACTGGAATCGGGTCTTTACACAGTGGAGGCTGAGCTTAGCAACTGCATATTCCGGGATAGTTTTACCATAATCAATTCTTCTCCCTCTGTTTTCATTCAGGACTCCATAGCCTGTGATCAGACTTTTCTGGAGTTAAACCTTGATCCACGTGCAGAGAATATTAGTTGGAGCACGGGACTTACTGACGCTCTTTCAACAGTAGTTGATGAGGCGGGGCAGTACTACGTGGAGTACAGTATCAACAATTGCGAATTTTCAGACTCCGCTTTTATCACCTTTCCCATAAGTCCCGAAATAAAAATTATTGGGGACACTGTTTCCTGTGAAGGCGAAGAGGTAACCCTTTCTGTCAGTGAGTCCAAGGGAATTACCATTGAGGAGTATGAATGGAATGTAGGTGCGACAGGTATAGATTTGGTGGTAACCGAATCCGGTACTTACAGCGTAGTTGCCCTATCGGATGAGGGGTGCACTGATGAAGATGAAATCGATGTCTTCTTTATTCCACAATTGCCTCCGGTGCCTCATTTTTCTGATACACTCATTTGTGCGGATGGTAGACTGCGCGTGGATCTAACCGAATTTGAAGAGCTTGCAGACTTGAGCTGGTCTGATGGCAGCGGCGAATTTATCCGCACCTTTAATGAAAACAGGAACCTCACTTTTGAACTGACCAATGTCTGTGAGGAAGTCACCGGAACGGTTGGACTTGAGGTATCCCCATTCGAATTTGGTGAATTGCCCATGTTTTTTCCCACTGCCTTCAGTCCTAATGACGACGGCATCAACGATATTTTCAAACCCGAATTTCCACCGGATTTGGAGATTCTGTCCTTTGAGATGAAGGTTTTTGACCGTTGGGGGAACAAAGTGTTTGAGACAAGAGATGTAGAATTCGGTTGGAATGGAGTTTTTGATGGTGAGGATATGCAACCTGCCGTTTTTGCCTGGTACGCGGAGATCGAATTTTTCCTTTGTGAGGAACCTGCCACAGTCAAAAGAAGTGGAGATGTAACTATTATGCGATGAGGTTTTTACCGGTTTATTTCAGACCTGCACATTGGATACTATCTACCCTTGCAACCAGTATTTCCTGTACATTCATTTTACAGGATGCATTTTTAGGGGGGGTGATTAAAGCATTCGGCCATCAATCAAGGCCTGGTATTTCAATTTTCTCTCTTCTCTCATATTGGTATAGCCGCTTTTCAACCAATTCCCCATTGGAGTAAAAGGTAATTTTAAAAGGTTTATTCATCCGGTCATAAGTTATTTCAACCCTTTTTTCCTCCCCATCAATTCGAAGGATAGCTTTGTGAGGTCTGTTGTGGTCATCGTAATCATACGTAGCCGAACGAATTTTTTGGTTGCGGCCCTCTTCTCCCATTGAATACTCCACTGCGCTCGAGAGCCATCCATCCCGGTAGTCTAATTCAATGCGCTTGCCGTTATTTTCATTCGAAAAAAGCTCAATGGAGGCAGGCCGGGTTTCGCCTATAAATTCATAAACCAGTATGAGGCCTTCAGAGGATTTGTATTGTTCCCGGTTGAAAAAATTAACCAGCATTTCAACTGTCTCCAGTGTATCAGGCCTTGCCCCAGCATTCTTGATATGAGTGGTTTTTCGTCGGAGAAACAAATTGTCCATTATGTAAATGTGGTTAAATTCCTCAGTGATGCTTCCCGGTTCACGATTTTCCCAGTCATAATCACTTTGAGCAATTTGCTCTGTAACAGGTAGTCCGTTGTGGTCCAAAGTCACGGTGGTCATACTTTTTTCTTCGCCCGGGAATTGTATGGTTAGCTCATAAATTCTCAACATCTCATGGGTGGAAAGCCAATTGTGGTCTTCTCTGAAACTCAGCGGATCATCAAAAAAATAATTTTGGTGGATATTTTGGGAAAACAAGGGGATTCCATTCAGCAAAATGCCGGTGATGCAAAAAACCAGGAACAGCAGATTTCGAAGACCCACCATATAAAGGATTATTAAAAACTCATTTAGCAAACCTAAAGGTAGGGAATTTTAGGCTTTTCAACGGCCGGGCTCTTGTCGCACTGTCAAAGAAGCTGATAAATATTTATCGATGCATAAAAATTTTTAACCAAATCCTGCAAACAAAATACCGGGTTTTGGTAATAATTGATAAGATTGTGACATCGTGTTAGACAAATTTTCTCGAATTTTACCTGAATTATTATAAAACATCGAAAAAATGTATTTATAGCATGGTAAAATTTTAGATAAGTGGAACAAGATAAACCTTGACTGCTTTTTTTACGTGGTCTTTTTTCCGACAAATAAGCCTTGTCTCCCCGGCACAATAAGTCAGCTTTTTCGAACAATTTACTACGAAATGCTGTATGATTTGAAAGGAGATATATTATGGCTAGTAGAGGTAGTCCACCGAAAAAACTAAAAAGAGGAGTCAAATTTGTCGAGCGGGCTATCATAGTCGCCCTGGTCGGACTTATGTCTTTTCTGCTACTTATTGCAACCTTAGAGTTGTTTTATGCAGTCTATCTCGCGCTTTTAGAAAACAAGGACAAGACTTTGTTGATCAACCTCGACAACATGTTGAATATATTCGGTATATTTCTGTTGGTGCTCATTGGTATAGAGCTCCTCGACACGATCAAGGTCTATTTTAAGGAAAATGTCATTCATGTGGAGGTGGTAATCCTTGTAGCTTTAATAGCCATAGCCAGGAAGGTCATTGTTCTGGACTTCGATTATTATTCCGGTATTGAGATATTAGGTATCAGTTCCATAATTTTGTCATTGGCAGGAGGGTATTATTTGCTGAAAAAGACAGGAAGTACAGCGGTCTATCCTAAGGTAAAAAAGGAGGTGGAAGAAGTCGTCATTCAGGATCCTGATGATGAAGAGAAAACCGTGAAAAAAATAAAGAAAAAGGAGGTTGAAAAGCCAACCGACAAACCTGATGATGATCCCAAGACTATCAACCCCAAGAATTTGTAAGCTCCAAAGGGCCTGGCACTCAATGCAGTTAAAGTGCCTCTATTATCACGCTGGAGTTGCTCAACGGAAATAATTTATGTCTGTTTTTGGTTGGAAATAAACCGAATGAGGTCCCGCGAGGTGAAGATACCCACCAGCACTTCATTCTCCACCACGGGCAGGGCGTGAAAGTTTCCCTTGTCAAATTTTTCGATGGCGGTGATAATAGGGTCACCCGGGCTGCAGATCTCGATGTTGCGGGTGATGTAATCGCGTACCGTTCCTCCTGCCTCGAATTCTTCGGAGAGGGAGACTTCTCCGAGCTCTAACACCATGGAAAAACTCCTCAATAGGTCATTGGCAGAAATTATTCCCGTGACCCGGTTATCGTCATCGACTATGGGTAAATGGTGTATTTTCAACTCGTTGAACAACCGGGTGATGTGGCTCATGGAAAACTCCTCCTTGCCCACCAGTATATTGGTAGTCATATGGTCACCAATCCGGTTTTTTTCCAGTAGATCATTTAAATTTTTTCCCGGGGTCATAGCTCTTCAAAGATTTTATTTAACAATCAATGTGGGAAAGAAATTACCGGTGGCCAGCACACCCTCGGTCACACTTCCCATCAACATCAGTTTGATTTTGGAGTGTCCTTTGGCACCCATGACTATGAAATCAACATTGGAGGCCAGTGCGTATTCGGTCAGGTAATTTGATACCCCGGGCACTCCTCGAGAGATTGCTTTTATCTGTATATTGTCGGTATCTTCACCAATCTGGGATTGAACGAACTTTCGCAGGCTATCCTCTATGTTTTCTCTGATGCCCTTCCTGAATTTACGCTCCGTCATGCTCAACTTGTAATAACCCATGGCTGGCAATTCGTAAACGTGCAGTGCGGTTATTTTGACTGCTTCATTTTCTCCTCTAAGTTCCAGTGCTTGTTTAAGTGATTTGGCAGAATAGCGAGAGAAATCAATGGGTACCAGGATATGGGATAAATCATCCGGACGGTCATCGGGAACAACCAGTCCGTTGCACTTTACATTTCTAACCAGATTCTTGGCCAAAATACCGTGTTTTTTGACACCGGACTTTTGTCCGATCACGACCAGGTCCGCTTCCCATGAGTGGGCATAGTCCACCAATTCTGATAAAGGATCTCCCTTGCACAGTTGAAACTCAGTATTTTTATCTTTTGGATCAAAAAACCGGCCGACAGACTTCTTGATATTGTCGAGAATATCCTCCATGGCCTTTGGGTTGAGTGGGGACCAAATTTTGTCGTCAGGGTATATGTGGAATTTTTCCGGTAATACGTGGACAAAAGCAATGGGGCCAATCCCAAGTCTTTCTCTGTGCACCTTAAGGTAGGTCAGCAGTTTTTCATCTACTGCTGAAAGATCGATTGCTACTACAGCTCTTCGCATTTTTCTGGATTTTGTGATTACAAAGTAAGGACATTATAATTAACGGTCGAATGACAAGCATCATTCTCTTTACTGATTGATGTCAGTTTTATTTTAAAAAAAACCCCTGATTTTTGCCGATATGAATAAACACCTTGCACATACGGGTATATGGATTGATAGGAGTAAGGCCGTAGTGGTGATGATCGACTCCGGAAAATCCTTTATTATCCCTATATTCTCAAGTATCAGACTCAACCGGGTAAACAATGGCCATAGCCCTGGAAAGGGGGTAGATTCCACTGCTGCGGATTCCCAATTTTTTGAGCGCATTTTGGATTACCTTCCGACAGACCATAAAATCATAATATTGGGACCTGATGAGACTAAGTTCGATTTCAGAGAATACCTCCAGAAAAAACGCCCTGAATTATCATCAGTCCAAACCAAAGTAGCCGGCCATATGGCAACCTATGACGTAGTAGAGACCGTTAGAAACCACTTTTACAGTAACAACCTGGTTTAGTAGTTTTCCCGTCAATTTTTAAGTAAAGGGACAGAGGAAATTATTGCGAGTAAGCGGACAATAAAACCCCTTCAACAATATCTCCATCTTCGACCTTGCTACCCCCACATGCCGGGTAAGCTTCACCCCTGAAAACAATTTCCAGATGGTGTGACCAAAGGTCTGATTCTTCATCTGTTGCACAAATCATTTCCTCAAGGCGCAATTTTATCTCCTCACCGTGAGATCTGGAAATTACTTCCAGAGATTCACCCTGGTGGATTTTTTGAAACTTCTCATCCTGCAATGGAAAATACATCAACCATCCGTAGAGTGGCTTTTGCAAAATGACAGCCGGTACAAAGTAGTTGAATTCAATTGTTATTCTTTCTATTGGGTTTACAAAACTCAATATGGGCTTAATCTGATGATCACAGGATGAGGGCAACTCATTATCGATATGAGTCACTTCTGTCACGTTGATCATTTGAGAGAATTGTTGCTCAAATTCGAGATTGCTGTCGAATTCAGACAAACTACCATCCATTTCAATGTAAACCGGTTCGTTGAGGGTAATGACCCGCTCACCCATAGCATCTCCCACCTTGTGCTGTCCATCGAGGATGCGGTATCTGGTGTTGTCCTGACAGTCGATATAAGTTATTCCCGAACTGGTTATTGTCAACAGTCCTTTGAAGGGAGCTCCGGTGTCAGTCTCCCCATCGGTTGCACAGGAAGTTAAGGTGAGCAATACCAGAGTTAGAATCGCGGGGATTGCTACGTATAAAAGACTTTTCATACCCTATTGGAAAATTTAAACCCGGTAACACGAAAATAACAAAAGGTCAAATACAAGTGGATTCATAAGGTAATTAGCCCTGCCAGGGTAGATCCAATACAGAGCGACCGGCTACCCTACCCAATCTCAATCCTTCATCTGCATCTATCCTGAAGTGTACACCCAAATAGATACGTGAAATGGCATTTTCAACCGCCATATCGTTGAAAGAATTAAACTCTCTTGGAGTGCCCAAAAACTCAGTTCTACCCTCATGCGTGCGATCAACCATGGGGAAATGACTTCCAAAAGTCTCTTCCAAAACCTCCGCAGCTGAAGCACCAAAACCAGCGTGGCCACTGGGATAAGCCGGGAAGTGTGGAGACTTACCCATATCCCCTGTGATGGGGTTAAAGCATATGGTCTCCCATTCCGGATCCTTTAAATCTCTTAGAAAATCAATCGGTCTTTGAAGGTTGTAGTAGTATTTCGAGTGCCAAACTGCTATACCGGCATCTGCCATGGCCATGCCGAGTTGTGCCATTAACTTAGTGGCATCTGCCATGGTCAATGGTCGTATTTCCATGGCCTGGAGCGCAATTGAAATCCAGCGGCAGGCGGGATCCATAGTTAGTGAGAAATTGTCATCGCTCCAAAATTCGCCGATCCAGCGCTGCTCATAGGTGAGGTTATTGACAATATTGAAAACTTCCAATGCCTGCGCATAGAAGGGCGAGTTTGGACTCTGGCTCCACTCCATCGGGGGAGGAGATAATTTATCCTCTTCGCTTATAGCAAATTGCCTTACCTGGCCCCAGTAAGGAGTCAATCCCGGTGTGAAATCAGGAGGTGTGGGTTGCCATAATCCCGGTCCCACAGGCGGGTTATAAGGGGGAGTAGGATCCAGAAAGGCAAAATCACCCTCCTCATCCAGTTGCGACCAATTGATCACCGCCGAGGCCACACTTTTTCCATATGCCTCAGAACGATTCAAAACCTCATCGTCCAGTTTTTGAGCAAATTTATTGAAATAATGTTCATACATATGGTCCATCATCTGGACGTATTCCTGGCTAACATGCGGGAAGTAATATTTAAAGGCAGAGGAGTAGGCAGAATTTAACACTGCCGGCCAGTAATAATCTTCAAACTCCTTGATGGATGGAATTTCCAAATTGTGGAAATGACTACCCAGCGATTGTTGACCGGGTGTAGCCTGTACTATCGATTCATAGCCAATTAAACCAATGTAGCCGAGATTCCTCGATGTGATTGGAGGCCTGTAACCATCTGCATATTGGCTCACACTAATAAATACTTCGTACCAGTCGGTCACCACTTCAGCTCCCAACTCATGAGGCTGGCCGTAATCTAAGGGCTGTGGTATCTCATCGTCCGATCTACAGGCATTGAAGATCAGCACCACCGAAACCAACATAATTCCCAGTAACAATCTGTTGTTCATAAGGATTACTTTTATCAGCAGGATACGTCTAAGCGTCTGCATGGTTTTGATTGTAGTGTTTCAACCTGCAAAAGTAAGCAAAAAACTTTTAGCAGCAACTTTTTTGAAAAATTTCTTTCACATGTTGAATATTATTAATAAAATATATTAATTATATATAATGACTTTGAATAACAGTTAAGTGTGGTGATTTTGTCTATTGTTCCCGATTTTAACTTTTGCTCAATACAACTATTATTTTGACTTAGGATAAAAAAATGGTATTGTGTTTTAGCTTGCTGGTTAAATATGATTAAAATTTCGTATGCAATAAACCTGCCAAAATCGATCCACTTTGCACTTACCAATTATCTTCATTCAACATTAACAGTTTGTATTGCCATCTTTTTTGCAATGTTTTTGTTGTTCAGTCAGTTAATGAAGATGGGATTTTTAACCGGAAATCAATTTGAAAATGTCGAACTACGACCAATTGATAAACAAGCTGGATGACTTCATCCGCAAATACTATCTCAACCAGACCATAAAGGGGCTGTTGTTGAGCTCTGCGCTGGTTTTGGCGCTCTTTCTCATTTACGCATTGCTCGAGCACTTTTTTTACTTCGGTACAGGGGTCAGGAAGTTGATGTACTACTCCTTTATCGGAGTGGCCGGCCTGTCCTTTATAGGGTGGGTCGCGTTTCCATTGCTGAAGTTGTTCCGTTTGGGCAAGGTGATCTCTCACGAGGAAGCCGCCCGGATTATTGGGAAGCATTTTTCAGAGGTTGAGGACAAATTACTCAACATCCTGCAATTGAGAAAGCAAGCTGACAAGAATAAATCAGCCCTGGTACTGGCCGGTATTGAACAGAAGACGGTCCAGTTGAAGCCGGTTCCTTTTCTGACGGCGATTGATTTGGGAGAAAACAAAAAGTACGCCAGATATGTCGTCCCAACGGTTTTTGTAATCGCCGGCTTGTTGATACTCTCTCCGACCCTGATCCCCGATAGTACAAACCGCATTTTGCAAAACCACCTGCAGTTTGAACGCCCTGCACCTTTTCACTTTAAAGTACTCAATGATGAGATGAGTGTGATGCAGTTTGAAAATTTCCAACTCGAAGTAAGCACTGAGGGGGATATCAGACCTGCTGAAGCCTATGTGGACATTGGAGGATATGAGTATCGGATGAGAAAGGGCAGCGATGGTAATTTTACCTATACATTTAATAATATACAGTCAGACACCGATTTTCGCATTGTTTCCGGACCGGTAAAATCCAGGTCTTACACTTTGGATGTCATTCGAAAGCCGAGAATGGCTGATATGTTGGTTGAATTGGAATTTCCTGCCTACACTGGCAGAAATTCCACCAATCTTTCCAATGTGGGAGATTTCACAGTACCTGAGGGCACAAAAATAAATTGGACCTTTTACACCGAATCCTCCACAGAAGTTGAAATGCGGTTTTTGGATCCGGAGGAGTTGATTTCTGCTGAAGTCAGACGACCCAATCACTTTGAGTATAGTGATCAGTTTACTTCCACAAGACCATATGTAATTTATGTTTCCGGCGAAGAACTGCACCGGGTTGATTCCGTGGGTTATACTGTCAATGTCATTCCAGACAGGTATCCCGTTATTTCCGTGGAGGAATTTATTGATGAGGACGACGAGAAAATCCGCTTTTACGCTGGAGAGGCTTCGGATGATTACGGGCTCAGAGAGATATCTTTTCACTATCAATTAACCAAGGCCGATGGCAATGAGGAACCCGAACAAAGGGTACTGGTGGAAACACCCGGCTCGCGCAACAGTGAATTTGTCTTTAACTGGGACATGATTGACCTGGAAATGAAGCCGGGCGATCAGGTGACTTATTTCTTCGAAGCTGCTGACAACGATGCCATCAATGGCAGCAAAAGGACCCGAACCGGCTTGATGACTTACCGCATAAAGAGCCTTGAGGAAATGGAGGAGATCGCCAGTGAAAATACCGAAAGCATACGAGAAAACCTGGACCGGTCTGTACAGGAAACCCAGGACATTGAGGAGGAAATCCGACGTATGCAGGAGCGTCTTTTAGATAAAAAAGACCTCGACTGGCAGGATAGGAGAGATATCGAGCAACTTCTGGAAAAGCGGGAGGAGTTAATGAAGCAAATCGAAGACTCAAAAGAAAAGCACAGGGAAAACCTCCAAAATCAGGAAGAATTTCTTGAAATGGATCCTGAGTTGATGGAAAAGCAGAAGCAATTCCAGGAGCTCTTCGACCAGATGGTGGATGACGACATGAGAGACCTCATGGAAAAGCTCCGGGATATGTTGGATGAAATGAGCCGTGATGATGCCCTCGATATGTTGCGCGAAATGGAGCTTTCGGAGCAAAACATGAAGATGAACATTGACCGGATGAATGAGCTGTTTAAATCTCTTGAGGTTGAGCAGCAAATGAACCGCAATCGAGAGGAACTTGAAAAGCTCGCTGATCAATTGGATGAATTGAGCGAAGAAACTGCCAGTGGTGAGACGGCTCAGGAAGAATTGCAGCAAAAGCAGGAAGAAATTCAGGAGAAATTTGATGACCTCAAAGAGAAGCTGAAAGAAATGAGGGAAAAAAACGAAGAACTGGCTCGACCTCATAATCTTGGTGACCAGGAACAAATGGAAGACGATATAAGTAACCAACTGGACCAGGGTTCTGAACAACTAGATGAGGGAGACAACGAAGGCGCTTCTGAATCTCAACAAGAGGCCGGTGACAAAATGCGTGAAATGGCCCAGAGTATGCAGAGCAGCATGCAGGGCGGTCAAATGGAACAAATGCAGGAGGACATGGCCACACTCCGAAAACTACTGGATAACCTTATTTCCATTTCCTTTGATCAGGAAGACCTGATAGGAGATTTCAATCGCACCAGCATAAACACCCCCAGATATGTGGACTTGCTCCGCGATCAATTCAGACTTCAGAGTGACTTCCGGGTGGTGGAGGACAGTCTCGTCGCTCTATCTAAGCGTGTCCTTCAACTCGAGTCCTTTATTCTGAGTAAGGTGACCGATATCAACAGGCATTTTGACAGGGGAATTCACAATCTGGAGGAGCGCAGAAAATCTCAGGCATCTGATGACCAGCGAAGGGTCATGACCTATGTAAATGATCTGGCACTCATGCTCAGCCAGACCATGGAACAAATGCAGCAACAGATGGCCGGAATGATGAGTGGTACCCAAATGTGTGAAAGTATGGGAGAAGGCGAGGGAGATGAATCCGAGGGGCCGGTCGATAAAATAACAGAAGGTCAGGAGCAGCTGGGGGATCAGATGGAACAGATGCAACAGCGAATGCAGGAAGGCGAAAATGGCTCGGCCGAAGATTTTGCCCGAATGGCCCGGGACCAGGCCAAACTACGAAAAATGTTGGAAGAATTGCGCCAGCGACAAGCCGAACAGGGAATTGGGGCACAAGAATTGCAGGAGATCATTGATAAAATGAACGAGATTGAGAGAGATCTTGTTAATAAACAGTTGAACAGAGAATTGCTGGAAAGGCAGCAGGACATTATTTCCAGATTGCTGCAGGCCGAAAGAGCAGACAGGGAACAGGACCTGGACGATGAGCGACGTGGTGAAGTTGCTCAGGAAAGAACCAGAGAGTTCCCGCCGGAATTGGAGGAGTATCTCAGAAAAAGAGAATCCGAAATCCATTTCTACCGCTCTGTGGCACCGGGACTGTCGCCGTACTATCAATTCCTGGTGGACGAGTACTACCGCTCGCTCCGCTCCAATTAAACCGGAATAGAATTGCTGGTCTAACATTTTTGTAATGATTGAACTTGAATCGAGGCCCGAGGCTGTTTCCAGACTTGAGGCCTTTGTCGATGAACTGGTTTGCAAGTATCAGTTGGATGATGGTCTCAAAGCGGATATCCTTCTCACCCTTACCGAAGCGGTCAACAATGCCATCGTACATGGCAACAAAAAAGACTGCGGAAAATCAGTGAAAATTCAGATAGAAAAAAACTCCAACGAACTCCACATCTTCGTGAGGGACCAGGGCTGTGGATTTGATCCGGATTGCCTGGATGACCCCCGCAAATCCGAGAATATCGGAAAATGCGGTGGTCGCGGGGTTTTTCTCATCAAGCAAATCTGCCACTCCGTCCAGTTTCACAACAATGGCACCACTGTAGAGATGTGTTTTGAGTTATGAGTAACGAGCAAGTCACCAGCGGAGTTGATTTTTTTGCAGAAGATATTTCCCCTCCCGAGCTGCCTGAAAAAAAAATCGCCCAATGGCTTATTTCTACCGCAATCTCTGAGGGTGCTCATTCTGCCAACCTCACCATTGTCTTTTGCTCGGATGAATATCTACTCGAGATGAACAGGGAGCACCTGGGACACGATTACTACACCGATATTATCACCTTTCCCTTTGGAGATCCGCCAAATATTGTGGGCGATTTATTCATTTCCATTGACAGGGTGAAGGAAAACGCATCCGACTTAAATCTTCCCGGAGGAGAAGAACTCCGTCGGGTCATGGTACACGGCTTGCTTCATCTGCTGGGCTACACCGATTTAACAGGGGGTGAAAAGCAGAAAATGCGGGAAATGGAAAACCAGTATTTGAAGCAATGGGAGACAAAATTTGGCGGGTGACGGTCAGGATTTAATGAAATCGACCAAACGAATTTTTATTTCTCTGCCATCATTCTCCTCAGTTGGGTTTCCACTTTTTCGCTAGAAAGCCTATCCCTGAGTCGGTCGGCAATCAGGGGAAGTGCAAGGGGTGTGAATTTGCCCGGTCGTTTAAAAACCCATTCCTGATTTGCGATTCGCTCCAGTGTTTTGCGAATTCTACCCTCCTCCAACTGAAAGGTTTTGACCTCTTCCCATGCCTGCAAAAACAATAAGTTGCCGGGATCGTAGTCGTCGAAAACATCAAACAACAAAGCCGCGGATGATTGTAAATGCCGCTCCTTTTTTTCTCTGCCGGGAAATCCCCGGAAGAGCAGTCCCGAGATCATGGCAATATCGCGAAATGTTCTGCGGACCATCTGGGTTTCTGCAATGGTTTTAGAAATATCCTCACCTAGTCTGTCTGTGGTGAAAAGTGTTTTATCGACCAGTTTTTCCGGCTCCCAATCTTCCGCCGACAGCAGTTCAAAGCCGTAATCATTCATGGCGATTGAAAAGGTGATGGGTGTGCATTTGGCAATTCTGGAGGCTAGCAGCGCCGCAAGGCCCTCGTGCACGAGCCGTCCTTCGAAGGGGTAAACGATCAGATGGTAGCCCTCTCTGCTTTTGTAGTACTCGATCAACAACTGGTTTTTCACAGGGATTGCGCTTCTCTCAAGCTGTATGTCCATGAGGGGTTTTAATCGACTTAGTTCGGGCTCCCGGATGGTGTTTTGTTCCACCAGTTTTAGCAATTGGGCGCGTATGGTTTCGCTCATCATGGAGCTCAGTGGCAATCTTCCACCCATCCATGCCGGCACTTTTGCCTGACTGGCATTGCTGCGGGACACTTCCACCTTATTGCCTTTGATACCGATCAGTTCCAGGGCCCTTCCGGCAAACCAAAAAACCTCTCCTGGTCGGAGATTGGCCACAAACCACTCCTCTATTGTACCCAGCTTTTTTCCGTTGCGGTATTTTATCACAAGGGCCTGATCCCCGGTGATGGTGCCGATGGACATGAGGTGTCTGCGGGCAATTTTTTTATTCAGAACCCGGATCTTACCCGTTGAGTCAATTCCAGCCCTTGCGTATTCGCTGTAGGCCTCCAGCGCATTTCCACCCTTCAGAATCAGGTTAATCAGTTCACCCCATTCCTCACGGCTAACAGAGCGATAGGAGTAGGTTGATTTCACAAGGTTGTATAGATCATTCGGGTAAAAACCCTCAGACACCGCTAGGGTCATCATAAACTGGACCAGTACATCAAAACTCCTGATGTGCGGCTCCGGCCTTTCCCTGATTTCGTTTTGCACTGCATCGCGAAGGGCTGCGGCTTCAAGCAATTCAATAGCATGGGTTGGTACAAAGCAAATTCGAGATGGTTGACCAGGACTGTGACCACTTCTCCCGGCCCGTTGAATAAATCTGGAAACGCCTTTGGGTCCACCAATTTGCACAATGAGTTCCACGGGTCTGAAGTCCACACCGAGATCCAGGCTGGAGGTACACACCACCACCTTTAGTCTGCCACTATGCAGAGCTTCCTCCACCCAGGCGCGTATATCCTCATCTATTGCAGAGTGGTGCATGGCCATTTGACCGGCCAGCTCAGGGAATTGCTCTAGCAGTCGCTGGTACCATATTTCACACTGTGAGCGGGTATTGGTAAAAACCAGGGTGTTGGTGGCGCCTTTGATTTTTTCTGCGACCTTTTCCAGTAGCTTAATGCCGATATGACCCACCCAGGGCAGTTCAAAGATATCTTCCGGCATGAGGGTTTCAATGGAGATCTCCTTTTGGATATCCGCTTTCACTATTTCGACTTCGCTTGCGCGCACTTCGCTCCCGAGAAGGATCTCGGCAGACTGCCCCGGATCCGAAATGGTGGCGGAAATGGCCCAGGTTTTAAGTGCTGAATGTTTGTCGCGAAGCCAGGCCAGCGCCAATTCCATCTGTACGCCCCGCTTACTACCCCCCAGTTCGTGCCACTCGTCCACTACCACCGCATCCACCTTTTTTAGGTAGCGCGCAGTGTTGGGGTTGGCTATCCACTGGTGCAGGCTCTCTGGTGTGGTGACCAGTATTTCAGGAGGAGATTTCAGTTGCTTTTTTCGCTCCGATTGCTTCGTGTCTCCCGTTCTCATTCCACAATTGATCGGCAGTTCCAGGGATTCTATCAATTCATTTCCCACCTGGTGAATTTGTTTGGCCAGTGCTCTTACAGGACTGATCCAAATCAATTTAACAGCCGGCTTCCTATCCTTTTTTTCAGATATTTTCAAGGCTGCCGGGAGCATAAGTGCGAGGGTTTTTCCACTGCCTGTGGGCGCATTTACCAATCCATCTTTCCTATTGAGAAAGGCTTTCCAACATCGAATTTGATAATCGAAGGGAGTCCAGTTTCGCTGCTTGAAATAGCGGCTGCCCGTCTCTATGTGTTGATTGATTGTTTTGCTCACGACCGCTTTGGTGGTAGGTTTTGTAAAATAACAGTCTGGGAAATGACAGTCAGCAATATATGTGCGGCAGCAATGAAGAACTTAACCAAACGCACATTATTCAAATCGCCAAAAGTCACTTTTTTTCTACGACTACACAACCGAATGATTTGGTGTATAATCCCGAACAGACAAAGACTCCGATGGTTTTCAGGGCAGAAATGGCCCTTAGTTAGAATTTCTTAGCGCTGTACCCTACACGGTATGACAGTTGAAAAACTTTGGAGCTGTGGATGCGTTTGGAAAATAATATCATGGAATTCAAAGAATTACATACTCTGGAATTGTTGGGAAATCGGCTGGTTTTGCTGAGAGAAAAAGCCGTCCTCTTGCCGGATGAGGACAGTTTGGTGGTGTCTGACCTGCATCTCGGGAAGAGCATTCACTTCAGAAAAAACGGAATAGCCATTCCCGACGGTGCTACAGAGGGTACACTGACTGCCCTGGAGGAGTTGTTGGAAAAATACCCCGTTGGCAGATTAATTGTACTGGGTGACTTGTTTCACAGTGATATTAACAGCGATTGGCATTTGGTCAGAGAGTTCACTGAACGACATACAGGCACTGAATTTATCCTCGTACGCGGTAATCACGACTTTTTCCCCGATAAAATATACCGGGAGGCAAGCTTTTGTGTGGAAGTCGAATACCGGATAGGGTCTTCATTGCTTCTCAGTCACGAACCATTTGAAGGAGAGGACCCGGCTGACGGGATAATCAGGCTAAGCGGTCATTTACATCCGGGAATAGTTTTGAGAGGAAGGGGAAGGTCCCGATTGCGCTTACCCTGTTTTTGGTTTGGAAAAAATTTTGGCATACTCCCTGCCTTTGGAAAATTCACCGGTATGAAAACCGTAAAACCCCGACCTGCTCAGCATTTTTTCCCGATTGCAGAGGGAGGAATAGTGATTTTGAACAAGCGGCTGAAGCGGGGTCCACGATAATTTCCAGGGCCGAATTGCTGTTGATAACCACCAAATTCCCTAAATTCGCCGCTTAAACTTCAGCTTTTGGACAAGAAGAAAAAGCACGAAATCTTTGAGAAGGAGCTCTTTCCACATGTGGATGCGCTAAACACATTCGCATTCCACCTCACATACGATGAAGATTTTGCAAAAGATTTGGTCCAGGAGACCTATCTGAAAGCATATCGTTTTTTGGATAAATACCAGCAGGGAACTAATGCAAAGGCCTGGTTGTTTAAAATCCTGAAAAATGCTTATATAAACCACTATCGCAAAGATAGCCGGAGACCCACAAAGGTGGATTTCGAGGATGTCGTTAACTACCAGGACAGCGACGATGACAAGGGCAGTAGTTATTACGATCTGCGCGAGGAAATTTTCGACAGCATGATGGGTGATGAGGTTACTTCAGCCATCAATTCGCTTCCGGTAGATTTCAGAACGGTCATCTTGCTTTGTGATATTGAGGGATTCACCTACGACGAGATATCAAAAATCGTCGATATTCCGACCGGTACGGTCAGGTCGAGACTTTTCAGAGCTAGAAATATGCTTAAGGAAAAATTGAGGAAATACGCTGAATCCAAAGGTTTTGAAGATAAGAGAGGCAAAAAGGGGAGTAAAAAAAAGAGTGAATAATTTGGCGGGGTAAGCACGTTGGTATTACCTTCGCACAATCGTTATCTTGCCAGATGATGTACCATGAACATATCCGCCATTATTCAACCATTTATTAACTAAATGATTTGTCATGGACGGTCGTAGTAATTACCAGAACTTTCAACAGAAAGTTAACATGTATCTCGACAATGAAATGTCGAATGAAGCAGCCGATAACTTTTTAAGGGAAGCTTCTCAGGATCCCGGATACAACAGGGTCCTCCAGAAGGAGAAAAGTTTCCGGCGCTTTATCAAAAACAATGTCCACAGACCGGATGTCACGCCGGACTTCATTCAATCCATCAAAGATAAGATCAGGGTTGTTTGATTAATTTTTCAGAACCCTCCAATCACAATTGCTAATTCCTGGCCTTTTATTTTTGAAAGGACCTGGACTAATGTGGATTGGGGTTAAATCATCTTCACCTAAAGTCCCCTGTTCAGGGGCTGTAAATTATTAATTTGAGCCGTATGGGGGAGGCCAATCCCAACCAAAGTCCGGTCGTTTTTTCCAGTTATTCCGGTTTTGAACTGGAAGCCGGTTGCGACGAGGCGGGTAGGGGTTGTCTTGCAGGGCCGGTAGTGGCTGCAGCGGTCATTCTCAAACACGGACGAGCTCCAAAGAATATTTCCGATTCCAAAAAATTGACAGCCCCTCAGCGCGAGGAAGCTGCGAAGTGGATCAGGGAACATGCCATTGCCTGGTCGGTGGGTGTGATGTCTCCGGCTGATATCGACAAATACAACATCCTTTGGGCCTCCGTGAAAGCCATGAATAATGCTGTTGAAAAGCTACAGCCAACGCCTCAGTTTATTCTGGTGGACGGCAATAAGTTCAGGACGGAGCTGGAAATTCCCTTTAGCTGTATTGTGAAAGGGGATGGATTGATACCTTCCATATCTGCAGCATCCATACTCGCCAAAACCACCAGAGACAAAATCATGCGGGATTTGCACGAGGAGTATCCGGCTTATGACTGGAAAACCAACAAGGGCTATCCGACCGAGCACCATCGGCGTGCCGTATTTGAGTATGGAAAAACGCCCTGGCATCGCAAAACCTTTACCATCAGACCACCGGTCGGCCTCAGCCTTTTTGAAAAGCATGAATGATGCTGTGTATTTGGCTTTAGTCTTTCTTAGGGATTAGCTTTAATCTCAGTTCATTGAGTTGTTCTTTATCCACAGGAGCGGGAGCATCGATCATGAGGTCCCTGCCCATGTTGTTTTTGGGGAATGCAATAAAGTCCCGGATGGAATTTTGGTGATTCATCACCGCACAGAGCCTGTCAAAACCAAATGCAATGCCGCCGTGTGGTGGAGCGCCGTATTCGAAAGCACCCATCAGGAAGCCAAATTGCGACTCAGCTTCTTCATCGGTAAAGCCGAGGAGTTTGAAATTTTGCTGTTGCAACTGCCGGTCGTGAATTCTTATGGATCCCCCACCGATTTCGGCCCCGTTGATTACCAGGTCGTAGGCATTTGCTCTTAGATTTTTCAATACCTCCCTGTCCGTGTAGTTCATCTTTTCGCGGTCCTCTTCCGTGGGTGCTGTAAAGGGGTGGTGCATGGCGTAAAACCGCTCTGTTTCATCGTCCCACTCCAACAGCGGAAAATCCACCACCCAAAGAGGCTTGAATTCAGAGGAGTCCATCAGTTCCAATCGCCTCCCCATTTCCAGTCTGAGCTCTCCGAGTTGTTTGAGGGTTTTGTCCTTTTTTCCTGCCAAAATCAGCAACACATCTCCCTTTTCACCACCGAAGTGATTGAGCCATTCCGACTGGGCGTCATCGGTGAAAAACTTCGATACAGTGGATTTGATTGACCCGTCCTGTTGAAACTTGGAATAGACAAGACCTGCTGCTCCGATTTGAGGGCGTTGAACCCACTCGGTCAGTTTTTTCATGTCCTTATTGGACCAGTTTTCAGCTTGTGCCGGCACACAGATTCCGCCCACGTATTCCGCTTTATCAAAAACCACAAAGCCCTTGTTTTTCACCAACTCATTCAGCGGTTTTATCTGCAGGTCAAAGCGAAGGTCGGGCTTGTCGGAGCCGTATTTTTCCACTGCTTCCTGGTAGTCCATTCGGGGAAAATCGGCTAAATCGACATCCAGGGTGGCTTTGAACAGATGTTTGGTGAGGTCTTCAAAAGTATTCAGCACTTCTTCCCGGTCCACAAAAGCCATTTCGCAGTCAATCTGGGTAAACTCTGGTTGGCGGTCTGCCCTCAGGTCTTCATCGCGGAAGCATTTCACGATTTGAAAATACCGGTCCAGTCCTGAGACCATGAGCAACTGCTTAAAAGTCTGAGGAGATTGAGGCAGAGCGTAGAATTCACCCGCATTCATTCTGCTGGGAACCACAAAGTCCCTGGCCCCCTCTGGTGTACTTTTTATGAGGAAGGGAGTTTCTATTTCTGCAAAACCCACGGAGTCAAGATACTTGCGGGTTTCCAGAGCCAGTTTGCTCCTAAAAAGCATATTTTTTTGGATGGGGTCCCTGCGCAGGTCCAGATAGCGGTATTTCATTCTGAGTTCCTCACCACCGTCTGTTTCATCTTCAATGGTAAAAGGTGGTACAGCCGATTTATTGAGTACAGTGAGATTTTCCACCTCTATTTCAATATCTCCCGTAGGTCTGTCGGGGTTTTTATTGCTGCGCTCTGCCACTTTTCCCACTGCCATCACGACAAATTCCCTTCCGAGGGCCCTGGCTTTTTCGCACAGTGTGGGATTGGTATCCATGTTGAATACCAGTTGGGTGATACCGTATCTGTCGCGCAGATCAACAAAAGTGAGGCCACCAAGGTTTCGGCCTTTTTGAATCCAGCCGGCGAGCTTTACCGTTGTACCGACATCTTTCCTTCTCAGTTCTCCGCAGTGATGCGTCCTGTAACTCATATTTCGTTTGATTTTGAGAGCGCAAAGCTACATAAAAAAGCAGGTCCGTCGTGCAGAGAGACATCATTTTGCTAAACCGGTATAATGCACCCGATCAATAGGATATTCCGGTTGTGGCCAAAAGAATTCGATAATAATTAATACCGGCAAGCAGTTAGGACAGCAGAATTTTGAGGATATTTGGCTAAAATTTGTAAATTGCTTTTCAATGACTTTTCCTTTGAAAAACAGCAGTAAGCTGCATGTCAAGTCCCTTGTTTTGATGCTGTTCATCGCACCATATTTTTTAGCATCCTGCGGGGACCTGGCCAACAGATCCAATGAAAACACCACCACTGAGGGATCGTTTTTGGCATCGTATTATTTCAGTGATACCTGGTTAGACATTTCCGGGGAAACGTCCAATGCGCGGGCTACCTACTGGAATCCCGAAGGAACGATGGTTTATGTGGTTGGCCGTCGCACCGACAATGTGGTCGCATACGAAGTAAGTGAACCCTGGCAGGTGAGTATGGGCAGCTATTACGCAGAGGCAGAGCTGCAAGGTAGCAACCAACACGGCTTGTATTTTCGGGAAGATGGAGAAAAAATGTGGATTTTTGACCGCACAGGAATATGGACCTACCAACTGTCTGAACCCTGGAACATTCAAACATTGTCCGAAGGCAATTATACAGACTTTAGTGAGCACGTCCGGAGGGGGCATGATATCGACTTTAATCCGGATGGAAGCCGACTTTTTATTGATGATCGCGATTTGGGCGCTGTGTTTCAGTACGATTTAGATTCAGCTTGGGATGTCTCTACTGCAAGCTTGGATTACCACCTCGATATCAGTGACATTCAGAGAGAAGTGCGCGGGTTGGAATTCATTGAGGAAGGCCGGCTGATGTTGCTGATGGATACCAGGAGAAGAGAAATCCTGCAATTTGAGTTGACAGAACCCTGGGAAATCTCAACTGCTGAGTTTACCGGTGTTTTTGATGTAAGCGGTCAGACACCTCAGGGCAGGGGGCTGAGTTTCAGTGAAGATGAGGAATTTTTTTACGTCACCTGTCGAAATGCGGGCAAAATTTTTCAGTATCAACTCTATCCCGTTAGTTCCGATACCGATGGAGGAAATTAAACCCGACTTTGATATTGGTTTCCCTGACCTTAATTTAATGATTACTTAAACTGTAATGCTCGAAAATTCACCGGGCACACCCTATTTTTGCTGCCTCATTTCATTGGAAGCTTCTATTTATATATGGAAAACACCCTGGTTGAGAAGACCAATATTTTGAAGGGGAAACCCAAATGGATAAAATGGCTGGCCATAGTGGTATTGGTTTACCTGCTGTTGTTAGCTGTAGGCGTAATCAGCAGGGGGTTTAATCTCGCCACTGCAGAGCACGCCAAAGTATTGTTTGATTTCGCTTCCAATCCCGTTATAGCGCTTATAATTGGGATTGTAGCCACAGCTTCTATTCAGAGTTCGAGCACAGTGACTTCAATCATTGTGGGAATGGTGGCCGGTGGCATGCCCATGGCCATTGCAATACCCATGGTAATGGGCGCCAATATTGGAACTTCCCTTACCAGCACCATTGTAAGTCTGGGTCATATACAAAACAGGGCCGAGTTTCGAAGGGCATTTTCAGCAGCCACAGTGCACGATTGCTTCAATCTGCTGGCCGTCTTGATTATTTTGCCCATCGAGATGCTCTTCCAGCCACTTGAAATTCTTGCGGGCCATTTTGCAGCCTACTTCCGGTCGGGTGCATCGGTTGACATTGCGGTTTTCAATCCCATAGATGCCTCCCTTCAACCGCTCCTCGGATTGATTACCACTGTATTTTCCTTTCTGCCCGATATCTGGGATGGGGTCTTTATGATTCTTTTTGGAATCGCCATGATCCTTTTCGTAATTAAGGAAATGGGCCGAATTCTCAAAAAATTGATGGTTGGTCGTTCTCTGGAACTCATGCAAAAAACCGTGGGACGGGGTCCGATTTCGGGGATTTTTGCCGGAGGTATGATTACCGTAATGGTTCAGTCCTCTTCAACTACTACAGCTCTGATTGTTCCCATGGCGGGCAATGGGGTTTTCTCCATCAAGCAGGTGTATCCCTTCACACTCGGTGGCAACATCGGAACAACCATTACGGCTCTTGTTGCATCAATGGCATTTACTGGCCCCATGGCGGTTCTGGCCTTTCAAATAGCAATGGTCCATTTCTTTTTCAATCTCTTTGGAATACTGCTGATCTACTCCCTTCCCTTCCTCAGAAACCTGCCAGTCATAGTGTCTGAAAAACTGGCTGATATTTCCATGAAGAACAGATTCTTTGTAATGGCATATATTCTTGGAGTATTCTTTGCAGCACCACTTATTATTATTGGCATTGCGAGGTACTTTTAATTCTTTTTCGGGGGTATTTAGCGAATGTTTTACCACCTTACTTTTAGCATTCCACAAGTAATATCATTGCTCTAATTTTCCCCTTATGGGGTTTACGTTCTCATGGTGGTTGGCTTCCGGATTTCCAATGGTTAGAAAGAAAGTTGTACCTTCGCAAAAGCTGGGATAAATTTCACCCATCTGCAGAATAAAAATTGGGGCTCTGCCGTATGTGCAGGGTCTTTGTTTTTCTCAGGCAGGGAGATGTCCTGTCCTTTGACACGTGCACGAGAGATGATACAAACCATTTATTTAATAATTCTCGGTTATTTCATTTTGGGGGGAGTGGGATTCTACCTGATCAACAGGAACAGGGACAGAGATACCGCCAAAAAGAGTTACACCAAGTATTTCACCTATGTGGTAATTATCCATGTGCTGTTTTTTGGGATTGTATTGAAACCCATTGTCTTTAGTGCACTGTCGGCAGGTATTGTGATGGTCGGCTTGTACGAGTTGCTCAAATTGCGCACATTAAACCCCGATAAGAGCCGCTCGGCATTTTTTTCACGGGCAATTGTGGTTTATCTGCTTGTGTCGGCGGGATTTATTATTTTTGGTACCTTGTCCAGGGAATTGGTATTGTTCAGCTTTTTAGTGATTTCGATATTTGACAGCTTTAGCCAGATCAGCGGTCAGTTATTTGGCAAAACGAGGATAAGTCCGAATATCAGTCCCAATAAAACCCTGGGAGGAGTTGTCGGAGGTGCAATCATAGCTGGCTTCAGTGCTTTTTTACTCAGTGGATTGGTGGATAGCAGACATTTAGAACTGGCTATACTCTCCGCGGGCATATTGGTATTTGCCTTTTTCGGGGATTTAGGGGCGTCGCTATATAAGCGGAAATTCGGGGTGAAAGACTTCAGTAAAATCCTTCCCGGACACGGGGGGGTTTTGGACAGATTTGACAGTCTTATTGCAGGTGGCGCATGGGTAGTACTTGCGAGCAGGCTTTTGGAATTGTATTAAAAAAATTGTTGGCGCCTGGAGTGTGGGTTTTGAGGTTAATTTCTACTCCCTTTTGGGGATAAATAAAGTGCCGGGTTAATGGACCAAACAATGATATTGAGCTTGGTGTATTTGGTTGGAGTGGGTTCTTTACTCATATTCAATGAACTCTACTACCGGAAATTGGGTGTCGAAGGCGAAGTGAGTAGAAAATTTGCCCATGTCACTGCATCTTTGGCTACGCTTCCGTTCCCCTTTATTTTTCCATCTCATTGGTACATCCTCGTGCTGGCCCTCTTGTTTACCGCCGTTCTTTACTTTACCAAAAAGAGCAACCATCTAGATTCAATCCACGATATAGAGCGCAAATCCGTGGGTAGTTACCTTTTGCCCATATCCATATACCTGACCTTTTTGATATCCGGATTAATGGGCAGCTACCTACTGTATATTTTACCCATACTGATACTGGCCATTTGCGATCCTGTGGCAGCTATCCTTGGAATAAACATTAAGAAGTGGAATGGAAACATTGTGCTTTTTGGAAAAAAGCTAGACAAAACGTGGGTGGGCTCCGGTGCCTTTTTTGCTACCGCCATTATTCTTTCACTCATAGCCATTTACATTCACCGCGGTCATTTTGATATGAATGCCCTGTGGATTTCACTGGTCGTTGGATTGGTGAGCACGCTGGCTGAAATGTTTAGTTGGAGGGGATCCGACAATCTCAGCATCCCAATGAGCACTTTGCTTGTTCTGGCCCTTATGATGTGAGGCTTTTCCAAGAAACCTCTGAAATTAGATTGAAATTTCAGTATTGACTTTGATGGGAAGTGTGGAATTAAGTCGTAAACAAGTCCTACTTCCTTACCCCGGTGTAAACAAAATGCCCATATCTATGTAATTACTGTACCTTCCGTTTAATGACCAGCATGAAAAAAACAAGGGTAAAAAGTTGTTCAAGTGTTGCTAATGCAGCAGAAATACTACATTTTAACCAAAAACTGCCTTAAAGATGTTACCTTTGCGGGATTGAAAGGAAAAAAACGTATTTTCTATTAATGGGCCGTGCTAAAAAGTGTACCCACATTGTATATTGAGAGAATCCCTGTCATTTATTTTGGTTGATCACAACCGGGATTAAATTGGGATGCAAGAGAAACAGTTATAGTATGAAGAGAATAGTTATTAATGGCGCCAACGGCTATGTGGCATCCAATTTCATAAAAAGGCTTTTGGCACTGGGTTATCAGGTAGTTGCACTGGTTCGCTCCGGTGATTCTGTGACCTCTGAGCAAAAGATGCACAATGCCCTCGCCAGATTAACTAACAATGCTCCTGAAAAATACGAGAATTTGCAGGTGCGCGATTACTCACTGCTGGATCCGCAATTTGGATTGAGTCCCGCAGAGTTGTCTGATATTTTTAGGGGTGATATCGACTACTTTCACTTTGCCGCCAGTCTGAAGTACGACGAAAAATCCAGAGAGGAGATTTTCACCACCAATATTGATGGTTTAAAGAATTCTCTGGATGTATTTCAACAATACAGTAGAGATGATTCCCGCTTTTTCTTCATCAGCACGGTTTACTCTTGCGGAAAAACTTCTGCGGTATTCGAGGAGCGGTTTTATGATAATGAAGAAATCAGCGCTTTCCGCAATTACTACGAACAATCCAAGCGTTATGCTGAGAATGAGGTAAGGAAGCGTATCGAAAATGATGGATTGATGGCCCATGTCCTTCGTTTGTCACAGGTGGTGGGTGAACACCGGACAGGCGTGGTAAAAACAGACTATGGCATATTCGACTTCGCGAAGAGAATTCAAAATCTTGCAGTGCGCTATCCGAACTGCACCATAAGGCTCAATGTCAATCCCAACGCCACCCAGAATCTCATTCCCATCGACCTGGTGGTGAATTATCTGTTGCGAATGGTGGAGATGGAAGAAGTTCCGCTGATCATTAACCTGGCTGCGGAGCGGTCAACTCCCAATGAGCACATAATTAACAAGCTGAATGAAATGCTTCCCGTCCATCTCAAGCCCATCAGGAAATTGGACCAAAGTGAAATGAGCGCCATTGAAAGAGTAATCTCGGTAGGCATGTCCTTTACCGGGGCTTACATCGATACCAATTTGAATTTTGACACAACTTGTAAGCAGCAAGTGATGACTTCCAACGGCCTGGAAATCAATGAGCAGTCTGTGTCCGATATGTTGGAGTATTTTATTGAAAGCATGGACGTGAATAATAAGGTAAAACACCACAGCGAGGCCTGAAATCTTTGGCTCTGGTTTTTCCGGTAGCCTATAAAAAACCGCCTTTCAATAATGAAGATAATATACAAGGGAGAGAATGTACTGAATATCCCCAATCTCATCAGTTTCTACAGAATATTGGTAGCACCTTTAATCCTGTATTTTGCAGTGACTGGTCAGGAGAGTTTGTATGTAATTTTTTTGTGCATCAGTTTGGTGAGTGATATCCTGGACGGGAATCTGGCGCGACTGATGAATCTCCAATCTGATTTTGGAGCCGCACTGGACAACCTGGGTGATATTTTGACTTATATACTTGCCTTACTGGGTCTTTTTGTATTCAAATGGGCTGACATTGCGCCCCACGCCTGGATCCTCTGGACCTTTTTGGCAGTATTCGTTCTGAGCTATATCGTTTCCTTTCTGCGCTTTGGCAAGATCCCCGGTTTGCATCTTTACTCTGCTGTAACAGCCGGATATATACAGGGGATATTCTTTTTTGTACTGTTTGTCTTTGGCTTCTTCCCCTGGTTGTACTTCCTCGCTCTTGGCTGGGGAACCATAGCCTACATCGAAAAAATACTCGTGCTGTTTAAGCTGGACGACATACGCATTGGAGTCAAGGGTCTGTACTGGATGATGAACGAGCAAAAAGAATAAGCATGCCACAACAATACCAAGCCTTGCAGGGTTTTTAAGGTTTGTTGTTTTACACCGCAATTTATGAGGATTTACGCGATTCTTCTGTTGCTTTTCTCTGGCTTCAATCTCTTTGGACAGGATGTCAATGGAATAGTAATTGACGAAGAGACGGGCGAGCCCGTACCCTTTGCCAATGTGTGGATTAAGGGCACCCAGACAGGTACTCTTTCCGATGTCGATGGGACTTTTGCTCTTTCTGCCAAAGAAGGCGATACTATTGTGGTCTCGTCTGTCAGCTACCGGCCCAGGGAAATTCCGGTGGAGGGAACGGGCATACTCGAACTGACCATTCAGTTGACTCCCAGTGCCGTACAAATTTCCGAAGTTACTGTAAAACCGGATGTAGAGTTGGCTCAGTTGATATTCGAAAGGATACAGGAGAACAAAAGAGCCAATGCCGAAGAGTTAAATTCGGTATCCGATTATCAAAGTTTGGGGAATACCACTGTGTTTATGGCGATTGATACACAATCCAGGTTCAACATACTGTCCGGGGATATCCGCGAAGTCACCGTTGAATCCGGCAATGAGCAAATACGCTTCACACCCATTTATATCGCCGAAAAAGCCAGTCGCAACGATGACGTGCTGGAAGAACGCAAGGAGAGTGTTTTTCCGCGGGTCATTCCCTTTATCGAGTCTTATGTCTTGAAAAACTCCATGGTGGAGGTGGACTTTTACCGCGAGCAGATATTTGTATTGGATCGGGGGTTCATTTCACCGCTCAGTGGTTCGGCCATGCTGTTTTACGATTTTTCCTTCAACGATTCTATTGTAGTGGACGACCAACTCTACCTGAATCTCTCCTTTATTCCAAAAAACAGATACAATCCCCTTTTTACCGGGAACATGACCATAGAGGCCGGTAGTTATGCCCTGGTTGATATCGAGGCACACGTTTCCCATCAGGCCAATATCAATTTTGTAAATGGCTTTAGTGCAAGTGCCAGTTATAAGAGATTGCCCGATGGGAGGATGTTTTTTGACCAACAGGAAACCCGACTGAATATGTCGCTCCTGGTAAACAGAGACACCCTGGAGCAATATACCTCCGAGCGGGTGGATGTGGTATCGGGTGGCAACTGGCTGATCAACAAACACACCCAATTTTCCAAATCAGAACGATTGGAGGGCGTCAGTGTCCGGGATTGGGGCAAGCAGCCCGAATTCAGCTCTCGCCAAATGGATGAGGAGAATTTCGTCCGCATAGACCAGATTCGTGAAATGAGGATGGTAAAAATTATTGACGCCATCGGCGGGGTGGCACTCACCGGGTTTTTCAATGTGGGCAACTTTGATGTGGGACCGGCATTCGACATATACAGTTCAAATCTCATCGAGGGTCACCGCCTTTCCATTCCACTGCGCACCAGCGAGCAGTTGTCCGAACAATTTTCAGTGGGAGGCTTTCTCGCATACGGAACCAAGAGCCAGGAGTTCAAGTTTGGCGCCAATGTGGCGTGGCAACCCTTTGAAACCGACCGGTTTTTATTCAGGTTCAGCTATGCCAATGACTACCGGCTTCTCTCCAATGAGAAGTTTCTTCGCTTTGTTAAAAACAATCCAAACAACAGAGGTACCGGCAACTTTTTTGCGCTGGCCACCCAGCGGGAGCGGAATCCCTATCTGAAGGAGGTGGAAAATTTTGACTTTCGTATTGAATACAACGCGCGTAATGACCTTCATCTGGAGATTTCGCCTTACTACCACTCCACTACGGCCACCCCTTTTGTACGGTTCGTCAAACAGGATTTTGACTACGAGAATTACCGGAATTACGGCGCCCTTTTAAACTTCAGAATTCCCTTTGGGCAGCACTACGATAAATTCTTTTTTGACCGCATCTACTACATATCTCCGGAGCCGGTGATAAACCTCAGTATGGACATCGGACAGGTTCATCTGCCGGGAGAGGGAGGCCAGGGGCTATACACCCATTTTCACGGCTCTATACAGGGGCGTATAAACATGGGTCAGGTCTTTATGAATTATATTTTCGATGCCGGCTATCTGATGGGAAATGCCCCCTACGACCTGCTGAATCAGCCGGTGGGTTCCATGTCACTGGGTTTTTCCAGGGACCGATTCAATCTGCTTCACCACGCCACCTTTGCGCACAATGCATACACCAACACCCACCTGCATTTAAACGGTGGCGGGATACTGCTCAATCGCATTCCACTTATCCGGGACCTGAAATTGCGCGAGATTGTCTCTCTGAAAACTCATTATGGAACGCTAAACAATGATTACGAAGGAGTATTCGACCTTCCCGAATTTTTCTCACGCGACTTCAGCGGGCCCTATGCGGAGATTGGATTTGGGATGACCAATATTTTCAAAGTCTTGCGGGTGGAGTATGTCCGCCAGCTGGGCAATACCTACAGCGACAGAGATTACATCGATAAAAACGGCATCAGAATAAGAGCGGAGATGAGCTTCTGAGCTACTTCAAAACGCTTTAGGCCCGGCTGTTTAGAGAAAAGTAAATTATGGGTAGTTTTCAAGATAAGGTAGTCTGGATTACGGGTGCTTCTTCAGGTATAGGAGAGGATCTTGCGTATGCTTTTGCCAGGGAAGGAGCGCGACTTGTACTTTCATCGAGAGACCGTCAAAAGCTCGAAAAGGTCAGGGATAATTGCGGTGACCTGGCAGATTCCTGTCTCGTGCTGCCCCTGGACCTCAGCGACCAGGGAGACTTTTTGCCCATTGCAGAGGAGGTTGTTGAAAAAATGGGTGGAGTGGACATTTTAATAAACAATGCAGGCCGCAGCCAGCGCTCTCTGGCAGAAAATACCCCTTTGGAAATTGACAGGCAGATCATGGAACTCAATTTTTTTGGTGCCATAAAGCTCACAAAAGCCGTTTTGCCAAACATGATCGAGAGAAAAACCGGCCACCTGGTGGTAATAAGCAGCGTCACGGGCAAATTTGGTTTCCCGCTCCGAACTGCCTACTCAGCCTCCAAACACGCACTACAGGGTTACTTTGAAGCACTGCGGTTTGAGCTTGAGAAATACCATATCAAGGTCACCATCGTCTCCCCCGGAAGGGTCAAAACCAATATTTCTCTCAATGCACTCACGCATACCGGCGATGCCCACCAAAAAATGGATGACGGTCAGGCCCGGGGAATGCCCGCCGATGTTTGCGCACAAAAGATCATCCGCGCCATCAAAACTAACAGAAAGGAAGCACTTATCGGGAACCGTGAAATTTACCTCGCGCAAATCCGCCGTTTTTTTCCCCGCTTGTTCTACCGGATTGTTTCGGGCTTGAAAAAGTGGTGAGGCGGGTTGTTGGTTGATGGCGGATGGCCCCCAAAGTGTTGGGGGCAAGTTAGTTGTGAATTGGTGAGTCTGTGATTTAGTGAGTTGATTTAGATGCTCCCTGGCGGTCGCCACTATTTTTTATTCAATAATCTTCCTTCCGACTGGGTAGGAAGTGAGCATGCCTGAGCGGATAGGTTGTTGGTTCCAGTATGATTCTCGCACAAGTCTTAGCAATTACCACTTTCCTCAGGGTTTTCTGCCTCGCACTGTTCTCGATTCGGTCCTTTGTTTTTCTAGTGCTCTGAGTTCTACTAGCAGGCCTACCGATTGAGCACCGGGTTGCGTTCGATAGGGTAGACCGCCGTAGGTGACGATGGCGGACCTGCCCTGCCATTCTCTGGCTGTCAGCATGTATCGTCCCTGCATGCCGGAACTGGGTCCAAAGGTAAGGTATTCACGTTCTGATTCGGGATCGAAGCTCACGGCCAGTCGCTCCCCGTCGGGTGAAGAAACCAATACACCGGGAGTACGGGCCGGAATTCTGACTCGCTTCACGTCTCTGTCTCTGCTCAGTGTAATTCGGCCCTCCTTTATTTCAGCCTGGTCCAGGTCTGAAATTCGTTCGAGTACGAGTTCTTCACTCAGGTAAAACTGCACTTTTTTCATTTCGGCATCGGATAAATTGAGCGAGCGGTGCAGGTCCTGGGTGTAGGGACTGAGATTGGGCGAACAGGAGGAGAGGATCAAAAGCGCCCCGAGTCCAAGAATTACATTTTTTATTGTTAGCATTTCACAAAGGTTTAGATCAATAACGTCCAAAGCCCATTTTTACACTTTTTTTTGACAAAAAAATTCTACAATTTGACAAAATAACGATGGGTGGGGTATGTGGATGACAGGGAATTGGTTAGAAGGGTATAAGACGCAAGGCATTGCGTCCTTCACGAAAACTTATTCAAAACCTATCCGCTTGCCCCAACCCTTTGGTGGGTCATTTCAGAACTTTGTACTTTCCACTGATTTTTCCCTCAACACTCTGATGTTTTTTACACTTTATCAGCATTCCAATTAACAAAATGCATTCTCAATTTCCCTTTTCCTTTGACCTCCACTTTTCCTCTTGGCTCAAATTTAAATGTAGGATTGTCTTTTATCAATTCAAACGTGCTGTGACTTATATTCACCCTACCTATCTCGCCATTTGACTCCATGCGGGAAGCTGTGTTTACCGTATCACCCCAAATGTCATATTGGAATTTTTTGACTCCTACAATCCCTGCCACCACCGGTCCTGTATGGATTCCTAAACGGATTTCAAAAAAGGGCAGACCATTTTTAAGTTTTTTCTGTTTTCCCATTTCCACGAATTCTCTCATTTCCAGAGCAGCTTTCACAACGTCATTAGGGTGGGTTGAATTTGGTTTAGGCAATCCACCGGCGGCCATATAAGAATCCCCAATGGTTTTAATTTTCTCTATACCGTATTTATCGCAGATATGGTCAAAAGCAGAGAAACAATCATGTAAATCCTTCACCAATGCCCTGGGAGTTAACTGTTCACTTAATGCTGTAAAACCTTTAAAATCGGTAAAGATTACCGTTACTTGTTCGATGAACTGAGCCTCGGAATGACCTTTTTCCTTGAGCTCCTTTGCTGTTTCTTCAGGAAGGATGTTAAGCAGCAAATTCTCACTCCTTTCTTTTTCTTTCCCTATGCGATTGCGCTGAATAAAGAAAACTCCGGCAAACAGCAGCACAACTGAAAAGCCACCCATGAAACCATTGCGTATCAACTTTTGTCTTTGAAGTTGCTGAGCGGCAATGGCGTCTCGCTTTTCCTGCTCAGCTCGTTCAACAGCCTCTTTCCTGTCAAATTCGTATTGCATTTGAATGCGCGTTAATTCTCTGGTGTTTTCATCGTTGTAAATACTGTCTCTTACAATAAACATCTGTTCGTGATATTGAAGTGCTCTCCTACTGTCACCCATTTCTTTGTAAAAGAGATAGAGGCATCGTAATGCACTATGTTGAGGTTGCAATGCTCCTAATTCTTCAGCTAAGGCAAGGCTATTTAGGCAGTATTCTTCAGCGAGCATTGGTTGGCCATGCTGCAAGTGATACCTGCCAATATTTGATTTCATTCTCGAAATTCCCAGTCTGGAACCAAGTTCTTTATAAACTCCCAGAGACTGATCGTAATATTCCAATGTGCGGAGATGGTTACCCTGGTTCAGGTAATAGGAGGCAATACGACCATAAATATGTGCAATACCTTCTTTGTCTCTAAGTTCTTCGTATATCAATAATGCCTCCTGGAAGTATTCGAAAGCGTCAGCCTCATCATCCTCCCCATTCATAATTCCTTTTATATCGCCTATGTTGGTCAAGGCTGCCGCTATACCTTGTTTAACCCCGAGCTCTCTATCAATTAATAGAGATTTTTCGTATTTTTCAAGCGCGCCCTGATAGTTTCCCTGAATATAGTAAATATTGCCGATATTGTTAAGACTCATGGCTATTCCAACTTTATTCCCGATTTCTTCGTCAATCGAAAGCGCCTTGTTATAGTGCTCTAATGCTCGGGGATAGTTACCTTGCTCATCGTAAATGACGCCTAAAACAATATGACTTTCTGAGATGCCCCACTTGTTGTCGATTTCCATATTAGCGACAAGCGATTTTTGTATGTAATCCCTTGCCAGAGAGGGTTCACCTTGAATAGAATAAGCAATTGATTTTAGGGTGTTCGCTTGATTAACAGCTATTGGATAATTATTATCCTCTCCAAAAGCATGCATTTGTTCAGCTAAAAGAAAAGCACTGTCAGGGTTGGAAAAAAGATAGCCGTCCCAAATGTAATTTTTATAAGCCATTACACGGGTGGAGTCAGTTTGGGATTGGTCCTGCCAAACTTTATAGAAGGAATCAAGCTCGGTTTGACCATTCAGGTTAAATCCTAAAATACAAATAGCAAATAGGAGTGCTAGTTTTTTCATTTCTGTAGCCTTTTATAATAGTGAACAAGGATTTCCAGATAGTATTGGTTGAAATACCGCAGACTGATTTTGTCCTTTTCATTGAATTCCAACAAATCCCGGATGTTTGAGATGCCGTATTTTCTCTTGTGTTTGTCAGGTATTGATTTAGGCCGGTTTTGTATTCGTACTTCATCACCTCGAGGGTGTGCTGAGCTGATTCAGGGCTTACATTTTGATCCGGATAAATTATTTCAGCTTCCCGGGATTCCAAAAACTCAATGGCACTTCCCGTGAGTGAATCCACTTTAAAATTCCTACTTTCCGAACTATGTACTGTCAACTCTATAGACTTATTTTTTGATGAAAAAATCCGTGCCTTCCATGTTGCCCATCTGTAACCGAAGAAAATAGAGGCCCTGATTCCAGCCGTTTATATCGATGGAATGTGAAAGCCCATCCCAGGTTTTAACCGTGTGTTTCAACAGCCGCCCGGAGACGTCAAAAACCTGAATTTTCAGTTCCTGTCCGGGTTCTACATCCAGATCTAATTCTATTTTCCGGGATGTTGGATTTGGGTAAAGGGAGATATCCAGGGTGTTGGGTTCCAGATCGGTTACAGAAGAAATTGTTGACAGGTGGTGTGGATAATCGGAGGGAAGCTCTGTGCCAATTCCCCCTTCTGTCTTCATAATCAGTTCGTATTCACCGGCTACAAAGCCCACTGAATCATTGAGAAAGTGAATGGCCTGCAGGCCCAGGCCGTTTTCTGAAAACTCATCCAGCGTTTCACCGCCATCGGACGTACTTCCGATAAAAAAACCGATGTAGTTGTCGTCATTGGTGAGCAGGTGCATGGTATAACCCACCATAAATCCCACTTCCTCACTCAGAAAATGCATATCCACCACCTCAAATGATACCGGATTGCCCAGGGATTCCACGTAAGCGTGTTCTTGCCATGAAACCCCACCATCATCAGAGCGATATATGCGCTTATTCATCACTCCTGCAAATAAGACCTCGCTTCCGGCAAGTTCAAAAGCCTCAGTAACTCCGAAGGCGGTATTGATCGGCCCAACAAAGTCCCAGCTATTTCCTCCATCCGCAGTGCTGTAAATGGCATTGGATAATGATGGTGGATTATCTGAAATACCCGCCCCAAACGCATAGCCTGTGTTTTCATCGGCAAATTTGAGCTGCCTTATACTTCCGTAGGTAAATTCCCCTCCCGGTATATTCAGTACCGTACTCCAGGTACTGCCCTGATTATCAGTACTTGCAATGTGATTGTAGCCGGCAATCAAACCGTTTTCCTCATCAAAAAACCAAATGTTGTTTATTGGTAGTTCCTGGCTGTGAACCAACTCCCAATTCAGGCCAGAATCGACTGAGCGCATTAGAAAGCCAGTATTATAATCTGAGTAGGAATCTCTGGCCGAAAGGAAAAACAATTCCTCATTGACAAAGTGAATATCGGTTAATTCCATGTTTCCCGGCAGAGAGATCCGCTCCCAGTTTTCTCCAATGTCTGTGGTCCGCAAGAGAATGGAGTTGTTGAAGAGAGCAAAGCCCAGGTGATCATCGTAAAACGATATATTTAAAGCACGCCCGTGAACGCCCTCATTCAAATGAACTACGCGCCACTGCGCTTCTGCAAGGGAAGTGATTCCAATGGAAAAAATCAACAGGGTAATTAAATGTCTCATCTGTGTTAGTTTTAGTTGTTAAAAATTGAATTCTAAAAGCGATCCGTTTGCCTGATTGCAAGCCATCTAAAAGACAGTATGCATAAAGATACAACTTTCTCCCAAAATGTTAAAATGTTTAACATTGTTCTTTTGAAACGCCAGGGATTGATCGTTGCAGTAGTCAATTTTTATGATTCATGTAGACCCAATTTGCAACATTTAATGTATTGTGAAGGACAGGTACGCACGGCTGTGCGTATCCACGGATATTTAACCGATTCTCAATCATCAAAAATTTTGGGAATTGGGAAGAAATAGCGGTGGTTCTCGATGCCGGGTTCCCTGTTCGAAAGCATGGGCAAGTCCCAGCAATGTTTTTTCACTGTAGGCGGAACCGAAGAATGAAATGCCGACCGGGAGTCCGTGGATTTGTCCCATGGGAACGCTTATAATCGGATATCCGGCAAAAGCAGCCGGGGACGAGGTGCCAAATTGAAAGGCATCACCGTTGTACAAATCGGTGAGCCAGGCCGGAGACCCTGTGGGGGCCATAATTGCCTCGAGTTCGTTTTCTTCTATTGCGAGGTCTATGCCCATTTCTCTGGAATTGAAGTGCATCAGATGCAGTGCTTCGAGGTAAGTTTCGGCATCCAGGTCTTCTTTCTCCGCGACCATTTCCAGATAGCTCTGGTTAAAATACCGCAGGCTGATATCGTCCTTTTCATTGAATTCCAATAAATCCAGGATATTAGAAATGCCCGTATTTTCAGTTGTGGTCGCCAGATATTTATTGAGACCGGTTTTGTATTCGTAGAGCATCACTTCGAACGCGTGCTGAGCTGTTTTAGGAGTTACAATTTGGTCCAGATAAATTATTTCAGCTCCCCGGGATTCAAGGAATGCAATGGCGCTTTCTGTAAGTGAATCCACTTTAAAATTCCTGCCCTGGTGGGAGGTGTAATACCCGATTCGCTTCCCCTCCAGAGAAAATTCGTCCAAATGCTCAGCGTAGGAATTTTGATTCTGGTCGGTCATTGCATCGAGGGTTAGTGCTGCATCTCTGACAGTCCGGGTCATGGGTCCGGCCACATCCATGCTGAAGGCAATGGGAATTATCCCGGCATTGCTCACCAGCCCTGAAGTGGGTTTCAACCCCACTACACCATTGGCATGTGACGGACAAACAATGGAGCCGTTGGTCTCTGTCCCAATGGCAACCATGGTCAAATTGGCGGAGACGGCCACCCCGGATCCCGAGCTCGAACCACAGGGATTTCGGTCCAGGTAGTAGGGATTTAAGGTTTGACCACCGTGTCCACTCCAGCCACTGCTGGACATCGTTCCGCGAAAATTGGCCCATTCGCTGAGGTTGGTTTTTCCCATGATAACCGCACCGGCTTCACGCAATTTTTTTACAACGGCGGCATCTTCATCGGGCAGATTGTTTTTGAGGGCTCTCGAGCCGGCTGTGGAGGGCATTCCGTCACTGGTATCGATATTGTCCTTTAGCATGACAGGGACGCCGTGCATGGGACCTCGCCGGTTTCCCTCGCTGATTTCATCATCCAGCTGGCTAGCAGTTTCAAGGGCCTCCGGATTGAGTGCAATGACCGAATTCAAACAAGGGCCGTTTTTGTCCAGCTCTTCTATCCGGTCCAGGTAGAGTTGGACCACTTCTACAACCGTTAAATTGCCAACCATGTAGGCTTCTTGCAGGTCAGCGATTTGCATTTCCAACAATGGGAAATCTTCCCGGACACGAACCTCACTTTCCGCAACTTCTCGTTCACAGGCAGAAAAAACAATTGTTCCTAAAAGAAGCCCCAATGTGCACAGGATGGAGAGGGTAAAATGGTACGATTTTTTGAATGGCATAGTTCCGATTTGATTTAGTGAATTGCAGATGGTTGATGAATCCCGAATGGGGGTTTCTTTTGCCAAATTTACTTAAGTTTATCAGTTGGAAAATACCTAATTGACAGTAAATAATACATAATTTAAACCTATGAAACCCCGCAAAGGATAACCCAGGAAAATGATTGTATTATTCTAATCATAATGGCCCTTAGATTAATTATTGCCGATTCCAATTTGATTGTTCTTACTTTTTGTCTTGATCCACAAAAGGATTGGGACAAGTACAAAAAGTAACAATCCCCACCCCCCAAAGCTTTGGGGGGCAGGCACTTATGAATTTGGCTAAAAAATCGGCCCCTCACCTAAAAGTTATCAAACTTGTTCATAGAAATTTGCAAAACACCAATACTGCGGGAAGAATCAGTGTTGGTGCAGTTTGTTGTTATTGATTCCCTGAATCATTTTGTCGAATTCCTATGACCTTCAGACACTGACAACTTTCTTAACCCGGATTATTCATGAAGGTTTCGTCATGAAAGGCTAGATCGCTATAGAAATGGGTCTTGAGAAGATTTTCTTCCGGAGGCGTAGCCTTAGCTACGGTCAGGACAGAAAATCGAGCAAGTGACCATTTATGACGTGAGGTAGCCTTGTAATAGAAACTTTCATGAATATTCCGGATATACGGTGAGAAACCAATTTTGTTTAACGCCAAATTCATAAAGGCCGGTTTAGAATGGTTAATACCCGAAAGGGAATATTGAAGCCAAGGAAACCATTATCAAAACACGCAATTCACTAATTTCCTCGCATGCCCCAAAACCCTATCCGCTTTTATCAACTTTCAATAGTTTCTAATGTCATCTGCGTAACAACCATGACCGCACACTCAAAATACTGGTTCAAACGCGCAAATCAAAAGTTACTTACCCACTACAAAGACCTCGGTTGCCGGTCCGTATCTCAGCATATAAATGCCGGGAGGGAAATTGCGTAAGTCGAAGAACATGTGGCTTTCCGGGCTTCGTTGCTTTACCAGTTTTCCGGTGGCGGAATAGATTTTCACCTTATAGTAGAGATCGGGCTGGTCTATTTCCACATTCAGGTCTGAGAAGGCAGGATTGGGATAGAGTCGAATCAGTGGAGATTTTTCCAGATCAGTCACTGACGTACCTACAATTTGTGCAGTCTCACAAATGGTAATCGTATCGCAGACAGTGATTGCGGTCAGGCATATTTCGTATTCTCCATCCTCCCCGTACTGATGGGTTGGGCTTCGCTCCGTTGAGCTGTTGCCGTCACCAAAGGACCAGATAAATTCTGCGCTATCGCTTTCATTCATGAACTGAATGGTGCCGCCCTCCAGTTCATAGGAGAATTCCGCATTAAATGCACGCGGATCCTCGAGTGCAATTTCCAATCGCTGGCTGCACCCCAAAGTATCGGTAGCATTGACTATGTAAATTCCCGCCAGAAGATCGCTTACCACCTGTCCAGTATCGCCTGTGATCCAATTCAGTGTCAGTGGACCCGTTCCCCCATCTGCCCGAACCTCTATGGAGCCGTCGCTACTACCGGGGCACTGTGGATGCTCGATATTCGCAACTACAATGCGAACGGGATCAGGCTCTTCCAGAGTTGCCGTATCAGAAGCTGCGGAACCGCAGGCATCTGTGGCTGTAAATGAGTAAGTTCCGGCCAGCAACCTTATTGGATTGGTCACCGAATCACCATGGCTCCACGAAATCCGGAAATCCTCCACATCGGTTTCCACTTCTACGGAAATCAAACCGGTTTGGTCTCCGCTGCACAGGGGTTCTTGAACTTCTGCAATGGTAGCTGTAATACCCGATGATTCCGGTAATTCGACTGAATCGCTGACCTGAAATCCGCAGATGTCGGTGACCGTGAAGTAGTATGTGCCTGCTGCCAGACTATCTGAAGTAAGCGAATCGGCTCCGTGGTCCCAGTTAATCAGAAATGGAGCTGTTCCTCCACTAAGGTCTATAGATACCCTGCCCGATTCTTCTCCCGGACAAGTCGGAAAGACTCGAAGCGAATCCAGGAGCAGTGAATCCGGATTGGTGATTGCAAAGCTGTCCACGGCCTGACAGTCATTGGCGTCAGTGACAGTAACATAAAATGTTCCTATGGGGACAGGTCCGAGTTGCGGTCCCCCCTGTCCGGTACTCCACTCGTATTGATAGGGAGGAGTGCCACCGGCAGCTTGTACTGTAATCATTCCATCGGCTTCACCGGGGCAACTGACAGTCTGGCTTTCCACCACATCCAGGCGCAGTGAATCAGGAGATCCGACCACCATACTCATTTCAAAAATGCATGAACGACTGTCAGTAACGGTCAAATGGTGAGTACCTGCTGATAAGCCGGAGATAGCAACAGAGGTATCTCCCGTGCTCCAGGCGTAGGTGTAGGGCGGTTCACCACCGCTGATAAAGGGCTCCAATCCACCATCAGATGAGCCCGGACATGAAGTTTCAGTGATGGCTTTTAGCATTCCCATGGTTAACTCCAGGCCACCTTCATCGATCAAATTTGCTAGAAATTGACCATCCTCTAAACTCACCATATAAACCGGTATATCGATGGCATCGGCCAAATTACCACCTCCCATTGACATTACACCCTCTTCATTATTGACGATTATTATCGCGATAGCACCTGCTTCCTGAGCGTTCAGGGCTTTTTCGCTAAACTGACAACTGCTGCGCAATGCCAGTGCAATATTGCCCTCTACCTCAGCGGCATTTACAAGTGGTCCACAACCCAAAATTCCATTATTTGATCCATCGTCCACGCGCACCAGTGAACCTGTTACGATCTGTTGATTGGGGTCACCACCCCAGCCGTTGGTCTGGGCAGAATTGGAAAAGATGAACTGTCTCCTCTGATCTTTGGGTTCGGTAAGCCTGACAGCGACCTGGTTTACTTTTATCGCTTCAATTCTATCGGAGGTGGAGAAGTTTACTTGCGCGGAACCCATGCAACCGAGGTTGTCTTTTAAATAAAAATGGTGTATTCCGGGACTGATATTGGAAAAAGTATCGGAATCCTGAAAGTTGAGTCTGTAGTCGGCAAAAGTGAGGCCAGTGAGACCATCTCCACCTGATAGAACGACCATTCCATCATCCGTGTTAAAGCAACTGGGTTCCTGAGCAAAAGCAATTTCGGCGGGAATCTCACAGGCTGCAGGGGGTGCAGAGATCAGGAGGGAAAAGAGTTGCGGGCTGTTGTCATGCAATTCTCCTTTGTGTGTGATCTGTACCAGGTAATTTCCCTCCGGCAAAACACCCGGAAAAACCATTTCCACATTGTCGCGGAAATTATCCCCGGTTTCTGCCGGTGCTGAGGGGTTGTCAGGGTCCAGGATATACGGTTTGTAAATGGCTCCGGAATCGACTCCTGAAGTAGCAATAATTCTCATATCGAGGTCATTCATGAGCATGGGAGTGCGGTCATTGAGGGCCGGCTCCGGAGGTGGAGCGTGGGGATCAATCCAGGCGAGGGTAGCCTTAACAGCAGTATTTCCGTCGCCAAATATTTCAATCCTTAAGGTGTCACTCTGGTGTAGGTGATCTTCAATCAATTTGTTCTCAGCCGGGTCGAGTAGAAATTCAGCAGCGCGCTCAGCATTCAACAAGCCCCAGCCAAAACTGTAGTCCGGCCCCGGTCCGGTCCCGGTTTCATCAGCTGTGTGGATGGCGAGACTGCGGAGACTGGACGAAAGCATAAATTCACCGTACAATCGCTGATGCAGTTCCTGAATCAAGAGTAGTGATCCGGCTACATTGGGCCCCGACATGGAGGTTCCACTGCTTGTGTTGTATGCTGCATTTCCGGTTCCGTGAGAAGACAGAAGTCCCACACCATCTCCCACAATATCGGGCTTGACGCGACCGTCATTGGTTGGTCCCCAACTACTGAAATTGCTCATATTCACATCATTCGGGGAGGAATACCCGCCGGACACTGTACGCACTGCACCCACTGTGAGGATGTTTTTGGCATTACCATAGGTGGGAATGCAGTCAAATCCCAACGCACCGCCATCCGGTTGTCTGAAATCACTGGACATCACCCAGTCGTTACTGTCGGGGTGAAAAACGAAGTGTGGACCACTGTGGTCGTCATTGCGGTTGTTGCCTGCTGATTTTACAATCAGGTAGTATGGGGCATTGTACGATATTTGATCCCAAAGTGCGGCTTTTGAATTGTAAAACCCGAACTTGTAATCTTCTTCAGGGTCGATGGAAATATCGCCAAACCAGTGCATTCCACTCTCTCCCGACCAATCTCCAAATGCCCATCCTGCCAGAGACCCATAAGAGTGATTGGAAATCAAAAGACCATCCGCGGCGGCCTCAGCCATTTCTCCGGAATCAAATGACCAGTCGTGGGCCCATAGATTGGCAGCAGGAGCCATACCCCTGGCATCGGGTCTTACCCCTGAGGCAATCAGTGTTCCGGCTACATGAACAGCGTGGTTGTGGACCTGAGTGGCTCCATCCCGCTGTTCCACGCGGCCCATGAGTTCCTGGTGGGTTTCGAGTACTGCGCCCGCATCCCACTCTCCGATGACCATGCCCTCACCCTCTAGGTCGAGATTAGTTCTTCCGGTGGGTTGGAGGTGATTGGTGCCTGTTGAGATGGCAGCTCGCACATTGTTGTTGGTGTAGTATTCGGGTATTCCGTTAACAAAGCGCATCAATTCGTAAACCATTCCCTCCGGGGTTTCCACCCTCATGGGCAGCGATCTGGCAGTCATTTTTTCCAGAACTTCCTGACGCTCCAGTTTATGGGCTTCGCGCGATTCCTCTGCTATTTCCAGCAGGGCTTCCCGGTTGGTTTCTGCGACCGACTGTGCAGTCAATTGCATGATGGAAAAAAGGGTGAATGTAAGGACCAGACTTATCGAAATGGTCTTACTTAAAAGACTTTCAAGGTGTAAGGTGGAATGGATCATGTGGCGTATGATTTTTCTATAGATAAACCCAGGCACAACATAGATGTTTTGCGGTAACTTCCCAAACTGTTAAATTACAGTAAGTTAATTTTAAGAAAAAACCGCCTTTTTCCAGAGAATGTTAAAATCTTAATACCAGTCCCACGCCTGTATTGGAAACATGCGGACCCGGTATCACGGTTGGTCTCAATTGCATACTGAGGTCGTCATCGATGTCAAAAGAAGCCAAATGTGCGGCTACAAAGGCATCGATTACATTGAACAAATAGGTGAGGCCCAGTCCGATATAAGTGAGCTCCATGTCCTTGCGATAATTGTCGCGAATATTCCGAATCCCGCGGGCATTTGGGATGATGCCAGCAAACTCGTCCTGCTCCCCTTTAAGTCGAAGTTCGTAGGCAGTATTGAAACGCTTGTATTGATGTCTGTTAAAGTCCAATGCATAGAGCAAACCTCCGGTGATTCCGTAGATTACTCCTACCTTCAAATATTCTCCATTGTAAGCCTGACCGGCTCCAGGGATTACGGCAGAAAAAAGCGCAGCTCTGGATGGATTTCGCTCCTTTTGACGGTTGACGAGAATATCGTCCAGAAAAGCAGTCATTCCCGTTGCAGGAGAAGCTATCTCTTCCGGTTCAGGAGTGGTTAGTTCTACTCGATCTTCTGTGGGTATGGTATCTGCCGGATTTTCAGGCTGCAAAGTCGTTGATTGCGCCTGATAATTCAGCAGCAGGCAGAAAAGTAAGGCGGTTGCAAAAACAATCCTCAGGCTCATATTACTTTGAGATACTCCAAAAGCTGATTCAAATGTTCCCGGTCATCAAAGTGAATGACAATTTGCCCGTGACCCGTATTTTTTTCCCGGATATTAACTTTTGTACCAAATCGCTGCAAGAGTTTGTCCTCAAGCATTTTGACCTGGTTGCCCTGCTCTTTTTTGGTTGAGGAGGAGACGGACTTTTTCGAGCCTTTTCCCTTTTCAAATTTTCGCACCCATTCCTCTGTGGCGCGTACCGAGAGGGATTTTTTGAGGATGTCGTTAAGCAGTTGCAGTTGTTGGTCCACTTTCTTCAGGCCTGCAATGGACCGCGCGTGGCCCATAGATATTTTTTGATTTCTGACTGATTGCTGGACCTGGGGCGGGAGTTTTAACAACCTGAGGTAGTTGGTGACCGTACTTCTCTGCTTACTGACCCGCTCTGACAGACCCTCGTGGGTCAACTGGCACTCATCCATGAGTCTGTTGAGTGATATGGCGATTTCGATGGGATTGAGGTCCTGTCGCTGGATATTTTCAATAAGGGCCATTTCGAGCATGGCCTGGTCATTGGCCACCCTTATGTAGGCAGGTATTTCTTCCAGACCGGCTTTTTGAGAGGCGCGCCAACGTCTTTCACCGGAGATGATCTGGTAGGCATCATCGCTAAGTCTTCGGAGCGTAATCGGCTGAATGATACCGTGAATTTTTATGGACTCGGTCAATTCTTCCAGCTCGCTGCTGCTGAACTCATTTCGGGGTTGAAATGGATTGGCTTCTATGAATTTAATGGGCACCATGGCTACTGTACTGGAAAGTTCTTTGACAATCTTTTTTTGGGTGCCCGTATCTTTGTCTTCTACACCTGAGAGCAGTGCGCGAATTCCCTTTCCGAGATCTTTTTTCTTCATCTTAGCCATAAGCAAAAATTGATTGTCTGTACAAAATTATCCCTGACTAACGGGCTTGCTGTTGCGCTCCAAAAATTCCCTGGCCAGGTTGAGAAAATTGTAGGCCCCTTTACTCCCTGCATCGTAGAGAATAACGGGCTTGTGGGCACTGGGCGATTCCCCTATTCTGGCGTTTCGGTGTATGATGGTTTCAAATACCTGATCACCCGCGTGGGTTTTGACCTCCTCCACCACGACTTTCGCCAATCTCAATCGCTGGTCGTACATACTGAGTACTATGCCCTCAATTTCCAATTTTGGATTGACCGTTGATTTGACGAGTTGAATGGTGTTCTTAAGTTTTTGCAATCCCTCCAGGGCAAAAATTTCACATTGAATGGGTATGAGTACCGAATCCGCTGCTGTGAGGGCATTGATGGTAATCAAGCCGAGTGAGGGAAGGCAGTCGATGAATATGTAGTCGTACTGATCGCGGAGTTGATCGGTAACCTTTTTTATAAAAAACTCCCTTTGGATCTTGCCGGCCAACTCCAATTCCGCACCCACCAAATCGATTGAGGAGGGCAGGATATGGAGGTTTACCAATTCAGTTTCCAGAACAGCATACTCCGGTTCCACCTCATTGATCAGACAGTCGTAAAGGCTGGATTCAACCTGATCCTCGACGATACCAACACCGCTGGTGGCGTTGCACTGGGGGTCTGCATCGATGATCAAAACCTTGTGTTCCAGTGCTGCCAGGCTGGCGGCCAGGTTAATGGCAGTGGTGGTTTTTCCGACCCCTCCCTTTTGATTCGCTATGGTAATTACTTTGCCCATTGATTTTGTTGGTATCACAAGGTGAATTCATCTCCAATGGAAGGAAGAATGAGCTCCTTGCCTTTTTCTTTAAATCTGGCAACCGCCCTGTCCTTGTTTTTGATTTCGATAAAACCAAAAGTATCAAAGTGACAGCCAATTATTTTGTCGCATTTGACAAATTCAGCGGCGTGAAGTGCATCATCCACTCCCATGGTGAAATTGTCGCCCACGGGCAAAATGGCCAAATCGGGTGTACCGGAAGTGACCGGAATAAGTTGCATATCCATGTGGAGTGCAGTATCGCCCGCTATGTAGATGTTTTTGTCTTCAGCTTTCAAAATAAAGCCACCGGGATTGCCTCCGTAGGTGCCGTCGGGCAAAACGCTGGAATGGATGGCGTTGACGTATTTTAACTCTCCAAAATCAAAGGACCAACTACCTCCGTGGTTCATCTCGTGTCCATCGAGTCCCTTTTCCTTGTACCAACTCACGATTTCAAAGTTTGAAATGATTTTTGCACCGGAGTTTTTTGCGATGGTTTCGGCATCCAGGACATGGTCCTGATGTCCGTGGGTGAGCAAAACATAATCCACGCGAATGGAATCCACGTCAATATCACCGGCTTTTTCATTTCCAGTGATAAAGGGATCGACAATCAGTTTTTTGCCGCCTGTTTCGATCAAAAAGCAGGAATGACCTAAGAATTTCAGCTTCATAACTTCTGGCTTCAGTGTTTATTCAAAAATTTGGGAGTGCAAAGGTAACCTTTAGACCTGACAATTTATAACAGATCGGACTAAAAACCACTGATGCAAAAGAAGTGTCCCTGCCTGGGAATCAGTAGGCTCTGATCTCCTTTTTTTCCATGTAGTACATGAATGCGCGATTGGCAACAGCATTGCCTCCGGGAGTGGGATAATTGCCCGTAAAGTACCAATCTCCCCTGCTGTGTGGACAGGCATTGTGCAAGCCCTCCACTGACTGATAAATAACCTTTACCGGGATATCGACTTCCGGCGGGGTCAGTAGTACGGCAATCTTATTGGATATCTCTTCCTCCGAAAACTGATCGTAAAGTGAGACGAGTTCATTTTTAATCTGGTCTTTAGGCAAGTCTTTTTGTGCAAGGCATCGGTCGTAGGCCTCTTCCAGCAAGTGTTCGCGTCCATTTTCCCTCAACAGTTCGATCATGGCCCTGAAGGCAACAAATTTGCTCATTTGGGACATGTCAATTCCATAGCAATCCGGGTAGCGGATTTGGGGGGCAGAGGAGAGAATCACCATTGAAGCGGGGTTCAACCTGTTGGCAATTTTGATGATGCTGTCTCTCAGCGTTGTTCCTCGGACTATGGAATCGTCAAGCAACACCAGTTTATCCATATTGTTTTTCACAATTCCGTAGGTGACATCATAAACGTGAGACACCATGTCCCCTCTCACAACTTCATCGGCAATAAAAGTGCGCATTTTGGCATCTTTCACGATGATTTTTTCCACCCTGGGTCTCAAATTCAGGATTTTATCAAGTCCCTTCAGTTCTCCCTTTTTGTGGAGCTTTTTTATCTCAGCCGCCTTTGATTTGTTCAGGTATTTCTCCAGGCCGTCTATCAGACCGTAAAAGGCAGTTTCAGCGGTATTGGGCACAGCAGACCAAACGGTATTTTCGAGGTCGTGATTCACCGCTTCAAGGGCACGAGTTGTGAGTTGTTCACCCAATTGCTTTCGCTCCAGGTAAATGTCCCGGTCGGTTCCTCTGGAAAAATAAATCCGCTCAAAGGAGCAGGACCTCTTTTCTCCCGGCTGTGTATAAGGCTCTTCAAGTATCCTGCCATCCTTTTTTACAATGAGGGCGTGGCCTTCTTTGATCTCTTTTACTTCTTTATATCGGACATTCATGGCAGTCTGAATAGCCGGTCGCTCGGAGGCCACCACAACCACTTCATCATCAGAGTAGTAATATGCGGGTCTGATGCCGTTGGGATCTCTTAAAACAAAAGCATCCCCGTGCCCTATCATACCACCCATCACAAAACCACCGTCAAATTTCTTACAAGCGCGCCTCAGCATGCGGGCCACATCGAGGTGCTTAAAGATCAATTGGTTGATTTCCTGGTTGGAGTAGCCGTCAGGCTTAAACCAGGTGTAGAGCCGCTCTACCTCATCATCCAGGAAATGTCCGAGTTTTTCCAGCACTGTCACCGTGTCTGATTGGGCTTTGGGGTATTGGCCCAGTTGAACCAGTTGGGAAAAGAGTTCATCGACATTGGTTAGGTTGAAGTTACCCGCAAGCACCAGGTTTCGGGTTATCCAATTATTTTGCCTTAAAAACGGATGGACCGTTTCAATACTGTTGTCACCGTGGGTTCCGTATCTAAGGTGTCCGAGGTACAATTCTCCCACATAGGGTTTGTTGCGCTTCAGCCATTCCGGGTTTTCAAATTTTTCCGGGGCCAGCTCATCAAAATGGCTGAAAATATTGGAAAAAAGGTCTTTCAGGTAATTGGGACTGAGGCTCCTTTGCCGGGAAATGTAGCGGTGTCCGGGAGGCTCGTCCAGTTTTATGCAAGCAAGTCCTGCGCCATCCTGTCCGCGATTTCGCTGTTTTTGCAACAAAAGCTGCATCTTATTAAGGCCGTAGAGGGCTGTACCGTATTTTTCCGAATAGTGGGAAAGCGGTTTTAGCAATCGCAAAAAGGCAAGGCCGCACTCGTGCTTTATCTGATCTGACATCGTTGGTTTAACTCACTGAATTTCTGCAAAATTACCGCCAATTTTTTCAACCATCAACTTATTTTGACCGCTTTATTTAAAAAAGGAGCCAGGGGCGACAAATTCCCCCCTTGAGAAATACCCGGAAACAAGGTTTTACTCAAGTTTCCACAATTGGTATATCAACCAAAGGCTATAAAACCCTCGAATGAATCGATCTTTGAAGTAGACTCATTTATCTCCGGTTTAATTGTAACAGTTTGAAAATCAATTCCTCTTACTTTTTGTCTTGAGCAACAAAAAATCACTACCAATTATTGATCTGAAAATGGGTGATAAAATTTTTGGGAGGTAGAATACGCACGGCCTTGCGTATCTACAGATATTAACCCTATCCGATTTATCAACTTTCTACTTTCTATACTTTGTACTTTCCATACTTTCTACTCCATCAGGATTAATCGCAGTTGATTTGCCCAAAGAGCAAAGTGCTTTTTCTATCTTTGCATCCGTTCACAAAAAAGGGCGATGGATTGGGGCTGTTTTGACGACAGAATTGGTCCAAAGCTCGGTATTAATTTAAGTAAAACAACAATAATGCAGGAAGTAGGCATCAAAAACCCAAATGCTACTATTAAGAATCATGGAATTGATAATTGCAAAACCGCTTTTTGGAATTTGAGTCCCGAAGAGCTGGTAGAAGCCAGCATAGAAAGGGACATGGGTGTGCTCAGCCACACGGGCGCCATTTGTATCAATACGGGCAAATTCACCGGACGATCCCCTCAAGATAGATTTATTGTAAAAGATTCCGTCACCGAGTCCTCAGTCGATTGGAACAACATCAACAAGCCCTTTGAGGCTGAAAAGTTTGACCAGTTGAAACAAAAGCTGTGTGCTTATCTGGAGGACAAAGATGTGTATGTTCGAGATGCTTCGGTTTGTTCGCATCAGAAGTACAAAAAGAACCTGAGGCTGATTACGGAGTACCCGTGGAGTAATCAGTTTGGATACAATATGTTTTTGAGACCGTCTCGCAAAGAGGTGCTTGAATTCGAACCTGAATGGACGATTATTTGCGCTCCGGGTTTTAAAGCAGACCCGGCCATTGACAAAACCCGCCAGGACAATTTTGCCATCATTAATTTCACCCAAAAAACAGTGATCATTGGCGGTACTGCCTACACCGGGGAGATCAAGAAGGGGATGTTTTCCATTCTCAACTACATTCTTCCGGTCAATCACGATGTGTTGAGTATGCACTGTTCGGCCAATTTGGGCAAAAAGGGAGATACTGCGGTGTTTTTCGGGCTTTCGGGAACGGGGAAAACAACCCTTTCCGCGGATCCCAATCGGCAGTTGATCGGAGATGATGAGCACGGCTGGTCGAACGAGGGAATCTTTAACTTTGAGGGTGGATGTTACGCCAAGTGCATCAACCTTTCACAGGAGAGAGAACCCGAGATATTCAATGCGGTTAAACACCGCGCCATTTTGGAGAACATCGAGTTTTTCGAAGGTACTCGAAGACCGAATTACGACAGCGACAAAATCACCCAAAACACACGGGTTTCTTACCCCATTTACCATATTGAAAACTCAGTGGGAGGTTCCAGAGGTGGACATCCCAAAAATATTTTCTTTCTGACCTGTGATGCATTTGGGGTATTGCCTCCCATTTCCAAACTGACTCCGGGTCAGGCCATGTACCACTTTGTTTCTGGTTATACGGCAAAGGTAGCCGGTACAGAGGCTGGAATCGATGAGCCTCAGGTGGCATTTTCGGCATGTTTTGGCGCACCTTTTCTACCCCTGCACCCGACCAAATACGCTGAAATGCTCGGCAGCAGGATGAATAAACACAATGTAAATGTTTGGCTTGTGAATACGGGCTGGTCGGGAGGCCCTTATGGTACCGGAAGCAGAATCAGTCTCCGCTTCACCAGGGCTATGATTAATGCCGCCATGCAGGGAAGTTTGAACAGGGCTGAGTATGAAGAGCACCAAATTTTCGGATTACAAATGCCCACGTCCTGCCCCAATGTGCCGGCTGACATTCTCGACCCACAAAAAACCTGGAGTGATCAGGCTGCGTACCGGAGAAAGGCACTCGAGCTAGCCGCTTTTTTTGTAGATAATTTTAAGAAGTTTGAAGAGGCTGCATCAGAGGAAATCCTCAATGCTGCTCCAAAAACAACCTGACTTTTAAATAAGGACAGCGGTATGAAAGCGAAAAAAATCAATCGCTGGTGGTTTCTTGCCGGCCTGTTTTTTGTCATTGTCCTTTTTCAGAAAGAGGCCGTTGCGCAAACGGAACTTGACGAGCGCGCTTTTTTGGAAGTGGACGATGGAATTACCATCAAAAAGGCCGATGAAATGCTGCTGAAACTGAGGTTTCGGATGCAAAACAGACTCGGCTATTTTTCAAAATCAGACACCAATCTGAGTCCGGAATCCTTTGAAGCCCGGGTTCGGAGACTCCGCTTGAGGTTTGACGGGTTTCTGGTGGACCCTCGTTTTCAGTACTATCTGCAGTTGTCTTTTTCGCGGGCTGATCAGAATTTGGATGGGGGCGAGATAGCTGAAATTGTGCGCGATGCCATGGTTTACTACTTTGTGGATGACCATTTTTACCTCGGCTTTGGTCAGGGTAAATTGCCGGGCAATAGACAGCGCGTGACTTCCTCGGGCAGTCTTCAATTTGCCGACCGCTCCATTGTCAACAGCACTTTCAATATAGACCGGGATTTCGGGCTTTTTGCCTACTACACGGCCTATCAGGGGGGGCGCGAACTCAGGTTTAAAGCGGCCGTATCCACCGGGGATGGTAGAAATGTACCCGGGACCAACAACGGGCTCGCTTATACCGGGCGTCTGGAGTGGTTACCGCTCGGACCTTTTATCGCTGATGGTGACTTTATGGAGGGCGACCTCTTCCGCGAGCCGACACCCAAAATATCGATCGGACTCGGTGGTTCATTTAATCACAAGGCGGTTAAGGAAGCTGGCCAGCGCGGGACTCCTCTTTTTGAACAAAGGGATATCACCACTTTCATTGCAGATTTCCTGATGAAGTACAACGGCTGGGCACTGGCAGTGGAATACCTCAATAAGAGTGTCTCAGACCCTGTATTTGACGGTGTGCCGGAAGAGTTTGCCGACTACGTTATGACAGGCTACGGGCTGAATTCTCAACTCAGCTACCTCACGCCGGGAAACTTGGAATTGAGCCTGAGGTTCGCCACGGTAGAACCCCGCTCATCGGTGGCTGATCTGCGTGCGACCAGGGATGAAGCCTTGTTTGGAATTACCAAGTATATTCAGGGCCACCGCATCAAAGCACAAACCCATATAGGATTCAACAACTTCAGAAATATTCCGGCAGACATGACATCACCGCCTCAAAGGCACTGGGTTTGGATGTTTCAGGTGGAGTTTGGGATATGATTCTGGTCAATTACGAGATAGTCAATTAAGAATTGGGGTGGTTTTGGCGACAAGTCAGGGGTTTCGGTAAGATTAATTATTTTCGAGTGATTCGTTGTGCAGGATATTAGTTTCACGCAAAGGTGCGAAGTCGCAAAGGAAAAGGCGCAAAGGGGCTGCGTAGAAACAGCATAGCTCGGTAGAATCCTCCAAAACTACAACCCGAAAATATAGATATAATTTTGATAACGAAGGATTTACAGACTGTCCCCTCCCCAAAGCTTAGCCTCGATTAGTACCGCCTGGGTTTTTGGTGGTGTTCTGTTTATTTCATCCGCCAGAACGATATTGGCGAAAAGGGGACCTTTGTTGAATTTGAACTGGCAATTTCTCCCAATATCTCCGAACCCGTAATATCAGATGGCATCAGGTCCGGGGTAAATTGGATTCGCTTGAAGTCCAGGTCGAGCACCTCTGCAATAGTACTTACCAAAAGGGTTTTGGCAAGACCCGAACCCCTACCAGAAATCTGTGTCCATTAGCTAACAGGGAGATAATCACACCTTCAACCACGGATTCCTGTCCGATGATTACTTTTCCGATTTCGTTTTTCAGATCGTTGTAGGAAGAAGCCATTGCATCCACAGCTTCTACTTCAGTCTCAATATTCTTTGTCATACTTTTCTCAATGTCTTTATTAAAAAAAACAACCCTCGCTCCGGAGGGTAAACTTCCCTTTGGCTGTGCAGAATAAATGACCCAGGTTACTACACAGAAAAGGACGATACTTTATACGAGTGTTTATATGAATTGTTTTGGGGATACATTTAAAACTACTTCAATGCTCGATGAAACCTTAGCAATTGAGCTTGAAAGTTGGCCCCCTGTAGTGACCATTTTGAGCCCATTGTTCTTTTTCCAGGCGGGAAAACGCTGCATAGCTGAGGTTGCTTGTGCTGCCCCGGTTGCTAAGTGCAGTTGAAGTAACGTGAGGCTTTTTCAACAAAGAAAAAGGAAGAAGGACCAGGACCAGGACTGACTAAATTATACTTAACCTAACTCTAGCATTGCATGATTGAAATGCAGAAAACAGTACCTGTTTTTCATGTACATGTAAAATGGGAATACCGGAGCATGTTGACCCTTTTGATGATTTTCTTATCCCTTCGCTAATACAACCTAACGTTTCCTCGCTTTAAACCGTTATGGTTATAGACAAAATGAAAAAACCAAGCCATGAAACCAAAAATATCAGTACTTACCTTAGCTGTCACTGATCTGGAAATATCAGTGGAGTTCTTCCGGGACGGGCTCAGACAGCCAACAGAGGGAATTGTTGGAAGGGAATTTGAGCATCCCTAAATCCTATCGACTACCACTTTGTAATTCGGATCTTCCAAAACATTGACATCAATGATTTTATCGGCATTTTGAAGTAGCTTTTGACAATCGGGGCTTAAATGTCGCAAGTGGACCTTTTTCCCGACTTTATGATAGCGTCCTGTAATCTTGTTAAGTGCTTCAATGGCCGACATATCGACCACCCTGCTTTCTTTGAAATCAATGATTACTTCCTCTGGGTCATTTAGAATATCAAACTTTTCATTGAAGGCGATTACCGAACCGAAGAACAGTGGTCCGTAGATTTCATAATGCTTAATTCCATTCTCATCAACAGACTTTCTTGCCCGAATGCGCTTTGCATTGTCCCAGGCAAAAACCAGGGCAGCTATAATTACCCCAACCACCACGGCCAAAGCCAAATTGTGAAGTAAAACGGTCACCAGGGTAACAACCACCATTACGAAAATATCGGACTTGGGCATTTTGTTGAAGGTCCTCAAACTCGCCCATTCAAATGTCCCTATGGCTACCATAATCATCAAACCAGTGAGTGCAGCCATGGGCAGTAATTCTATAAACCCAGCACCGAACATCACGAACATCAATAGAGCAACGGCAGCAACAATTCCCGAAAGCCTCGCTCTAGCTCCATTGGAAATGTTAATAAGGCTTTGTCCCAGCATGGCACATCCACCCATTCCGGAGAAAAAACCGGATAGCATATTTGCAGCTCCCTGGGCCACGGCTTCTTTGTTTCCACGACCGCGAGTTTCTGTGATTTCATCAATAATATTGAGCGTTAGCAAACTCTCAATCAGGCCTACACCAGCCATAACGGCGGCATAGGGAAATATGAGTACCAAAGTTTCAAAAGTAAAGGGAACGCTGGGAATATTAAAGGGTGGAAAACCTCCTTGAATAGATGCAATATCACCTACATTTTTGGTGTCGATTCCAAAGGCCAGAACAATTCCAAAAACAGTGAGAATAGCAATCAGGGAAGCCGGTACGGCCTTGGTCAGCTTTGGCAATCCCCAAATGATAAACATGGTCAGGATTACCAAACCAAGAATAATGTACAGGGATTGACCCGTCAGCCAATTGCCTGTATCATCCTTAAATTGATCGAGCTGGGACATGAAAATAATCACCGCCAACCCATTGACAAATCCAAAAATAACAGGATGCGGAACCAGGCGCATTAATTTCCCCAATCTGAATACACCCGCCAGTACCTGAATAATTCCCGCCAATACAACCGTTGCGAATACATATTCGGCTCCGTGAGAAATCGCCAAAGCCACAATTACCACTGCAACTGCACCCGTGGCACCTGAAATCATTCCGGGCCGACCACCAAAAAATGGATGTAACCAGCCCCAGAACAAATGCTGCATAAAGCCCCGTTAATGGAGATAATCCTGCAATCAAAGCAAAAGCTATTGCTTCCGGAACGAGTGCTAAAGCTACCGTGAGTCCGGACAAAATCTCCGTTTTGACGCTTGTCTCAGGACTTTTACTAAACAGGTTAATTACCTTCTTGTATTTTTGTTTCGTCTTTTTCCGATATAGTCGGGCGTACTTATTCATAATAGTTTTGTTTGAAATGGGCAAACCATTTTCTTAAAGGTGCTTCTAATAGATTTTGCGCTGAAATTTATTCTGGGCTTAACAATAAATTGTTTGAGTACTTCGACTCAATTCCGGTGTCTCAACAGTCATAAGAAAATGATAAGCTATATCCGCACTCAATTTTTTGAAGGCGCAAAAGTAGTAATAAATGGGCTTATTCAAACCGGTGGAAAACAAAGTGCATACTAATCTTGATAGCCCGTTGAAAAATAGCTCCTTAGGCAGCTATCCTTTTTTAATAATACATCGGAGGACTGTTGTGAGCGACTTTTTGCACGCCCGCTCAATAGCCGGAGGGAGGATTGAAAGTTTTAGCCTGGGAAAGCAGAGCAATTACTTTTCCGGGTTTACCTCTGCGGCTATTGCGCCCTCGGCAGTGAGTAAAATTTCACTCCTACTTCTCCAAAGTAAAACCGCATCCCCACAGAAGTAATAAACCCATTGCTATAAGGTGGCTCTCCTGCGTGTCTGTCCGCTCTGGAGGAGTGGCCCATCCCACCCAGTTCGATGCAGTAATTAAGACGCGGAGCTGGACAATTTAATGCAGATGTATCCGCGCCAGGTATTATTATTTCAATAAACTGAAGCGTTTTGCGCAAATGTTTACCAGATAATGCGAAAAGCTGGCAGAAGTGCCGTTGAGGTATGTAGTTTGCAATAAAGTAAGCATTGATTCCAAGTCCATAGACCATCTTCAATAAAGGAATTTCAACAAAAGCTGTATGATTTTTTAAGGTCAACCCCCAGGGAATGCGAATCCATTAACAACCATAAATCAGATCACTATGCCAAAATGCAGTGCCCAGCTAAGATCTCCTATAGTTCAATATTAGGGGTTTACGTTAAATGAGTCTACTCCAAAAACCCATTTCTATTCCGAATGGCTGCAAAATCCCATATCTTCGTTATCGAGTAAAATCTTTCCTCAACGTAGCTATGGCTACGCCTGCGGAATATTTCACCCGATGCCTCGATCTCGAATTTTTCGCTCATTCTCATGACGAAAGGGTTTTTGGAGTAGACTCTTAAATTACCTTTCAAGCGCAAGAGTCCCTTTTGGATAAAGTGGGCGTCCGTTATTTTATATTTCCGACTTGAACTGAAAACGGATATCCTTGTGGGCTTCCTCAACGCGTTCCAGTGCCCATTGAGATTCAGCGAGGAAGACAAGCTGGTCTTTTTTGTCGAGAGCCAGGTTGTTTTTACGCCTTTTTTCAAACTCCTTCAAAGCTTCCGGGTCCTCGGACTTGACCCAACAGGCCTTGTAGAGTGAGATGGGTTCATAATCCACTTTGGCTCCGTATTCGTGTTCGAGTCGGTACTGAATGACCTCAAATTGAAGTACACCCACGGTACCTATTATCTTTCGGTTGTTGTCTATTTTTGTAAAAAGCTGAGCCACACCTTCGTCCATAAGTTGGTCGAGGCCCTTGTCCAATTGCTTAGTTTTCATTGGGTCTTTGTTGACTACATAGCGAAACTGCTCCGGGCTGAAGCTGGGTATTCCGATGAAAGTAATGTCCTCTCCGGTGGTCAGGGTATCCCCGATTTTGAAATTGCCTGTATCGTGCAGTCCTACAATATCCCCGGGGTAAGATTGGTCCACAATGGATTTTTTCTCTGCCATAAAAGCAGTGGGGTTTGAGAATTTAAGGTTGCGGCCCAGTCTCACGTGGTGGTAGTTTTTATTTCGCTCAAAAATACCCGAACAAACTCTGAGGAAGGCGATTCTGTCGCGGTGTCTGGGATCCATATTGGCATGGATTTTAAATATAAATCCCGTAAAATTATCCTCATCGGGTTCTACGGTTCGCTTATCTGTGGGTCGCGCCAGAGGCGGGGGCGCTATTTTTACGAAACAGTCCAACAGCTCTTTAACCCCGAAATTGTTGATGGCACTCCCGAAAAAAACCGGTTGCAGTTCACCACGCCTGTAGGCTTCCACGTCAAAATCGGGATATACCGTTTGTATGATTTCAACTTCGGACCGCAGTTCCTCAGCGGCGGATTCACCCACCTGTCTGACCAATTCGTCACTGTCCAGGTCTTCGATAAATACGGTTTCGTCCTCTTCTTGCTTGCCGTGGGGTTTGAAAAGGGGTAATTTGCCGTTGTAGATGTCGTAAATGCCCTTAAGGCGTTGGCCCATTCCTATCGGCCAACTCATTGGGCAGACTTTCATGCCCAATTTTTTTTCCAACTCATCCAGTAAGTCTATGCCGTCCAATCCCTCACGATCCAATTTGTTGATAAAAACGATCATTGGGGTATTTCTATCCTTACAGACATTGACCAGTTTTTCGGTTTGCTCCTCCACCCCTTTCGCCACATCGATCACTACTATAGCGCTGTCCACTGCAGTGAGTGTTCGGTAGGTATCTTCAGCAAAATCCTGGTGACCGGGGGTATCCAAAATATTGATGCGTTTTTCCGCGTAGTCAAAAGCCATGACAGAAGTGGCCACGGAAATTCCCCGTTGTCGCTCTATCTCCATAAAATCCGAGGTGGCCCCGCGCTTTATTTTGTTTGACTTAACAGCTCCAGCCACCTGAATGGCTCCACCGAAAAGGAGTAGTTTTTCGGTCAGGGTGGTTTTCCCTGCATCCGGGTGACTGATTATTCCAAAGGTTCTTCGCTTGTTTAGTTCCTGTCTGAATGACATCCGTTTAATTTTGACCGCAAAGTTAGGAATTTGTCCTGGTTTGGTTTAGGGGTTGATTCCCCACCATAGTCCTGGGGACAAAACTGGTGCTCTTTGCTTAATTAGGAATTGGTGTTTCGGGCGAGAATTCTGGAACTTTGACAGAAATAATGAATTTTTGGGAGATTTGGTGTATGGGATTTTGGTTTCTCTACAGAATGCCAAGCCACAAAGGTGTTGGGTTGTGAGTGGCAATTAGTAATTTGCGTGTTTTCGTATGAAGCGGCTTTTATAATCATGTCACGCTACGGGAGTCTTGTCTATTGTTTGTAGCAATTACCCGAGACAAAATAGGAATCTGCTCATTCTGTGTAATCCATAAAACCCCGGGCATCAGATAATGTGGGAAATGAGTTCCACTGAATTGCAAATTGTTCCTGGTTTGGCTTGTGGATGGGTGCCGGGGCTTTTATTCCTTTAGCTTGCTGTGGATGATGACGGATTGTTTGAGTGTTTTGTGGACGGGGCATTTGTCTGCGATTTGGAGCATTCTCTTGCGTTGTGCATCGGTTAAATCTCCGTCGATTTCGATAATTCGGTCGATGTGGTCCATCTTTTTACCCTTGCCCTCTGAAACATCGGCATCTTTGAGGTGTCTTTTTTCGTGTCGGAGGTGGACCGTGACTTCGGACAGGTCGATCTTTTTGTGATCGGCGTACATTCTGAGGGTCATGGTGGTGCAGGCTCCCAGGGCGGCTTTGAGTAGGTCATAAGGGGTGGGGCCCAGGTCAAAACCTCCGAGGGTTTCGGGCTCGTCGGCTACGAGGTGGTGCTTGCCCATTTTAACTTGTGTGGTGTATTTGTCCGATTTGCCTCCTATTCTGGCAATGGTTTCAGCAGGCCCATCGGGCAATTTCTCTTCTCTCTTTTCGACAAACCGCGCTGCCCAGGCGGCGATAACCTGTCCGGCGTATTGGGCATCTTCTTTTTTTGACAAAAGGTGGTCGGCTCCGTCCAGACTGACGAAACTCTTGGGGTGAAAAGCGGCTTGGTAGATTTTCTCAGCCTCTGATATACCCACTATGGAATCCTGGGGTGAGTGCATTATCAGCAGTGGTTTGCGGGAATGCTCGAGTTTCTTCAAAAGCGATCTAGAGGTGATATCTTTGATGAACTGGTGCTTGATACGAAATCCTCGACCTCCAATATTTACTTCTGCAGCGCCCATTTTTTCGATCTCTTTAAGGTCTTCCCTGAAAAGGTGTTTTACATGCTCGGGCTCTGCCGGACTTCCTACGCTCACCATTGCGCGAACTGATTCTAGATCGGTCCCCGCCAAAAGTGCTGCGGTACCACCGAGAGAATGACCAACCAACAGGGCCGGAGCACGGTAATTCTCCTCCAGCCATTTTACAGCGTGGGTGATATCGCTCACCTGCGAACTGAAATTGCTGTCGGCAAACTCCCCCTCGCTCATCCCCAGCCCGGTGAAATCAAACCGGAGTACGCCAAATCCGGCAGAGGTGAGGCCGTCGGCTATGTTTTTAATGGCTTTTAAATTCATGTTGCAGGTAAAACAATGGGCAAAAACTGCGAAGTTATGTGGCCGGCGATCAACCGGAAGCTCTAATTTGGCCGCGAGTTTTATTCCGTCGGCATTTTTGAATGTTACTCTCTCTGTTTTCATGGTAATGTTTTTATCTAATATTTTATCTCTCTGGGGGGAAAGCGTCTTTTATTTGTTGTTTCCTTCAAAGTGCAACACGGGAGTTTATGTTTTGCTTAAAAAAATGTTGGAATCCGGGAGGATGAATGGTAGTTCCAGCCTTTATCCGGCTCGGGATTAGGGTAGATTCGGTTGGTACCGGTTTTGTGTGGGTCTTTGTATTGTTGATACCTTTCAGTGTGTTGTTTATGGGGTTCAATGGTTATGAGCATATCACATTAGGTGCCGTGTCCAAAACCCTCCATGTAAACAGGTTCACCATCCTCAAATATACCGGGTAAAGACTCAGAGGTTTCTTCCTCGTAGTGGTTGTTATCGCCCGAGTAAAAAGGGAGTTCACCAAATGTCTCCCGGAGTTTTGAGAGGGCCTTTATTCGCATCTCACTGGTTTGGTCAAACATGGACAGGACCGCCTGTTGATCTGTTCTGTAGTTAAAACTTTCACCGCTTCCCTGGAGGATGTAGTGCAGATTGAAAAAGCCGTTTCTCCTGGCAGGAATGGGCTTTTGGCGGTTGCGATTCAGTATTCTTCCAGTCATCACCTGGCCTGCATTGAGGCGAATTCCGTACCTGAAGTCCTGGTCCAGGCGATGGGCTCCGGCCACGGTGAGATTTACGGCATTGTTGTGTAAAAAGATGCCCGGCATGAAGACGGAGCCATTGTGCATCCAGATGACATTGGACAGATTTTCAAATTGAATATTATTCAGGGTCTCTTCGTGTACAAAAGCCGAGAAGGAATGTAGCATATCAAAATCTTTCAGCACCCCATTTTTCAATTCGACGGCTGCGATCATTTCGGAATGTTCGCGGTCCCAATTTCCTTTTTCATCCCATTTCAAAAGGGCGAAAAAATGTCCTTGTAGGCTGCCTTTCAAATGGTTGCTTTTGACGGTTGATTGGTTGAAATTATCCCACTGTCTGAAGAGTTCGTCCACTGCCAGGTCTGAAGCCGAAAGCCTTAGACTAACAGATGGGCTAGGGTCTAATCTGAAAAAGCCATCCAGTTCGGTTTTTCCCCCCACATGCTCCCCGTGACCTTTGAATATCCCTCCCTCAGGACGGACTGTAAGTATTCCATTGAAATTATCCATGTGGGATTGGTTCCAATTGAGTGAGCGTGCATAAAACTGTATATCTATTTGGTAGTCCTTATTTTCATCAACCGTTTTTTGGTCCGTTTCGGACTCGAGCTCCTTTTGAAAGTCTTTCCATTTGTCAAAAAAGACCAACAGCTCATTCATGTCGATTTTTTCCGCATTGAGATTGAATTCGGCCTTGCGTAATGAGTTTTTATCAGTGGAGCCATTCAGCCAGGAATCAAAATCATGGAGTTGAAGACCACCGTCAAATTCTGCCTCCAGGGTCTTACAGGATTCCCAGGTGGCGTTGAGAGTGCCTTTTTCATCCAGTACAAGCCTGCCACCGGCCAGTTGAACCGGTTCGTCCAGCAAGTGGATAAGTAAATCTTCCAAATCCAGAGCGCACTCCAGTTCATCGATTTTCAAAACCCCATCCAGGATTTTTCCAGTGGCCCTGAATGACTCTGCGGTGATTTCACCCCGGTCCGGTTTCAATCCCTCCATGGGCTCGGGGATTTTAAGGGCGGTTTGGATGGGCAAGCTGCCGTGTACATCCAGTGAAAATGAACTGCTTCCGAGGTTGTGCAGCACCAAATTCCCCCGAACAGCACCGCCCTCGGGTTCGATATTAAAGCCGGAAAACCTTAATACGGAATTGCCTGACTGGGTCTGATCCCAATCCACATTGCCCGAAATATTCCTTAGTTGCATTTCCCGGTCCCGCCAAAGTCCAATTCCGTTGTCAATCTCTAGTTTTGCGGAGATAGCAGCCTCACTACCCGTTTTTCCAATAATTTCAAATGCTCCACGGGTGTAGCCAGATTCCACCAAAAAGTGCTCTGAGAGCCGGTCCTCAATTCCGGCAACCCGCAGCAGTTCTCTAACCGGGGAACGGTCGATATACCCGTAAAATTGATAATGTCCTGAATTGAATTCAACGGTGCCGTCCACTTTCCCGCTAAGGCTCTCGCTTTTCCATAGGTAGGAGTCGAGTGTTAAATTTGACGCAGCTGGATCGTAAACCAGTTGACCGTCTAAATGGATGTCCCGGTTTTCCAGTAAAATGTGGTCCCCTGCGCGCATGTAGTCCGAAACGAGGGCCAGATCGGTTTCCAACTGCAGGAGTTCATCTTTGAATCCACCCTGGAGTTGCAGTGAAGCGACGTATTTTTGGTGGCGGTTGCGAACCTCCGGGAAGTCCAGCACCACCAGCATATCCTTCATTCTAAAATCCCTGAACAAAAGGTCCAGACTGTTCTTTTTATCCCCTCCACCCTTGAAGATGTCGTAATTAGCCACACCCTCCTCCTTCTCAATTATGTAAACGGTGCCGCCAGATAATTTAATGGACCTGAGGTCAATCTCATTTCGGAAAAGGGCTCTTAAATCCAGGCGAATTTCCAACTCCCGGCAATGAATAAAGGGCAGAGAATGGCTTCCGCTGAGGTGGACATCTGTCAACTGAGCGCGAATAAACGGAAAGGTGCTTACAATGGACAGGTCAAAATCTTCGTAGGTGAATCTGCTCTCAATCTGGTCATTTACTGAATCTGAAATGGCCTGCTTGATCGACTCAGAACGCAGATATACGGCTAAACTGGCTAGTAGCAGCACCACTGCAAACCCTCCCAGAAGGCTAATCACCGTATTTTTGACCAGTTGCGTTATCATTTATTATTGAGCATGTTATACTTTATGCAAAATTTATATATGCAGAAACAATGCCAGATATTTTTTAAACAAGTGGAGGGAAAACGCAAACGGCAAATCACCTATTTCCAAAGGGATCGTTACCGCCTGTTAACGGATGGGTTGCAGGGTGGTTTTTTCAGAAAAAATTAATTACAACAGTTAAACTGCCGGGTGGTTTGTGGCCGTTTTTGTCGCTGGGGGGAAATAAATTTTTGCGAGAGACGAGATAACCGGCAGTTGAATTATTGTACCTTGGAACTGGTTGAAATAGATATGAGAACCTATTGGATCTTCATTTTTTTCGCATCAGCGATCTTCCTTACCGTGCAGCCTATAAAGGCCCAGGAGAAGGTTTACGATCAGTATGTACGCGGCAACAAAGCCGGTGAATTAAAAGTTACCTACATGGAGGGCTGTTCCAATTCCCTATTTGAAATTTTAGTAGAGTCAAAAGTGAAGGTGAGCCTGTTGGTAATGAATGCCACTATAGAATACACCGCAACATCGACTTACAGAGATGGTGTGTTGCAAGAGGAGTATATCGAGGTGTTTCGGAATGGAGATCCCCATTCAAAGGGGCACACTGTAAGGGACGGTGATTGTTACATAGTGACCATTGATGGGAAAAATAGTGAAATTGACCAGTCAGAGATTCCTTTTTCCAGTTTGCTTTTGTATATAAAAGAGCCGGTTAATGTGGATGAAATCTATTCCGGATTGGACGGCATTTTTAATCCGCTGAAGTACAAGGGCGATGGGGTTTACATGTTAAATATTAAGCGCTCCAGAAACAACTACTACCACTATGAAAACGGCGTATTGGTTAAGGCCAAACTCGACCACTGGATTGCGCCCGTAACCCTCAGGTTGAGAGACTGAAGTGGTATTTGGTTCCCCTCAATGACAAAATTTTATGCCAATACCTGAATATGGCATCTGCTAACCATATAAACCGCCTTAGCGAGTATCCTTTTCAGACTCGTCGGTGTGTGCCGGGGGATTATTTTTTTCCTCAGCGAGTCTGCGCTCTTCCTCCTCTTTTTCCAACTGTTTGAGTCTTTCGATCTCCTCGTATTCAGTCCTGAGCTTTTCGTAGTGGGCCTTGTTTTTCTCCAGGAAGGTCATCATTTCGTTACGGACCGTTTCTTTATCCTTCTCGTACCTGGGGATGAGGGATTGTTTTTCGGGGAATTGCTCAATGTAAAGTGTGGAAGAAGGGAAGGCAAAACGGACTCCGACCGTGGCCGCCAATCTCATGACGGAGAGGTAGAATTCCTCCTTGACCCTGAGTTCAGTAAAGTAGTCAGGAACGGCTATATAGGCCCGCACGAAGACCACCAGTGCATAATCGGCCATTTCAAAGAAATTCACAATGGAATTTTCATCGACGATTTTTGGGTGTTCCCTAATGATGTCTTTGATTCCCTCCATAAAGACCTCGATTCTATCCGGGGGCGTGTCGTAAGTCAGAGAGATTTTGGGGTCCATCATCCTGAATTTTCTCTTCCCAAAATTGGTGATGTGCATGTCGGCCAATTGACCGTTGGGAATGGTTACGATGGAGGTGTTGATGAGCATAATCCGGGTGGAACGGAAACCGACCTCTACCACAGAGCCGAGGAAATTACTTCCCTGGATAAAATCACCCACCTGAAAGGGTTGGTCGATAAAAATGATGATGGATCCGATAAAGTTTCGCGCCGTGTCCTGAGAGGCGAGAGCAAGTGCAAGACCACCGATCGAAATACCAGCCAAAAGAGCGGTTACATTGACATCCAACAGAGCCAGCACATGCATCAAAACGACTATTATGACCAGGATTTTGAGTATCTTGTCAATAATCGGAAGTGCTTGTTTGTCCATCCTGGTATCGGTCTTATCGGATAGCATATTCAAGTAGGCCGATAGTATCTCTACAAATCTGTAAAGCAGGACTCCGATAAATACCGTATTCACTATCCGAATGGCCCTCATCAGAAACTCACTCAATGAGATGGGAAGCAGCAGAGAGGGTATTAGAATTTTCAATACGTACAGAACGATGAGAAGACTGATCACCCGGCTAATGCGACGAATCAATCTCGGTTCTACATCGGGTATCCTGATGCGGCGGACTGCAAAGCGGGTTATAATGGGCCGGATGAAGCGGCTGATAATAAGGTGCAGTAGAATGACGATAAGGGCGATAATTAAGGCAGCTATAAGTTGCCAGCCCTCAAGGCCAAGGAATTCAAAATCCCAATCGAAGGGCAACAGATTGATCCAAATATCTGATCCAAAGGGATAGAGCGCACTGTGTTCCTTCAAAATGGATTCCGTGGACTGTGGTGAATAGTACCAAAGGCTGTCGATACGCTCGAGAAAAATATTGGGCAGGTCCCTGTGAAAGGGAATGTAAATGTGGTCATTGGTGGCGGTGTCTCTGAACTCAGGATTGTTGGGAATCCGCTCCATTACTACAAAAAGCCCAAGCCCATCGTAAATCTGCTGGAGCTTTAACGCCAGTTCTCTGCGTTTTTCCGGTGGAAGGGAAGGGTGGAAAGCCCTTGCTGCGGAATCCGGATTGTGGGAATCGCGCTGCAGGTAATGCAGGTGAATGAAGGCCGTATTCCTCGGAGTGAACAGGGTTATTTCTACCTCTTCATCGTTGTTTTGTGCCAGAACCGCAGGCCCTGAACACAAGCCCCACAGCATAAGCAAGAGACCAATTCGCACAAAAACTTTTACCATCATAAAACGCTGTTTGCTATTGGGAGGCGAATTTAAGATTATTATCTGATATGGGATGTTAGGTTTTACAAATTGTTCGGTCTAATACTCTATTTCTACCTCAAGATAGGCAATTGGTATAGGTCTAACTACCAATAATTAATGGATGAGTCCACTCCGAAAACCTCTTTTTATTACAAATGGCTGCAAAATCCAATATCTTCGTCATCAGGAAAAATCTTTCCTCAACGTAGCTATGGCTAAGCCTGCGGAATATTTTCCCTTCTTCCTCGATCTTAAATTTTTCTCTCATTTTCATGACAAAAGGGTTTTCGGAGTGGACTCATGGATAGATTGATAAATTGATCAAAGCTACAAATCACCGTAAAGAATAATCCAGGAAATGTTCATCTTGATTGCAATTGAATTCCTCTTACTTTTTGTCTTGATCCACCAAAGGATTGGGGACAAGGCGCCGCCCCCCAAAGCATAGAGGACAAGGATACTTTGAGGGTGGGCCGGTTTAAAAATTGGGGTCATCCAAATTTTATTGGATTATTAGAGAGGCGAGGAATTACGCGTATCTATGGATCGGGTTTTCGGTTGATTTGGGATCAAAAACGCAAGGCCGTAAAAATCTACAGATATTGGTTCCTAAGACGGATTTAGATAGGAAATGCGCAAGGTATTGCGTAATTGCTCTACGGTAGGATTTTCACATCATTTTCGATGTCATTCTGTGGATTATTCAGGGCGCTGGTGAGGGCTTCGTGGAGGTTGTCAATCTGATGGCTGGAGAGGCGCTGACCGGTTTTGGCGGAAAGCCAAAGGCCAAATAGCAACAGCAATGCTGGAATTATGCCCCACAGCATGGGAGCGGGGCGGTCCAAACTGTAGTAGGCAAGGCCCCAAAACAGCAGGATGAATATGGAGAAACCACCGGTGATATACAAAAACATGAACAGGGTCCAAATGCCGGGTGCCGGTCCGTACAGGCCCTTGACAATACTGCCTCTGCCTTCTTCCCCCGGGATTATCTCCAGGGTGAGAATGGGTGACCAGGGCTTCCGGTACTGCTCTTTCATAGACAGCTCTATGTGGCCCGTAATTACGGTTCCTCGGACCATAGAGTCTTCTCTTTTCAGTTCAGTCCGAATGGCCTCTCCTATTTCCTCAGGACTCATGGTAGATTCCAGCCTGAACCGTGGTCGCATCCGAACCCCTGACTTTAGTTCTTTTGCCTTGCTCATACTTCCGGTATTTATACAAAAGTAATGTTTTGCCTGTAAATCAAATGATTTAAACTGGGCTTAAATCAGAGATTTGAAGGAATGGTACCGATCTGTGGAGGTAGATTGGCAAAAAAGTTTTGGAAGCCGGAAATAAAAAAGGCCACCCAAAGTGAATTGGATGACCTTAGTTGCGCCCCCTCAAGGACTCGAACCTTGGACCTACGGATTAACAGTCCGCCGCTCTAACCAGCTGAGCTAAGGAGGCTTTTCAAAATGAAACGCAAAGATATTGCTGGTCAATTAACTGACCAAATATTATGAATATTTTTTTCGCCTACCTTTAAAACTCCAGAACGAAGTTTTTCCTGTACACATATATCACGAGAATTGCCAATAAAATGATTAGGATAATCCAGATCATCAGGGCGTAACCTCTCCGGCTGTAATTTTTGTCAGAATTTTCCATTGTTCGATATTTGAGATTGCAAAGAAAAGCATTTGCTCTGAATTATTAGAGTAAATACGGTATATTTAGGTCTGTGGCCCTTGCGTATTGCCTACCGTTGGTTTTAATCAGCTATACCGGTTGATACTAAACTGTTTGGAGGCCCGCTTTTTCATCGCTCTCAAACTCCAGGTCGAGTTGCTTAATGAAGTTAAAGCCCTTATCGACCTCTACAAAATTGTGAATACCTCTGGCTTTTAGAATGGAGGCCGCTATCATACTTCTGTATCCGGCGGCACAATAAAGCACGAGGATTTTCCCTCTTGTTCTTCTGCAACTCCAATCATTGATGGAGCCCAGTGGTCTGTTTACAGAGCCTTTTATCCGCAAATTCGCAAATTCAGCAGCTGTGCGCACGTCCCAGAGTTCCAGTTCATCCCCGTTTTTCAAACTCTCTCCGAGGTCCTCGGGCGTTACGCGTTCAATGCGGTCGAGTGGTCTGCCGGATTTTTTCCATCTTTTTATACCGCCATCCAGGTATCCGAGGATATTGTCAAAACCCACTCTGCAGAGCCTCATAATAGCCTCTTTTTCGCAATCATCATCACACACTAGCAGTATGGGCTTTTTAATGTTTTCAAGCACCGCCCCGACCCAGGGAGCAAAACGTCCCTGCAGACCAATATTAATGGAACAGGGAATAAATGCTTTGCAGAAGTCAGCGGGTGATCTGGTGTCGAGTATTACTGCACAATGCCTACTTGCCAATTCCACTAAACTTCCCGGGCTTAGTGGATTTAGGCTTTTCTCCATGACCGCTTCCAGATCAGGACAACCCATTTTGTTGAGATTGACATTTTCCGAAAAATAGGCTGGTGGAGGGGGGATGCCCTCTGTAACTGCCCGGATAAACTCCTCTTTGGTATTTGCCTTGAGGGCGTAGTTTACCTTTTTTTGGTTGCCCAGGGTGTCCTGGGTTTCCTTCATCATGTTTTTACCACATGCACTTCCGGCTCCGTGGCCGGGATATACGATCACATCGTCGGGCAGTGGGATTATTTTTTCATGTAGGGAGTCGTAGAGCATTCCGGCCAGGTCTTCCGAGGTCAAATCCGAATCGTCCTGCGCCAAATCCGGCCTGCCCACATCACCCAAAAAGAGTGTATCACCCGTAAAAATGGCTCGCTCTCTGTTGTTTTCATCCAGTAAAAGCCAACAGGTGGACTCCAGGGTGTGACCGGGACTGTGCAGGGTCTTAATCTTGATGTGGCCGAATTCAAAAATCTCTCCGTCTTCGGCTATGTATGCTTTGTAGGATGGATTGGCTTTGGGACCAAAGACTACGGGGGCACCGGTTTTTCTCGCCAAGTTCAGGTGGCCTGAAACAAAATCCGCGTGAAAGTGGGTTTCAAAAATGTACTTTATCTCGACGCCATCCCGCTCTGCACGTTCCAAATAGGGCGCTGTCTCCCTGAGTGGGTCAATTACCACCGCTTCCCTGCCGGACCTGATATAATATGAACCCTGCGATAGGCAACCGGTGTAGATCTGCTCGACTTCCCAACTCTTCGTACTCATCAAAAATATTTTTTCAAAAAAATGTGAATCCGGCTCCATAACGCTGACTACCGGAATCGTATTAATAACCCACAAAAAAATTGCTGGGTTTCCCAGGGAGCTCAAAATTACGGAAAAAAGCGGCTTCCTAACATCTGGCTCCTGCCTTTTTATCAAAAATCACTGGTTTTTGTAGTAGTATCTTACCCAATTAGAGGAAAGATGGTATGAATCTGGGTGACTCGTTAATTTTACCGGGTTGATAACATCGAAGATTCCCGAACCGTTAGTTTTTTGCTTTCAAAAGGTTGCTGCAGGCCGGGAAAGTTGAATGACCGGGATTGAAAATTATTCCACTTAATGGAATTGGTGTTTCTGGTTAAAATAGGGTGGCATATGCCGAAGTTTTGGCGGAGAGAAAAAATACATTAGAATGCAAGGAATAATTAAGATGCTGACGGTGGTTTCCCTTATTGCGGGAGTTCCGTTTTTGCTGAATGCTCAACAGGAAGTGGCCATTGGGCAGTGGAAAGCCCATTTTCCCTTTAACTCCGGGAAAGATGTGGCCGTCGCCAATGGAAATGTCTATTACGCCAGTGACCTGGGAATTCTCAAACTACCGGAAGAAAACCAATTTGACTTCCAGTTTTTCACCACGGTGGATGGACTCAGTGATGCTGAACCTCGCATAATACGATACCACGAGGAAATGGAGGTGCTGATCGTCGTTTACAGCAATACCAATATCGACCTGATATTCGAGGACGAGATCATCAATTTTCCAGAAATCATGAACAGCACGCTGGTCTCCGGTGACCGGCGTATCAATCAGGTTTCCTTTGACAATCAGAACCGCATTTATTTCAACAGCAACTTCGGATTGGTGCAGTTTGACCTTGAGACACTGAGTTTCGGCTTCAGCCTGATCACCAATACCGATGTATTTGACCTCACGGAGTTTCAGGGGCATTTTTACATGTCCACCGAAAACGGGCTTTTCAGAGCACCGACTTCCGGATTTAACCATCAGGACTTTACCAGATGGGTTCGGATTGGTGAAGCAAACGGCCTTCCGGAGAGTGAATTTTACTCGGGGGGCAGTGCGGCATTCGAAGGCAAACTCTACATTGCGACCGGAGAGGATGTCTTTGCCAGCGAAGGGGACGATTTTTACCCCATCATGAGTGAGAGCGGTTTCAGGCCAAAGTTTCTTCGCACATCCGGGGTTTATCTGGCCATCGGCTGGGAATGCCTGAGTGGATGTTCCAGAGACCGGGGGGTATTGCTCGACCGCGACGGCCAGATTATGGAAATCAGCACCAATTGTTTCAACCAGATTACCAACATTGAGGTGGGTCCGAACGGAAGGGCTTACATCGGGGACGAATTCAGGGGAATCCGTTTTTCCAGGCCGCCCTACGACAATTGTGACCAATACTACCCCAATTCTCCCTTTTCATCCAATGTGACGGATATGGACGTGCGGGACGATGTGCTCTATGTCGCCTCCGGGGGAGTTACCGACATCTTCCTGTACCGGTTTAGGACGGATGGATACTTCATTTATAAGGACGGAAGGTGGTCCGCCTACAATCCCTCCAATACCCCGGAATTTTCCGATCCGACTATGTTCGATTTTTACCAGATAATAACACATCCATCCAATGAAAAATTCTACATCGGCACCTTTTGGAGAGGGCTTATTGAGGTGGATGGAGATGATATTAAGATATACGATTCGTCCAATTCCTGCCTGCAGATGTTCGTACCTGAAAACCTCCGGGAGCGGATTTCAGGAATGCAATTCGATCAGCTAAACAGACTGTGGGTAACCAATGATGGCGCCCCGGAACCTATCGTCATGTTTGATAGCGAGATGAACTGCCATTCCTTCAATGTACCCAATTTCAAATTCCTCACCGACCTGGATATCGACCGGAATGGGTACAAATGGATAGCGGTCAGGGATGGAGGGGCCGGATTGGTGGTTTTTGACGAGGGCCAACTGTCAGACCCCTCAGATGAGCGACTTAAAATTCTCACCAGTGGGAATTCAAACCTGCCCAACAATCAGGTGCTAAGTGTTACCACCGACCTGAATGGCAGCGTCTGGGTGGGGACCACGGATGGGGTGGTGGTTTTCGACTGCACCTCCGCTGTTTTTGACGGCAACTGTCCGGGATCCCGTAGGCGGGTAGAGGTGGATGGTTTTCTCGCCGAATTACTCACCGGTGAGCGGGTACAGGCGATTGCAGTCGATGGAGCCAACCGCAAGTGGTTTGGAACCACTAACGGCCTCTTCTTGCAATCTCCCAACGGTGACGAACAAATCGCCTACTTCAACACCAGCAACAGCCCACTTATTGACAACAACATCGTATCTCTGGCCATCAACGAAAAATCCGGTGAGGTCTATATCGGCACTTCAAAAGGCATTATGTCCTATCGCTCTGATGCCACGGCCGGAGGCCGCACCCACGAAAGCAGTGTCACCGTGTTTCCTAATCCCGTGCGACCCGAATACGAGGGCCCTATCGCCATCCGAGGCCTTGCCCGCGATGCCCGCGTCAAAATAACTGACGTTCGCGGAAACCTGGTCTATGAAACTGTCGCCAATGGAGGCCAAGCGATCTGGAACGGACGCGACCTGGAGGGCAGAAAAACTACCTCCGGGGTCTATATGATATTTGCCACCACCCGGGCCAGTGGTTTGGACAGCCCTGAGGGGAAGGTGGGGAAGATTATGGTGGTGAGGTGAGGGCGTTAGACAGTTGAAAGTTCAATGTCTGGAAAGGCTCCCGCTGGATATACCGAAGCAAGTTGACCCCCTAAATCCAGTAACTTTTCACTTTGGTTTTTCTGACAATCCGGCAGATACTGACCCCCTTTGATCAAAAATCCGGAGCATGCTGAACCCTGTTGGAATGTATCCACCCATCCAACCCCACCTTTGAGAATAAATTGGTGCAACGGTTGGGCTACCTGCCGTGCCGACGAATGGAGGCATGGACAGGTAGCTAGTGTTGGCGGTTGGCACCCTATTCTAATTCTCCTGACTCCTTTAATACCTTTTCTCTGATAGATTGGGATATCCGAAAGTTCGTTTTATCAATTAAGGTTAGAATATCTCTAACCGATTTTATTATTCCTCTTTCTTTAGCCTTAATTAGCACCCCCAATGATCCTATTATCTCAATTCTCAACTCTTCAGCTATTTTCCTTCCTTTCTTTTCATCAATTATCAGCAGGCTATCATCAAATTCTAAAGCTATGGCAATAGAACTTGCCTCCCCTTTTCCAAGATCCTTTGCCAATTTAAAATATTGCTCCTTATCTGTAATTTCTTTGATTGTCACCCAATTGGGCAATTCTCCGAATTCCTCCGCCACCTCTTTTGTCACGATTAAATCAGTGAATGTCTTCTTGAGTATTCCAAATTGACCAATCTTGTGATAGATTATCAGACAGCTTGTATCAGCAATAATTACTTTCATGGACGCTTACAATCCTATATCTCCAACCTTTTCAAGGTCTTCCACTGTCTCTCCAAAAATTGACACGCCGTATTTTCCAACTTCCTCCAAGAACAGCCTTCTTGTTATTCCAACTAACTCAGCAGCTTGGCCTGATGACAGGATCCCTTGTTCAAACAATGATGCTGCTATGATCATTTTGACTTTGTGAAGTTCAACTTCTTCAGGCAGATTTATTGTTAACGTTTTCATTGTTAATCATTTATTGTTGCGCTAACTTGTTCTTGATGACAAGATAACATTTTTTCCTCTTTGATCGGTTCATTATCTGTTCAATGTCTGTGCTTGCCGCCAACATCGCTATACCCGCAACACCCCACAAACATTCGCATATTTCCCCTATGTCAGAACGACCGGATGACAAATACAAGTATTTTATACTCAAAGCTAAACATTTTCCATCAAATCCAGTGGCCTTTTCAACACTTTATAGGAAATTTCCAGTACATGAATGTATATCTGGGTGGTTTTGGGACTGGAGTGGCCCAACATCACCTTAATCTGGCGCTAATTCATTCCGTTCTGTAAGCATCGGGTAGCAAAGAAGTGACGCAATGTATGCACGGTAGCCCAGGGATTTATCTGAGCTTTTTCCGCGGCTTTCCGAGATACAGCATGAAGGCTAGGGGATGTATATTACCCGTCATCCTGCCTACAGAATTACCAATAGGCTGGTCTGTGTTTTATGTGGAAATACCGGAGCAAGCTGCCACCCTTCAAACAATAATCCGGAGCATGCTGACCCCATTTGGGTGAAAAATCCGGAGCATGCTGACCCCATTTGGAATCATGGCTTATGCCACATAGCACCTCTGGCATGCTCTTACATGGTAAATGAAGGCCAATTTTTTGATCCATGCTTATTGCTTCAGAGATATGGGGTTGGTTGGTTGGGTACTTTGGTCGTTCTTTTTAAATGGCTGCTAACTTGCCACAGCTAAGAAACGTGGGGCTTTGAAGCATTTTCCTTTCTCCCAGCGACAAAGGTAGCCATGGAGAATGAATCTTTCAGGAACCACTGTCCGCCCAATGTACTCTTAGGTTGTGTTGGCTGTTGTATTCATTGCTATTCTGAATCCTAAATCGTCAATTTTGAACGATAAAGGATGACTTCTCCTACGAGTTGTCGCCATTACACTCCTTTCCTGGTCACACCAACCACCACCACGAAAAATCCGATAAGTTCCGTAAACATTTTCGTCATAAATGTCTGAACACCACTCCCAAACATTCCCCAACATCTCATAAAGCCCCCACTCGTTAGGCTTCTTTTGTCCAACTTCCTGGGTCCGATTGTTGGAGTTCTCTTTAAACCAGGCAATTTCATTCAGTTTTCCGTACCTTATGTTAGTAGTTCCCGCCTGACAAGCAATACTGCCATTCAGTCTCTGTCGGTAAACGTATTCCGCTTGCTCTTGAATTCAATGCAACTTCCCCGGTTTTTAAGTCAATGGTATAGCATTTTTCTTTTCCCAGGGATTCAGATAGTCTGTTGCAAAAGATAACCGCATCAAGCCAGGAAACTGTTTCAACTGGCAATCTACCGCCATTGAATGTTGAAGGTTTCTCCTTAGTTACTGCTCTATAGATTTCTTGCGTTATTGGATATTTAAAGAGATGAAAGGAATCTATGTCGACCGACCAGGATTCTTTGATTCGGTCGTCCCTCATATCCACGGTTCCTGTCGGAATGGTCAGAAACAAGTCCTCAAGTACTACCTTATCAATTCTACTGTTTATTGTATCCACGTTGTTTTTCTAATGGCTAACGGTTTCCAGCTAAGAAACGTGGGGCATTTCGGAGCTCTTTCCTGTCCGCCCG
>REEO01000106.1 GCA_007695035.1 Saprospirales bacterium | reverse complement strand
ATTTGTACAATTTAAGTACAAGTCATCCAGAAATATGAGTAAAGCAATAACCTCTGTACCTCTAACGCAAATTGGCATACCTCTTCAGGTAAAACTCCTCATCCTCCCACTTGTAATTTACACTTAAGTTTCGCAGTTGACCTTGCCACATTTTTCTGAATGATTTGTGCCTCTGATTTTGTATCATTCGAAGCGACCCTGAGGATAGATTCCAATTTATTTGGGCCGCGTTTCTTTTATCAGCTTTCCTCTCCATTATCCTAAAAGATGAGATTCTAAAGTACACAATGAATCTTTTCCACGCGACAGATACCATGCAGTTCGAGTATTATTTTAAAAACACATGAGAAAACGACTCGGTGAATAGTCTAAGCGAGTGATAAAGTTCAGACACCTGCACCCCGGCAGAAACAATAAGCAGTTTTTTTAACTTAGCCGATGATTTCTCCCAAAACAGTGTCGGGTGAAAATGCATTTTGAATCAATTGGGCATCGAAAATATATTTAGAAAAGGCAAAGTGGCTCACCTCCTTGGAGAAACAGTTGTTGGAAAACGGGCTGAAGCAGATCTTCGGCGGCATCCACTCTCTGGTGATTGAGGAATACGCTCATGAACCGGAATGGTTGGAATTGAAAGCCGGAAGTGTGTTGCTGCGAGAGGGAGAAGAGACCGACAGCCTCTATTTTGTGATTAGCGGCAGGTTGGTAGCCGTCAAACTGGGCGATATCATCCGGGGGGAGACCATATTGAGGAGAGCATTACAGAAGTAGCAGCAGATGAAGCATATGACAAAAAGTAGTTCAGAAAGAACTCACCTCCGGATGTGGTTCAATAAGATACCACCGCAAAGAAATGCAGTAATTTCTGATGCACCTGGTATGGAACAGAGGAATTCAGCAATCCAGAGAATAAAGGAGATCGGGCGAGAAGAGTGGAAGGAACTGTCGGGATATCACATTAGAAGTAAAAGTGAGGTCAATATGCACAGATTTAAAGTGGCCATTTTCAGAAAAATTGAGCTCGAGAAAACCAGAGACGAGACTGAAAAAATTGAGGTGGAATTAAAATCCAAGGTACTCAACAAATTTTTTACCCTTGGTATGCCAAAAAGTCGGAAGATCGCTTAATCCCAAAGTTTGGGTAAGGGAACTTATACTTCGGCCTAACTGCCATGCAACAAAGTCATTCATAATTCGCAATTAATTAACCTATCCGCCAATATCAACTTTGTACTTACTGAACTTTGTACTCGATCCCACTATACCTATCCTTTCAATGTGCAAAATTCCCTTACATAGAAAAAATGCTGTTCAACTCGCTGTTGCTTAGGCTTCCAATCCAGTTTTCCCCACTTGAAACAGTCATGTCTGCAAGGGCTTTTTTGGATTGAATAATTTCATCTATTTTTTCTTCAAAAGTATCCCTGGTGATAAAGCGATGCACCATTACATTGTTTTTTTGTCCGATGCGGTAAGCTCTGTCAGTGGCCTGGGATTCTACCGCCGGATTCCACCACAGATCAAAATGAATGACATGCTGCGCCGCGGTGAGGTTCAGGCCGGTACCGGCAGCCTTAAGTGAAAGGAGAAATATGCGATCCTGCCGGTTGTGCTGAAACCTTTCGATCATGGTCTGGCGCTCATCCACCGATAAGCCCCCGTGGTAGAACATGGGATTCGCCCCGAATTTTTGGGCAATAAAAGTCTTTAACAACTTTCCCATTTCCCGGAATTGGGTGAAAATCAATACCTTTTCACGGTTTTCGATGATGGTTTCCAGTTTTTCAAACAACAAGAGGACCTTTCCGCTCAATTCTGCTTTAGTTTCTTTGTTCTTCAAAAACTGTGCAGGATGATTACATATTTGTTTGAGTGCGAGGATCAACTGAAGTACCAGGCTCTTTCGATGGAAGAGTTGCCGGTTGTCAGTGGCATCCAATTTGTTGATATCGGCCAGTGCCTTATCAAGCGTAGCTCTGTACAAACTCACCTGGTCGGGGGAAAGCTGAGCATAGCTGTTGAGTTCCACCTTGTCCGGCAAGTCGGAGATAATGCGCTTATCGGTTTTAAGTCTCCTCATCAAAAAAGGACCGGTTATCCTTTTGAGCTTCTCCGCCACACTGAAGTCATTGTACAATTCGATCGGTTTGGAAAATTCATTTTTAAATTTGGGGGGCGGTCCCAACAATCCCTTGTTACAGAAATTCGCAATGCTCCACAATTCTGACAGTCTGTTTTCTACCGGGGTGCCACTCAAGGCAATTCTGTTTTTTGCGGGAATAGAATTTACGGCCTTGCTTTGTCCGGCTTTAGGGTTTTTCACATTCTGGGCTTCATCAATTACCTGTAGTATCCACTTTAATTTTGCCAGTTTGTTGGCATCTGAGCGTACTACTCCATAGGAGGTGATCACCACTTCCGGCTCGTCAGATACCGCGCGGTTGGGACCGTGGTATATTTCTGCTTTGATTTGAGGAGCGAATTTATCAAACTCAGATTTCCAATTGGACAAAAGGCCGGTGGGGCAGATAACCAGAACCTTGTACTTTCCAAGTGATCCCATTTCTTTGAATCTGAGAATGGTCGCTATCACCTGTATGGTCTTCCCCAACCCCATGTCATCAGCGAGGATGGAACCAAATCCAAAGCGGCTGTTCTGAACCAACCAGGAATACCCTCTTTTTTGATAGGGTCTCAACTGCGCATTGAGCCCATCCGGAACCGGCACTTTGCGTACCGTTCTCATTTCTTCCAGCAATTTCTCCGTGTTTTTGGTCAGTTTGACACGGGCCCCTTCGTACTCTCCACTGAGCGCAGATCGGAGCAACTGCATTCTCGATGGCTTTCGGGACGCCGATAAGTGTTTCCCCAGTTTTTTCAAGTCCTCACTATCGGCATATATGTAATTGCTCTTGAATTTGAGCAGACCTGTTGACCGCGACATCAATTTCTCAAACTCTCCGGGATCGATCACTTCGTCCCCCAATGCCACTCTCCAGTCAAAGCGGAACATCTCATCCACCGAAATCACCGATTTGTTGGACTCCGCAACATCCACAATAATGCTGGCTTTTGGCTTCAGAATATTTTCCATGCTTTTGGGAAGCATCAGATTAATTCCCAGTAGTTTAATCAGGGGAATACTCTTTAGCAGGAAGGGTTCAAAATCGCTTAGGGTCAAGACAATATCGCGCTTTCCATTCTCCCGGAGAAACTCGTTGAGCTGAGGTATTGAATCCACCAGGTGGGCAAATGACTTCAGTACATCATACCTTACTTTTACAAATTCCTCTTCCTGTAAAATCCGCCCCAGGGGTTGGGTGCCAAATGCATCGTCTCTGCGGTCACTCACCAGCCATTCAATGTGAAATTTATCCTCGGGCGTCTCAGTTACTTTCAACTGCGGTACATACCTCCCTGAACTGATAAAAAAACCGGAAAGCCAGGCGTGAATTCCACCACTCAAAGCGGTCTCTCCGGGCCGGCCAAACCCGGTTATCCCACCTTCAAAAAATATTTCCAGAAATAAATCGCCAACCGGAGGGTCACTCAGAAGGTAAACCCACTCGGTGATTAATTGGCCCAGGAGGTTATAAGCTCTTTTTTCTCCCCCTGCCCAGGAGCCCTCCTGGTCTTCGTATTCCGGCAATTCCGGTGGCAGTATATTATCCAACTGTTCGACTAATGTTTGCACTTCCCTGCTGAGAAGAGCAGGTACCCATCTGATTGAATAAGTCGATTCAGAAATCCTGAAAATTTCGGGAACCACCGCTCCATTGGCCAGAAGGTGAATGGAAGAATAGAGTGCAGTGTGCATGGCAGCGGTAGTAGGAGCGTAATCGAATAAAAACCGGGAGGGAATTTTTCCCACCATTTGCATCAACTCAGGCAGAGCAAGTTGCTCCTCGTTGAGTCTTACCTCGAGATAATAATCCGAAGTCAGTATCACCTCAATCTGACAGTCTTCACTGATCTTCACTTCGTCGGGTACCGCAAAGTGTTCCAATTCGTCTTCGATGGACACTTTGCCCTCTGCAATCTTTCGAGCCCTCCTGCCCACCTTTTTAAACTCAGTTGTAAATTTCTTTTTGAAGTCTCCCCCGTAATTATAAAAAGGCGGATCCTCAGCTAGTAGTGCCAGAATTTCGTCTGAGACGGGCCGCAAACCGGAGAATTCAATCTTTCTGTACGCTTTTTCCGTGTCCCGGTTGCTATCTTCCTCATCCGGGTATTCACCGGAATATTCACCCAGATTTTCAGAAAAAAATGGAATCTCAATTGACCTCCTGTCCACCTGTATTCCGTAATCACCCAAAACACTCAAAAGATCAAGGCCGTGCAATTCAAAAACCAGGAAGGGGTTATTGTCAATCTCAGCACAGACTTTGTAAATAACCGCAGCGAGGTGCTTACACGGAACCGCCCAGTCGGGACAACTGCAATTCATTTCCAAATCCTCCCAGGAGGTGGGAAAGACTGCTAAATTAAATTCCCGGGAAATATCCAGGACCCGCGGATCGAGTTTTCGGTTGAGCAATTTGGATAAAATCTCAGGATGTCTGGTGAGTTCTTCCACAAACTGCTTTTTGATCCCATCATCGAACAGTGGAACACTGATTTTCACTTCATAAGGATCTGGTCTGCTGCCGGCCACTTTTGCCAAAATGATATTTTCCTCTATATCGAGAGATTCTACTGCCCCCCTTCGCGCATACCTGCTTCCCCGTGGAAGGCGATTAGAGTAATCGATATTGCTGAGGGATTGCAGCCAGTGCTCGCCCCACCATGTTTTCCCGAAGTATTTGGACATATTTTTTTGGATTTTGACAAAGTTAAGCACTAAAGAATTATACAGTGTCAATTTATAAAAATAATCCGGGACTGCCATTGCCTCACCATTTCATAATACAATGTTTGCGCACCAAGCCATGTGGTTTGGCAAAATCATGTATGTCATGATTCCATTGCCCGGGCCTATTGTATTCATTTTTTCCAATGCCAACAATTCCGTGAAAATGATTCGGCATCACCACATATTCACCCATCCTTAAATTCATATCCGGGCGCATTTCAAATGTTTTCAACCATTCGCATTGAACAATTTCACCAATTTCATTCAGAACCATTTTGCCTTTGATGACCTCGCCGAAAAACCTTTTCATGTTTTTGGTGCAGATGGTTACATAATACATTGCCTTCCATTTGTAATCCCAATTTTTAAATCTGATTGATTTTCTGTCTCTTCTTTTCATGGTTGCATATCCTTTTGCCTTCCAATTACTCCGCCCGCGATAACACAGGTGAGAGAGACCCGGATTATTTTCAGGGGTTTGAATCTTGTTTAATTATCGAATTCATCGTCATGTTTTCCAAAGCTGTCGGCAGTTCACTGAATTTCCATTGTCATTCGCTATTAGGTTCATAATAATGGATTACAACTCCATTACTAAGGTTTTTTGTCCTGGTGAGTCTAAAAAGAATTCCGTCGTTTATGTTTTCAAAAAGTTGCAAGCCGCTTTCTGCGACAACGGGATAAATACACAATTGGAACTCATCGATCAATCCAAGATTCAACATTTGTATAATTAAACTGCGACTGCCAACAAAAATATCCTTACCTGTTTGTTGCTTAAGTTCTAAGAATCCATCCTTCAACTCACGTTTTGGGAGGGTTGCACCTTTCCAATCAACATTTTTAAGTGTGAGCGAGAAAACAATTTTGGGAATTCTGTCAAATGCAATGGCAAAATCGTTCATTGATTTTTCCTCGGAAGGTTTGTCCAAAAAAGGTCGCCAAAATTCCATCAGTTGATAGGTTGTTCTACCGTATAGCAGTGCGTCTCCCTGCCCCAACAAATCAGTATAGTGCTGATGTATTTCTTCATCTGGAAGTCCCGCTGTATGGTCACAATTTTCAATGAAACTGAAATATCGATCGGGGGAATTACTTTCCGGGATGGTTGCTGGTTGTAGATGGGTTCGGGCCAGCTTCCTCCAATTCATTGGATTGGAGGATATTTGGAGGTAGGGATTTTTTCTGATACCATGGGGGGGTCAACATACTCCGGATTTCTACCCAACAGGGGGTCAGCATGCTCCGGATTTTTCACCCAGCAGGGGTCAACATGCTCCGGATTTTTGATCAAAGGGG
>REEO01000026.1 GCA_007695035.1 Saprospirales bacterium | reverse complement strand
TTCGGTACAATGGCATGAATCTGGATCACCTCGAGCGGCGCTTTACCGACATCTCTTACTTTCGGCCGGAAGAATGGCACTGGGATTTTGACGACGGCACCACTTATGATGGACAACATCCCGGAGTACACGAGTTTCCGGGGCCCGGAGAGTACTACGTTTGTCTCACCGTCAGCAATGAGTTTGCTGAGCATACGTGGTGCGACTGGGTAGTCATTGACTCACTACCCACCTCCGTCCGGGAGATCACAACTGAAAGTGATTTCCGCCTCTACCCCAACCCTGGTACGGGAGAATTTACCATTGAGCTGGACGATCCCCTGTCCACCTCCTCAAACCTGACAGTGATCGATATGCTGGGAAGGGAGGTGCATCGGGAAGTTGTATCTTCGGGTATGGATGAGATTCAATTGTCTTTGTCGGGACTTCCCTCGGGAAGATACGCTGTTGTGTTGCGGAATGGGGAGGTAGTGTTGAGGGGGAGTTTGATTTTGCTGGAGTGAGAGGGGTTGTATAGATGATGTTTTGACGTTTTTTGGAGCTGTGGTGCGAGGTGATTTATTGGTGTCCCTTTGGGACGGCAGTTGGCCTCTGGCCTTTGGCTTGCTGAGAACAAGTTTATTTGATTGGAACTTTCCTTCGAAGTGGCCCTTTTTTAAATACCGTCCTCCGGTTGAATATGATGATGAGGGGAAACTGGTCGAGGAGAGTGAGAAGTAATTAATGAGTCTAATCTTACAAATCAATCCTCTGGGTCGAATTCGATGGGCAACTGGTCCAAATCCGGGTCTCTCCTACTGGGTCCTAACCATTTTTCCTGAAATTCCCTCATTGCCTGGACGCTTCCGTCTCTGTTGGACGGAGGCAATCCTTTTTTACTCAAAAAGGGCTGTGGATTTTTGGTAAAGTAACTGTCCCCCGGGCCGCATTCATATACCTCCTCAATTTCAATAATGGACCTTCCTCCGGGTTTGAAATAGCTGGTTCCGGTAAATATCGCCTCTTTGCCCCACAGGGAAGCGATTTCTTTTGGGGAAAGCCCATCGGAAAGGAAACCGAACACAAAGCCTTCCTCTGTCTTTATTTTGACTTTGAGGTTGGAGTATTGCAACATATCCACCGCTCCGTTGAGTACCATGGTTTGTGGATTGGGTATCTCATCTTCCAGGTCTTTTATCCTGTCAAAATCGCTCTGTCTAATCTCCAGTTCGGTCGTCTTATCCTCGCTCGAGAAAGTTATTATTTCATCGACTTTGTAGAAGGCTTTCCTCAGTTTTTTGAGTTCCTGAAGCAGTGGTTTGTCCAGAAGGTCCTTTTTGTCATTGTTTTCGGCCAATGCCAGTTGGAAAGTTTTGATAAATAACGAGATGGGGTTTTCATTGGGGAGCTCTACCTGTGCCTCTACCAGAAAGAGGTTGGTTTGATAGGGCTCGAGTGTCTTTTCAAATCGCTCGGTCTCCAGGGACAAAACCGTATTGCCTTTTTGCATTCCGGTCAAGGAAACCCTCAGTGCATTTTGCAGGGAAATTTTTTTCCTGCCCCTTTTCAGACTAATCCCTTTCAGCCGAATTTGCAAGGCCCCTTCAGATACCCGTCTGATGCAATTTGCGATTCTTGTCAAGCGGTTCAGATCAATTGCACCCCCTTCTTCTCTCAGATTTTCTATTCTTAGTTCATAATTCATGTGGTTGGCTTTCCGCTGTATTATTCCTGACTTTTTTCCGCAATATACCTTCTGAACGAATTTTGGCGGGTCAAACTTTTATTGGCCACGCCTTCGGTACAAGGTTTTTAGGCTTACAAATATAAGGAGTTGGAAGGGAACGAGAGAGAAGTGGGTTTATTTCGATTGGAATGCGGCTATGGCAAGTGGTCGAATGGGTTTCCCGATTCATATACCAAACTAATAAAATACCCCATATAACTTACCTTTTAAAAGCTAAAACTTTCAAAACCTCACCTTCGCTTTCTCCTCTTCTTTTTGCGTTGGGGTACAGCCGGGTTTTTGGGATTTTCCTTGCGGATGGTTTTTGAGGAGGATAGCGCGTCGATGTAGATGTCGTCAGGCACTTCCAGTTTACCCTTGCAGAGGTTTTTCAGGTCCGTGCGGATGTTTTCATCTGAGGCGTAGTGTTTGGGATTCCAGGTCTTATAGGCCAATTTCATGTAAGAGCCTATGATGACCAGGAAATCTCTTTGTTTTGCAGGATCGCTTTCTTCGGCTGCTTTGTCCACCAGTTTTTGGACGTAGTTTCCGTAGTGACGGTACCTGATTCTGGTGCTATTGTATGCCGGTTTTTCTGGTCTTTTGATCACTGAATCGGGTGAGGGGTTAATTCCATCAGGGGGAGTGACATCGAGTTCAAAATTGGCAATTCTGAAGAGGTGGTTCCAAAGGCGTTCAGTGGCCTCAGCGGTGGATTTATTTAGCGGATTGATGGTTTCCATCAGTTTGATTACCGCCTCTGCATGTGCCTGTCTGAGATCCCTGTTGTTTATGGTCTTGACATGGTCGATCATGCGTTGAATGTGCCTGCCGTATTCAGGTACAATGAGTTTATCTCTTTGAGAATTGTATTCCATGGTTTAAAATTATTCTACAGTTACAGATTTAGCGAGGTTTCTGGGTTGATCCACATTGCAGTCCCTCATAACGGCGACGTGGTAAGAGAGCAATTGCAGTGGTATGACTGACAAAAGCGGGGTAAGGGGTTCTATGGTCCTGGGTATTTCAATGGTATAATCGGATAATTGTTTGATTCTTTTATCTCCTTCGGTTACTACGGAGATCACCATGCCTTTTCTGGCTTTTACCTCCTGCACATTGGAGACTATCTTATCGTAAGCGCTGAGATTGGTGGCCAAAACAATCACCGGCATATTCTCATCGATGAGTGCGATGGGTCCGTGCTTCATTTCTGCGGCCGGATACCCCTCTGCATGTATGTATGATATTTCCTTCAGCTTGAGTGCGCCCTCCAGAGCAACTGGAAAATTATAACCCCTTCCCAGGTAAAGTGCATTGGAGGCGTCTTTAATTGAGGCGGCGATTTGTTTTATGGTTTCGTCCTTGGCGAGGATATTGCGCACTTTGTTGGGAATCTCGCCCAATTCCTTTACCAACTCTTTGTAGTATTCGGGGTGAAGGGTGTTGTTGGCCTTACCCAGGGTAATGGCCATGAGCGAGAGCAGAGTGAGTTGCGCTGTAAAAGCCTTGGTGGATGCAACCCCAATCTCCGGCCCGGCATGGATATAAGATCCGGCATCCGTGATTCGGGCGATAGAGCTTCCTACTGCATTGACAATTCCGTAAATCAGGGCTCCTTTTTCTTTTACGTGTTGAAGTGCTGCCAGGGTATCGGCTGTTTCTCCAGATTGTGAAAGTGCGATCACCACATCTCCGGAATTGATCACCGGATTCCGGTAGCGGAGCTCTGATGCGTACTCTACTTCAACGGGAATTCTCGCCAGGTCTTCTATCAGGTATTCGCCAATGAGACCAGCGTGCCAAGAGGTGCCACAGCCTGTTATGATAAGTCGATTTGCGTTCATCATGCGCTCGCGGTAGGTCTCCATTCCCCCGAGTCGCGTCCATACTTCCTTTGCATTCAGGCGGCCTCTCATACAATCTGCGATGGTATCCGGCTGCTGGTGTATTTCTTTGAGCATAAAGTGAGGAAAACCGCCTTTTTCCAACTCCTCAATCTCCATATCCAGCTCAACAATGGCTGGCTTTTGGGGCTCATTTCTGAATGTCTTTATGGAGAGTTTTTGACCTGGCTCCAGCACTGCGATTTCTTCGTCCTGCAAATAGACTACTTCTCTGGTGTGCTCGACCAATGGGGTGGCGTCGCTAGCCACGTAAAATTCGTTTTTGCCCAATCCAATTACGAGTGGACTTGCTTTTCGGGCAGCTATTAGCTTATTTGGTTCGTCCTGGTCCATAACCACAATGGCGTAGGCTCCAACGACTTTCTCCAGTGCCAATCGCACAGACTCTTCGAGTGGGACATTGTAGCGAGATTTGTATTCCTGGATTAGATGTGCAAGCACTTCAGTATCGGTTTCACTGCGAAAGGTGTGTCCGAGTTTCTGGAGTGCACTTCGCAAGGTGTCACAATTTTCAAAAATGCCGTTGTGCACCAGAGCAATTTTTCCATCTGTGGATGTGTGTGGGTGGGCATTGACATCGCTAGGGGCTCCGTGAGTTGCCCAGCGAGTGTGGCCGATTCCAAGAGTGCCTGTGGGTTTGAGTTTTTGGGTCAGTTTTTTTAGCTCATCGACCTTTCCCTTTTTCTTTAGGACATTCACCTGGTCATTGAGAACGGCTATACCAGCGCTGTCATATCCGCGGTACTCAAGTCGCTTCAATCCGTGTAAGAGAATTGGCGACGCTTCCTTTGACCCTACGTAAGCAACTATGCCGCACATGGATTACTGATCTTGTTCTTTGGTGAAAATTACTTTAAGTTCCACTGGATAGTCCGGATGTCCCGGACCATAAATCATGGAATTGCCCGGCAACCCTAGGCGCGATCTCGGTGTGACCAGCAGGGTGGTTTTACTACCATTTTTTAATGCCTCCTGCAAGTGAGTGGTGATGTTCATTTCATAAACTGAAACGGTATCTCCGGCCACCTCGTCTTGAATTAATCTACCTCCAAAGTTAATGGAAATATTGGTCTGTTGTTCGACGATGAGGTCAGTTATGAATGGAATGGAGCCATCCTCTTCCACGGATCTCATGGCCAGGGCCTGTATTTCAGGGAAAAGGGCGTTGTTCTCTTCGCTAAACCTGTCATCAAGGACCATCCTCAGCCGGGCGTTGTTGATCAATGTGCCTTGCAATTCCTCCATTCCTGATATCTCCAGTTGGGTGCCAAGCCCGGAAAGACCCTGGACTGCCACCATCGAATCCTGCCACTGTCCTATCGAGTTCTCTAAATTTGAACCCTGATAATCGTGGGTGTAAATGGGTGCCCGCAGGGTGAGGTCTTGAATAGGTAGGTATCTTTTGATACTCTCTTGGCCATCAGCTTGGTAATAGACAGTGAGCGCTGTTGAGACACTGTTGAGGTCGAAGGCTGCAATGCTGCGGTCTCCCATTGTTTGCTGTAGGTACAATCCTCCGAAATTTGCTAAAAAAGCAGAATCGCTTTGAACCGCCAGGGTGTCAAAACTGAGCAATTCCACTCCAAGACTCTCATTCAGATTAATTCTCAATTGGGGATTGAGCAAGACGGTGTCAGCGCCATTTTCTTCCCCATCTCCATCCAAAATCCTGGTCAGGGGGGTATTGGGTTTGTGGATGTGGTTTTGAATGCTGCCCACTGCTTCCATACTCACTGGAAACATTTCGTTTGAGTAGTACCTGCCATCTCTGGGTATCAATTCTGTTAGGCGCAGGACGTCTATATTAACAGGTTGGCTGCTGTCCCCGTAGAACAAGTTTTCGTTGTACCTAAGCGAGAGTACCACTGAGTCAATTTGAATATTGGCCGCAGTATCGACACTGGGTGTTTCCAGCAAAAACTGAAGGGCCAAATCACTTTGTACGGTACCAAATTTTTCATTGTGATAACGTCCTACATGAAATCCGTTGGTAAATGCAATCTGATCATAAACCAGAACCGAATCAGTTTTTACCAATCTGGTTCTCATGTCAAAATCTCTCATTATCTCGGAATCAATGGCGTCGCCTTCAACCAGATCCGATCCCACAAAGGAAGGATCATTGCAACCGGGACCGGAGGAAACTGCCAAAATGAAGGCCAGAGAGACCAGCAATAAGATAAGGGGATTTTTGCGAAACATATAAAAGGTGTAGTTTTCCAGTGAATTAAATATTCCCAGGCTCCGCCTCAATGGCCGGAAAACCCGGGTGTAAACCAGGCTCCCAATTTCCGCAAATGGGCGACCTGGAAATCACATGAGAGACTAACGCAGGAGTTGTCGATTTAGTCCTCAGTTAATTCGTCGTAAAAAGAAATAAGCTGTTCCACCAATTCGGGCGTCTCTTTGTATTCGACTTGTCTGATTTTTTCACCTTCAATTGCTTCAAAGCCATTGTCGCTTTCAGAGTTTCTAGACAATACAATATTGTCCGCAAATTCCTGTACGCCTTCAATGAGGTTGATTTCCCCGTTTTTTTGGAAACTGGTTAAGTCCTCTTCTTCCAGGTTGTTAATCTGGGCTTTTTCTATGAAGTCGCTGTTAAAAGTCTTACTGATTTCATTGGGATAGGCCGAATAAACAACTTTAGAGTTTTGAAACAAAGGTTCGGTCTTGTAGGCCCGCTTGATATAGACCGGAATAAGGCTGGTCATCCATCCGTGGCAATGAATGACATCGGGTGGCCATCCAAACTTCTTAACTGTTTCTATAACGCCCTTGCAAAAGAAAATCATGCGCTCCTGATTGTCATCAAAGGGCTTACCGTTAGCGTCTTCAAAGATTTGCTTTCTTTTGAAGAACTCCTCGTTGTCGAGAAAATATACCTGAAGCCTTGCGCCCGGCAGCGATGCTACTTTTATGATAAGTGGATAATCGTCGTCATCTACAATGATGTTCATCCCGGACAATCTCACCACCTCGTGCAATCTGTGTCTTCTCTCGTTGATGGTTCCAAATCTGGGCATCAGTATCCGGACTTCCATGCCGGATTCCATGGCGGATTGTGCCAATTCCCTCACTATACGCGACATTTCTGAAATGTCAGTAAATGGTTTCATCTCCTGGGTAACGTAAAGAATTTTTTTCTTGCTCATAATTCCTTCATACTGATTAAAACAAATATCCCCCAAAAACAGGGATGCAAAGATACAAAATTTTTTTAAATCCGCCGTTTCTGGTTGAATAGCAAGGGTTAAAGGGATATTTTTCCGTCCTTTTTGAGGATTTCAGTCAATATATTTTTGTGGATGGTCGCTATTGTTCATCGGGCTTGTTAAACAATTTGTGGTCCAGTGAAAATCGGTCCGCACCGCTTATCAGCACAAAGGTCGCAGTCAATAACATACTGAGGTCCAGTCTCACACGGTGAGCAAATCTCCAAAAATCTCCATCCATCAGGTCCGGAATCTTGGTCGTTGCAATGGCGACAAGCATGATGATTATGATCGGAATCGCGGCAAAACGGGTGGCGAGTCCCAGGAGCATCAACAGTCCACATAAAACCTCAAAGAAACCTACGAAGTATGCGGTAAATTCCGGCGAACCATAACCCATGTCCTCAAATCGACCCGGTCCCATAGTTTCCGGGAAAATGAACTTTTGAATACCCGCCACCAGAAATACGTAACCCAGTATGAGCCGGACTATGAAAAATGCCTTGTAGTCGTTGGTTTTGAATAAGTCTTTTACTTGCATAGTTGATTAAGTTTTGTGTGATTGTCAAAGATAGTAAAGTTTGGGAAATTGATAGATTCAATGAGGCTTTGTCAATTTGCTGCTGGTCGGTCTTTTTTCACAATTCGATTGAAAAGTTACATAACTCTCGAAATGCATGTTAAATCCATTCAACCTCAGTTAAAAAGCAACAATCGCCTGCCCTCTTCTATTCGATTTGCTTTACTCCTCCCGTAGGGTGTTTCTCCAGAAATCCACCCAGTACGATCGCTGCACTTATTAGCACTAGATTTTTAAAGATGTACTGTCCCTCAATGGTGGGGACAAAGGGAATGGAATTAAAAACGAGTTCTGGGAAAATAAATACAGGCAGGAAAGTCCCGGGCATCTGTAAAAACAAGAGCAACAGTGTCAGTCGCATCAATTTTCCCGTCAAAAGGCCGATGCCAATAGCTACTTCCCAAATAGCCAGTCCGATAATGATAGTGCTATCGGGTATATACCCAAAGGTCGTCACCGAAATCGTGTTTACTGCCAGTTCGTAAGCAGGACTCATTCCGGGAAAAAACTTTAGAATTCCAAACCAAAAAAAGACAATTCCGATGCTAATTCTCAGGGCTTTGAGTCCAAATTTCCTCATCCACGTCCTGATGACCGAATCCACTTTTCGGTACCAGCTTGAATTTTCTACTCTTTTAGCGATATTCATCATGCTGTCTCGATTGTTCTAATATACACGCATTCCACATGGCCGAAAAGCTATATCCGGAAAGAAAATGCTTTAATTAATAGAACCGTCTGATATGGTCACTGTTCATTTTCGGACTCCTTTTGCAAGGGGAAATTACTTTGCTCCATTGCTTTTTTGAGGGAAATTGGCTTTTTGGTTCCAATTAACAGTTTGTTCCCTTTTGAGAAAACGAGTTCTAAACCTGAATTGCCACTTACCGTCCAGGCTTTTGCGCTGGTTCTCAAATTTTTCCGCAAGCCCCAGCCTCCAAATTCTCTCATGGGCTTGTACTTTCTGACGGAACATTGCTCGACCTGTTGAACCGTGAATTCATAAAAGCTCCTGTGAACCGGGAAAAAGCGTACTCGAATGCGGTCTTTTTCCAAATGCATCTCCAGGCGGAGACTGTATAAAAATGCAGTGATGATAAAGGTGAATCCAAAGAGCAGGAATAGACCGGTGGTACTCATGGGCTGATCTCCAAAAGGCCTCTCAAAAATTTCCTGCTGAACGATGCCGTACAAAAACAACAAATTGAGAAACAGCATGGCGATGACTAGCAGTGGAAAAGCCATGAGGAAGTTTTGGCTCTCGCTGAAAAGGGTTTTCCCCTCAGCCCTTTCCGAACACATTATTCCTCCAGGATTTTGACCATCGAATAGCCCTCCAGGGAGACTCCGCGCAACAGCTGTTTTTGTTTGGCAATGGTTTTGAAACCCATTTTCTCAAAAAAGGAACTAGCGGTAATGCTCGCCTGAGTGGTGAGTCTTTTCATGCCTTTCTCCCGGGCCTTTTTTTCCAGTTCGCTTAAGATGTCTGTGCCGGTTTTTTCTAACTGATGGTCTTTGTGGACATAGAGCATCTCAATGTTGGCGGTGGGAGATAGGACTCCAAAACCGACAATGCCACCATCGGTTCGGGCCACGAGAGTGGTATAGCGATTCAATCTTCGCGCCCAAAATTTTTGATCAACTTCGTCCGGGGCCCAGGCCATTATTTGCTCCGGAGTGTAGTCCCGCTTGTTGACTTCCCTGACGGTGGTTTTAAACAATTCGATAATCTCAACCAGGTCGCCGGGTCTGTAATGGTCTATGTTGTAGTCTTTCATGCCGTGATGTAGTATTGTCTTTTAAACAAATATTTTTCCTCCGGGTTTGAAAAGGTTAGCTTTGATTATCTAAAAATACCCGGCTGCCATCCGGTTACCTTGCCAAAGATAGGAATTTTATTCCACCCAGCCGCCGGAAACGAACAGGGAATTTATTTCCCAGCATCCGTTTACATTTCAATACCTTTGCGTCAAACAAATTCAGATATGGCCAAAATTCACATGCTTACCTACAATCCCTTCCAGCAGAACACCGCGGTGGTAGAATCGGAGGGCGAATGCATTGTTGTTGATCCCGGAGCTTATTCAGAAAGTGAAAAGAGGGCGTTCCTGGATTTTTTAAAGCAAAAAAATCTAAAAGTGGTCCGGTTGCTGAATACCCATTGTCATCTGGACCATATTTTCGCCAATGCGCTCGTGAGCGAAGAGTTTGGATTGGAATTGGAAATTCACAGAGAAGAGGCGCCTGTCCTAAAAGCTGCACCGCAAATTGGGCAGGCTTATGGAATTCCGCTGGAGGCCACAATCGAACCAAGCGCATGGCTGGAAGATGGGCAGCTCATTAATTTCGGTGAGGAGGAGTTGCGGGTGATTTTTACCCCGGGTCACTCACCGGGCAGCGTTTCTTTTTACTCCGAGCGCGGAAAGTATATAATCGGCGGCGATGTACTCTTTAAGGAGGGCATTGGAAGGACCGATTTGCCCGGGGGCGATTTTCAAACACTCATGACCACCCTCAAGGAGAAATTCCTCACTTTGCCCGATGATGTGGTGGTATATTCAGGGCACGGACCGGAAACTACCATTGGTTACGAGCGGGCCAATAATCCATTTATCAGAGAATACATCGCATAAAACTGGTAGCTTCACCCTCTGTGTTATAATTTTTGACCCTTTAATATTGAACCCGAAGCCTATATTTGTGGTTTCCAGCTTGTTTGATCCTGCTGCGGCGACCTGTGCTTATCCTTTAGTATTGCGATAAGAACTATGGCCAGATCGTAGCAGGAGGACAATTAAGTTCACGAATGAAATTTTTGCCAATGAAAACCTTTTTTACCTATCTGATTGGAGGAATTTTCGCGTTTGCACTGGGGTTTGTATACTCCCAGCGGGAAGTTACTGCCTCAGAATTAAAACCGGAAGTGATGGAAAACCATGGACATGACAACCTCTTGAAAACTTATGCATCCTATAATCGCTGGGCCAATGAGCGTTTGGTGGTATGGATTTCCGGTGCTTCAGAAGAGCAGTTTTACCGGGAAGTCGAATCCAGTTTTCCCTCTCTGGAAAAAACCTTACTTCATCTCTGGAATGCTGAATTTGGCTGGTTGAATACCCTGCGCGAGGAGCCCTGGGGAACACCTCCCGGAGTGGATTTCAAAGGCAGCCCGGGAGAATTAATGGAGGGTTTTATCAAAGGTTCAAAGGACTTTGAAGAATTTGTAGTGAATATGACCGCCGGGGATATAGAGGGTGAGCGAATATTAGGTAGAAACGGAAACGCTGTGGGTGTAGATCGAATCGCCTTGCATGTCTTTAATCACGCAACCTATCACCGGGGCCAACTCATCACCATTGGAAGACAGGTCGGTCTCACCGATCCTCCCCGAACTGATTTTATCTACTACATTAATCGCTGATTCGGCCCACCGCCGTGTTTTCAAAATATTACTATCTCACAGTCCGGCTTGTGATATGGAAGAGTTTGTCGTTAGTCTTACTCACTTGCATCCTTATTTTCTTCCTCCTTTTCCTCTTCCCGCTCCTTTAGTTTGTTCCGGGTCAGTTGTTTGACATAGAAATACAGGAATATGATGAGGAATATGGGGACGATGATGAATATGATAATGTTTCCCGTGGTCCACTGTATTGGTCCGGTATCTCTGGGTAGGTTGCGCGCTGCTTGTGCTAGCAGTTCTACTGTGAAAAATGTGATGGCTGCAGTAGTGAGAATAATTCTTGCTTTCATAGTATTACTGTGATTAAAGGTTGGCCCAATCTGTTATTTTCAGCCGGGCATCTTTCAATTTTTTTTTCTACTTGAGGGAAAGAGCTTAACAGCTTTCTGTTAGGTGGTAATTTTTGAACTAATAACTTTGCTAGTTTCCTCATGGAATAAAAGGATAATTCGGGAAAAAAGTTTGGAACCGGGGGCTGATGTTGGAATCCAAACTGTTCTGTAAATGGTTGTTTTTCGCATTTAAGCTCCTGTTTTTAAACCCGGCAGTGGGTAAAAAGCGTTATGCGTCTTGATAATTTGGAATGTAAATCACTGCAATGCTGAAGACACTTTTATTGAGTTTCTCTTTCTTCATCTTTTTCGGCCAGACTGCAAAGGGACAGGAACTCAGTCTGTACATTGTGCCCTCCCCGGTTGAAATAAACTGGGAAAGCCCCTCAAAACTGATGCGTACAAGCCTCGTCAATCAGTTTGCGAACAGTCCGGGACCGGTTGACTACCCACTGGGTCATATTTACGTCGGGCTTCACTGCAGCGAATCGGGGGTGGATATTCTCACCGGGATGACCAGAGACCACCGGAATTCAGCTTTCAGCAAAACCTTCAGAGAGGGTTATGGCATGGGTATTTTATTTGCCGATATTGAGGGAAGACTGCAGAATACAGAGGAGGTGAGAACTTCGGTGGATGCATTGATGGAAGCGGAGGCTATGAGCTTTCTGTCTTTTGAGGTTTCAGAAGAGGTATTTGAGCGGCTAGTGTATTACTACGAAAATTACCGGGAGTCCGGATTTTGCAGTATTTACAACGGCTTGAACAGGCCTCGCGAAGGCCTGGGTGCAGGATGTGCGAAGTTTGCCATCAGTTTTCTAAAGGTGGCGGAAATTGATTTCAGCCCATGGCGGTCAGAATGGATTGAATTTGTAAAAGTGCCGGAGCGACTCATCGGCGGTATGGGCATTAATAACCGGCATGTGAGTATCCTTAGATTGTTGTTGAGCGCCAATTGGGCCAAAGAGGGCGAAAAATACGTGCCCTTCGAGGTTTATGAACCCTGGAATATCCACCAGTGGGTGCTCGCTCAGCACGAAAAACCGGACGGAAAAATTGGCATTATTGAAAAGTCGGGGAATCCCGGCGTCATCATGGATTTTACAAACTCAGACCCGCCCCAGACCCCAGTTTTTATATTGGAGGCTGATTGAGTTACAGAGATTGGCTCAGACTTTTACAAGATTTAAAACAATTTGACACAATTTGTGTCGTAATGAATCAAAGGTTGTATATTTGCAGTTCTGAATTTATAAAGGTCGGGTGGCCGAGCGGTTAGGCAGAGGTCTGCAAAACCTTGTACGGCGGTTCGAATCCGCTCCCGACCTCAAATAACAATTTTAAACGCCTGATTCTTAACGAGTTGGGCGTTTTTGTTTTCTGACTTACCCAACAACTTGGCCGGGTATCTTTCTACCTGCCTTTCGCACCATTTTTCCGAAAAAAATATCATTTGGGAGGCGCATTAAACTCGCAAATTCAGTCTTCCTTCCTGATATGAGCAATCTCACAGTGTCAAAAAAGCCGTAATTTTGACCAATTAACGGCCCGGCCTACTGTGGAGTGCAAAGACTATACATCGCCAAAAAAACTTTTAAAATGACCCGGATTTTTACTCAAAGTGCTTTGATTGCAGTGACTCTCCCGGTATTGATTTTTCCCGGCTGTGGTACAGGACCCGATGCGGAAAAAGAAATGGCCATCGATCAGAGGTATGAAACCGGCACGATAGAAATAGATACGGTGGTAGATGATGTTGGGAATGTGAAATGGAATCTGGAATTTCTCACCGGCAAATTTGATCCGTCCACCCATCCTGATTTTGAAGAAATTAAACCAGAGTGGGCTTCCAGGGAAGGAATGGTTTTGCACCAGGAGGCTTTGAAGGCATACTCCCGCATGCGTAAGGAAGCTGAAGAAGTTGGAATTGAGTTGATCATTCGTTCGGCTACCCGAAACTTTCAGGATCAAAAGCGAATATGGGAAGAAAAGTGGGAAGGAAGCCGGTTGTCTGCCGGGGTCAATGCTAAAAAAACCTATCCCGATCCGGTGGACCGTGCAAAAAACATTCTATTGTTCAGTGCCATGCCCGGTACATCGCGACATCACTGGGGCACAGAAGTTGACCTGAATTCCTTTGACAACAGTTGGTTTGAAACGGGAGAGGGACTCGAGCTCTACAACTGGTTGCTGGAAAATGCGGGCCGGTTCGGCTTTTGTCAACCATATACCGAAAAAGGCCCTGAAAGACCAACGGGCTACAGCGAAGAAAAATGGCACTGGTCCTTTGTACCCCTTTCGAAAAAGATGACAAAAGATGCCGGAATTTTGATGACTGACGAGAAAATTTCAGGCTTCAAAGGTGCAGAGACTGCCCGGGAAATCGCGATTATTGAAAACTACGTATTGGGTATCAATCCGGGGTGTTTGGATGAACTAAAGTTAGATGAGCTATGACAAAAATCGCTGGAAAGAAAATCTTAATCACAGGAGGCGCCGGAGGAATCGGCAGGCTGATGGTAAAGGAAGTCCTCAATCGGGGTGCTGAACGGGTCTATCTTTGGGATATCCTGGATAAAGAAATGGACGAATTCAGGTCCGCCTCGCCTCATTCAGAAAAAATTGTGACCCGCAGAGTCGATGTGAGTAAAAAGGAACAGTTGGTTGAGGGGATTGGTGCCATTGGTGCAGAAAACGTGGATATTTTGATAAATAATGCGGGGGTTGTCACCGGCAGAGAATTTTGCGAGCACACGCACCAGGATATTGACCGCACTATGGCAATCAATACCAATGCTCTGATGCACCTGACTTTGTTGGTAATGCCCGCCATGCAAAAACGGGGGGAAGGCCACATTGTAAATATCGCCTCTGCTGCCGGACTGATCGGTAATCCGCGTATGTCTGTTTACGCTGCGAGCAAATGGGCAGTTATCGGTTGGTCGGATTCGGTTAGGCTGGAATTGGAGAAAGCAGGCTCACCACTTAGAATCACCACCGTGACACCCTCCTATATTGATACGGAGATGTTTAAAGGGGTGAAAACCCACGCCATCAGTCCGGTTGTTAAACCCGAACAGGCAGCGAAAAAAGTGATTCGCGGAATTGAGCGAAATAAGATAGTGGTCAGAATGCCGGCTTCGGTCTATTTATTGCCCATATTTAAAGGCCTGCTACCCATACGATGGTTTGATGTGGTAGTGGGCAGGTTTTTAAGAGTTTATCGCTCTATGGATGGTTTCAAGGGAAAAAATTGAAGGTGGTTATTCAGCCTAAACAACAATTACCCATTCAAGGCTATTCTTGATTATTTTTTGATGAAAAGCCACCAATATACATACGGTTGTTACCCTCTGTTTTTCAACCAATAACAAAGGTGCATCAAAAGCCCGGGAAAGCAGAAAAGACCGACAGACTTCATAATATGGAGAGAATGTCAGGTCGCTGTCCTCAGGGGCAGGACCTTCAATGTATTACTCGCCCTCGGGGTGGCAGTGGAATGAAACCGACTCCATGGATTCCCGTCCCATAGGGTCCGTGGCCGTCACACGCAAAATAAAGTCCGTGTGGGTCGGCACTTCATTTACCCAATCGCCCGCTATAGTGAGCGCAGATTCCTGCGTTGCATCCATTTGATCAATCACCTTTTGTTCAGTATTTTGGTCGATCATCTCAATGTGGAAGTTGCCAATTTCTTCTGTGTGCTCGAGGTGAACCTCTATGAAAACTGTATCTCCATGGTGAAAGTCACTGTTGTCTGCCGGAGCTGCAATTTCAATCGAAGGCCCGTCACCTGCGGGACCGCTGTCATCGTCAGAGCTGCAGGATGTGATCATGATTGTAAGGGCAATTGTAAGCAACCAGATAATAAATGAATGCTTCATTTTTCTGTTTTTTTCTCTTCTACAAACTGGAATGAAGTGGTCTGAATTGTAAAAAAAGAGTAGAGATTTTTCACGGATTGAGGAGGTTAGACCCCCTGTCTTATCATAGGTGTATCGGTATCAGTTGTTTAAGTTGCATACGAGAGTGATTGCATTCGAGGGCAAATCGGAAGAGTGGACATAAAAAAACCGGCTATCCCGAATGGGACGCCGGTAATTGGGGCCTGAAAATACTTTTTTCCCCATGCCATTTTCTAAGTCAATTGCAACTCACATCGGGATTCCAGTCGTAAAAAGTGCCGCTGGGATTTTCTTTTTCAGTCCACACATGCAGTGCCCAAATTTCCTGCTGGTGATTGTGGTGAAATGGATGAAAAAACAACTCTGGAGGATCGCTTTCGGCAGAATGAATAGCAAAAGGGACGATGTATTCAACTCCTACCAGCTCGAAGGTTCCATCCTGGTGTGGTTCAAACAGTAGAATCTGAGGTTCCAGGTGATTGACCCTGCCGTCAATGTATTCCATTCTGGCAAAGTGATGGCCCATCCCTCCTTCTTCCGGATGTTCTACACAACCCGATAAATCAGTATCCCATCCTGCCTCTGCAGCTGCTTCCAGTGTCTTGAGGTTGGTTGTGAGCGCTCTTACTTCGTCCAACATTTGTTTGATTTGCATCTCTTCAGACATGCCCCCGTCGTCATCATCGCTGCAGGAGGAAAACAATATCATTCCACCTGAAAGGAGCAGGGTGATTAGAATTAAATTCTTTTGAAAATCCATGTTAAAGTAATTTTTGTAATGTAATTTGATTTGAAAAGCTATTTTTTATTGGAAAGCAACGAAAGTTTCCACCGCATGGTCATAGGGTTCCAATGAATTCAGGTATTCATAGATTGCACCGAGATCCTCCTCAGTCATTCCTGCATAGAATTTCCAGGGCATGATGGTTTGGAAATCACCGGGTTCTACCATTGGCAATACCAGGGAACTGTCTGCGTACATTTTAAATCTCGCGATGAAGCTCTCTCTGGAGAACTTTCCAAGGCCTGTGAGATGTGGGGTCAAATTCGGACTTCTTACCAGACTCCCGTCGGGAAGGGTGAATTCGCGACCACCTCCGGCTATGGGGTCTATAAATTGCCCTCCCTCCAATTTGGTGTGACAATCTCCACATACTGCAGCATCAAACAGGTATTTTCCATATGCGATCAAATCGCTCCTGTCCGGTGCGGGTTTTAATTCCGGAGGTTTTGGCAAGGTCCGCATAATAAAATTGACCGGAAAATCCGCTTTACTCGCAGGGTGGTCCAATTCTATGGGCTCTAGCGTTCTCAGATAAGCAATGACTGATTTTATGTCCTCCGGGTCCAGTTTCCTGTAATTGTGGTAGGGCATGATAGGGAAAACCGGATTGCCATCTGGCTTTACTCCTGTGGTAATAAGCCGAAATAGTTCCCCATCCGTCCAATCGCCAATTCCATAGGGTGTAATATTTGGTGCGACAAAGACTCCTGGCAAGCCAACCGAATGGTCAAATACTTCACCTCCCGCAAATTCAGATCCCGGATAGGTGGGGGCTGTCAGGATGGAAAAGTCCCTTTTGCCATGACATTCTGCACAAAGCATTACATTCCACGCGAGGTATTTACCTCTTTCGACCCGCTCGGGAGTTATGTCAACCTCTATTTCCGGGGGAGGCCCGACATTTGGCAAAGCCAGTCTGATATAGGTGGCTCCAAGCCCCGCTGTTAGGATTAAGCCCGCCACAATGATCAACAGTATTTTCAGCAGCTTTTTCATAGGTCCATGCTTTTATCAATTATCTGCTGCAAAATTCCGCCAGGGACCCGGTGGATTTATCCCTCTTTCGAGTGATTTTTTACAATTGACTGATTGTACTGAGGAGATCGGTGCGGCTTTTCACCTCCGTTTTCAAGTATATTTTTTTCAAATGGCTCTTTACGGTGTGTTCGCTTAGATAGAGTTTCTCTGCTATTTCGCGGTTACTGTAGCCCTCAGTTAGTAGTTTTAGTACACTTAGTTCACTCTTGCTCAGTGGTTGATTTAGTTGTCGGGTGAATTTGTACAGTTGTCTGGAAATGCGCTGCATGGAATCGGGAAAGTAATAATTGGTTTTCGCTATTTCAATAGCGATTTTAAGCTGTTTCTTGTCGAAGGGCTTGATTAAAAATTGGGCGGGATGCACTGCTCTTGCCCTGGTGAGCGTGATGTCATCCGAATATGCAGAGAGAAAAATCACTGGCACGGGTTTGTGGTTGAACATCCATTCTGCAAGTTCAATGCCATCCATGGGTTGCTGCAGGTGAATGTCGAGCAAGGCCATATGCAGCTCATTGCTCTTGATGAGTTCTTTGGCCTGATGAAGTTGGTAGGCAGGGCCAACGGGGCAGTGCCCCAGCTCTTGCAAGCATGCTGCAATGTCCGCTGCCACTACTGCATTGTCTTCCACTACCAGTATTCGAAGGCTTTTCATGGTCATTCCTGGTTTAATGGCATCTCAAACTCAATGCGGATTCCGGGTTTGACTTCCTGTATTTTTATTCGGGCGTTAAAGCGGTGACTGAAAATTTTCAATAGCTCGGTTCCCGTTCCCGATGATTCATTGCTTTGCACCTTTCTCCCGGTTCCGTTGTCCCTTACCCTCAAAAGCAAGCTCGGTGCAGAAGTTTTTTTGAGCGATATTTCCACCGCACCCTCCTCCGATGCAACAAATGCGTGTTTTATGGAGTTTGTGACCAATTCATTAATGATGAGTCCCAGTGGAATGGATCGGTCTGTCTCCAGTTGCAGGTCATCGCACTCCCATCTGAGGACAATATTGCGGTCCTTTAATCCAAAAGCCTCTGAGAAGTACTTTGCCAAATCTGAGAGATAGGGTTTCATTGCCACTGTGCTATAATTGTCGGTTTCGTAAAGTCGGTGATGCAATAAACCAATTGCCCCTACACTTTCTTTACTCGCCTGAATGGCTTCTTTGACACTTTTATTTCCCGTTTTTCGCGCCTGTAAACTCAAGAGGCTGTCCAAAAGTTGGAGGTTGTTTTTGGTGCGGTGGTGCATTTCGCGCAGCAACAACTCGTTTCTTGATAACGCCTCTTCCTTTTGATGTACTGCCAATTTTAATTGCTCCCTTTTTCTCCAAAACGAATAGAGAAAAACCACACTGAGGGCAAAGAGCAAAAGCAGGGAGAGGCCCGAAATCATATATCTGTTTATTCTCGCTTTTTCGCGTTCCAATTTCAGGTTTTGGAGGGCGATGGTAATTTCCTTGTCGCGGAGCTCAAATTTAGCTTTCATCTCTTCCATTGCCCAATTTTGGGCTTCCGAATTGATTTCTTCGTTTAATTCGGTAAACAATTTCCAACTCTCGGTGGCAACTTCCGGCTTTCCAGCTCTTTCTGCAGAAAGTGCTCGCTGCTTCAAAACGTCTCTCAATAAGACCCGATGACCCGATTGCGCAGCCATTTGCCAGGCATTTTCCACCAGTTGCATTCCTTCCTTAAAGTCCCCCTCTGCTGTCAAGATTGCTCCCAGATAGGCCCTTGCAGAAATGTATTCAGAGCTTGTTTTAACAGAACTCTCACGGATGCCATCCCGAAGCTGAATTTTTGCGGCCTCAAAATCTCCAAGATTGAAATAGGCCACTCCAAGCCCTATTTTAATATGGGATCTGTCCCAACCGAGGTCAATGTTTGCCCTCGCCATTTCATTGGCAATCTTGAAGTATTCCAGGCTTTTTTCATAGTCGTTTAGGTAGGAATGCGAGAGTCCGATATTGTAATAACTGATAATCATACCGGCTGTGTCCCGTTCGGACATTTTGAGATCCAGCGACCTCTTGTAGGTTTCCAGTGCTTTGTCAAACCGCCTTTGTTTCCTGTAAATCACCCCGAGGTTGTTCAGTGCATGTGCTTTGCCCTCCTCGTAAGAAATTGAGTCGGCCAGCAAAAACCCCATACTGTAGTAATGAATGGCTTCCGTATAGTCGCCGTCGAAGTAGTGGGCAACCCCCAGAACATTGTACAATTTTGCCCTGCTTTGGTCATCATGGCTCTCTCTGGTCAATTCCAAAGCCCTGTGATAAATCTTCACGGCTGTATCTACCTGGTTGAGTAGTTCGTAAGCGAGACCCTCCTGGTAAAGATTCCATATCCTGCCAGGATAAAAGTTGAGATTTCTTGCCAGGGTGTTTCCGCGTCGGGCAAAATGGAGGGCCGAATCCGGGTTTTCCGACTGATAGTAATAAGCAATATCCCGAAGAACCCAAACCTTGTGAGTGTCACTCGCCAGGTAGGGCAGAGTGGCGTTCAGGCTATCGATGATTTTAGGAGTGGCATGAGAGAAGTTGGCCGGAATTGCCGCCAGTAGAAAGGTCAGAATACACAAAGAGATCAGGCGATTTGCCATTGGCCAAAATTTTATTACTTGACGGTTTCGCTATCCCAATGGGGATTTGGAATATCCTCTCTTACGGTTCCAAAAATAGTAAAATTCCCGGAATATCATTGTGTAAGTGTGTTCAGCCTTCCAGACTTTATTCAGTTTTTCAAACCTGAAAGCCCCATTTTGCGGCCTATTTCTAAGAGTACGAAGGAATGGCCAAAATTTTTTCTAGAAATTTTGTGAAACCAAAAGGTTGCGCATATATTTGCAACCAAATAGTTGCTAAAATAAAATATGCCACATGAGAAGAGATATTTTTCAAGCGATAGCAGATCCCACCCGTAGGGCGATAATTATGCTGATAGCTGTACAGGCCATGACACCCAATGGACTGGCCTCGCATTTTGATACTTCGCGACAGGCCATTTCAAAGCACTTGCGGGTATTGCAGGAGTGCGATGTAGTCAAAGCGGAGCCAAAAGGCAGGGAAATTTATTACGGGCTTGAAATTGAGAAGGTGAATGAAATTGACGAATGGGTGGCGCAGGTAAGGCAGGTTTGGGAGACTCGCTTTGATCAATTGGACAATGTATTGGATAATCTTAAAAATAAGTAATGATGAAGAAAAATCTATTTTTTGACTTTTCCGTGGATAAAGCCCGGAAAACCATTCACGTCACCCGTGAATTCAATGCAGATTTGGGCCTTGTATGGAAAGCCTGGACCACCGCTGAACTGCTCGACCAATGGTGGGCACCGAGTCCCTGGCGGGCTGAGACCAAAGTAATGGATTTCCGGGAAGCTGGGATGTGGCTCTATGCGATGGTCAGTCCTGAGGGTGAAAAGCATTGGAGTAGGATTGACTATTTGGACATTGTGCGAGAGAGGCGTTTTTCGGCCCTGGATTCCTTTAGTGACGAGAAGGGCACCATCAATCACGCTTTGCCTCAGACGGATTGGACAAAGGAATTTAGTGAGGCAGATGGTAGGACCACTGTTGAAGTTAACTGCCGACTGAAGAAGCTGGAGGATTTGGAAAAATTGATCCAAATGGGTTTTCAAGAGGGATTTACACAGGGCCTGAACCAGCTGGAACAATTATTAGAATCGCTGTAAAAATATATAACTTTGAAGAGAATTATATTGAATGTATTGTCTGTAATATTTGGTTTGCTTCTTATAAATGGCGGATTGGATAAGTTTTTTCAGTACATGCCAACTCCGGAGGATTTGAATCCTCAACTCATAGAGGATTTTGAATCACTGAGTCAGGTTACATGGCTTTTCCCGCTGGTCGGCCTGGCTGAAATTGCAGGCGGCATACTGTTGCTATTTCCCAGGACCAGAGCTTTGGGTGCTCTGGTGGTTTTTCCTGTAATGGTGGGAGTTTTGCTGACCCATATATTTTCGGCCCCGGAAGGGCTCCACATAGCTGTGGTTATTTGGGTGATTCTACTGTGGATTATTTATGAGAACAGGCATAAGTATTTCCCTTTGTTTAATTGATGGGCTTTATTGTATGTAAGGGGAGAATTGTCAGGTGAAGAAGTGCCACTGAGCTGGCAGGTTAATCCCTTTCAAGCTTGTCAATCACCAAACAATGCAGCCTGAATTTCATTATGAATACATACTGTTTTCAATCATCAATTGACAAAAAATAAGGTAATCATGAGTAAACATTATGCAAATGCCGTTTGGAATGGCAATCTGGCTCAGGGAAAGGGGAAGTATGAATTAAAGACCAATGGTTTAACCGGACAATATGGTTTTCCAAGTAGATTTGAGAATGACAAAAGCCAATCCAGCCCTGAGGAACTCATTGGGGCTGCCTGCGCAAGTTGTTTTTCTATGGCACTGGCTCACGAACTGCATCAGGCCGGTTTCAATCCCGAATCGATTCAAACAGAAGCGACTGTTACACTGGACAAGGTGGAAGGGGGTTTCGGAATTACGGAAATCGCACTTGCCACCCGTGGTCAGGTTCCCAAACTGGAAGCCGATAAATTCCTGGAGTTTGCCACCGGGGCCAAGGAAAATTGCCCGGTTTCTCAAGCCTTGAAAGCCACCAACATCACCCTGGCTTCCGCAAAGCTGGTTTAGTAGATATTCCGGATGCCATTGAGCCACTTATATGATCTGCGAGTAGCTATTAACTGAGGATTTATGCGGGTTTAAAGACGGCGTTGTCTGATTCAAGGCCTGAAGTTCGCATGTGTTCATCCAAATCACGGGTCTTTTGTAAAAGGCCTTTGCTATCGATGATGTGGGCGCTGTACCCCAGGTCTAATAGTAAATTATTGGCCAGCACATGGTTTTGGTTGTTTCGCCTGGGGCTGAGGTATTCCATGGCGATGGTTGGACTGTGTTTGGCCAGCACATTTTTGCTTCCCGAAAGGACTTTGTACTCTGCGCCTTCCACATCTATTTTGATGGTTGTTGGAATAATAGAATGTGACCGGACAAAGAAATCCAGGGTTACGGCCTGCACATTGGCTTCAACCGGCCGGTGTTTTTTGAACCAGTTCTGGTCTTTATATTGTTCGGCATCAATTGCGTTGTATTCCGAGTAGAGATTGGGAAACTCGTAGAATTTTACAGTACCATTGGTATCCGAAACAGCGCGGTGATGAATTTCTGCATTGCTTCTTTGACTGAGGTTTTGGCAGAGCATTTGATGGGTTTTTGGAGAGGCTTCAAATGCCACAATACTGCCCTCTTCACCAACTAACCGGGAGGCAAGCAGGGAAAAGTACCCACAGTGTGCTCCAATGTCAAAAAACACCTCTCCTGCTTTGACCTCAGAGATGAAATATCGTGCCAGTCTCACCTCTGAATCATGGGTTTTACCTCCACTCAGGAAAATATCTGTGGAGGAAGGGAGAGAGAGGTGCATTTCTTCATTGAAGAAGGTTTTGCACTTCACCTGTTTCTCTCTTCCTAAAAATTTGTACTGAATCTTCCTATGTAAAATGACCAACGAATAGTGCATTGGTTTTTTTATAAACCTGCCGATTTTGCTACTTGCACCGTATTTTTCAACCTGGTCAAGGCCGGCCGACAATGCTCTGCGATCTTCTGTCATTATTTATTTTGTTGCGAAAATTCTATGGCACTGGAAAACTAAACGCACAGCAGATGGTTTGTGCGCACCATTTCAGGAGAAATACCTGGCCGGGATTCAATAATAAACTCAGACCCTCCAGCCGATAGCGCGCTTGGTGGACTTTGGTTCCGAAAATTGATTGACAAAGTGGCGCAGTTTATTGCAAACCTACACCTCTGTTGTCTATTTTCCAGCGGTCGTGTAAACCCAGGCTGAATTCCGTCCCTGTCCATTGGGTACCTTTCTCTCCTTCCAGTGAAATACCCATCGGTTTAGGTGTGAGTTTGAACAAGAATTCCTCCACTTCCTCAATTTTTTCTATCAGGATCTTGTCCGCTTCAATCTTGCCTTCGGGCTTTTCAACAGTAAACCCCTGCTCTTCTGCATCGTCATCCCATTCTTTCATGCCCCACTGGTTGATAGCTATTGGCTTGTATTTATAGGCTGGAAATGAAACCCGGCTCCACAAACAACCGCGGGCACATTCCATGACTATTTGCGTTTCGGTCCTTTCTACATAAATAACAAAGTCCGCTACATCATCGGATGACCACTCCTGGGCAATCAGCCCGGTTGTGTTTCCTGCCAAAAAAAAGGCAAAAAAGGTGCAAAAAATGCTGCTTTTGAGTACTGAAATTGGTTTCATAACTGTATAATTTTGGTTTGTAAATGATTGATATTCAATAATATTAAAAATATAAGCTGGCTTATTTCTCCGAATTATTTTTTATGTTAATTCTCCTATATTTATTCAATTGATATTTTCCAAAATCACATTTCATCTACTCCTTTCTGAGCGCACGGAGTGTAAAGTTATGAAATTTTCAATGAAAAATTGCAATAATCCGGGATGATTTTGTTAATAGCAATGCTTGAAAGACAATCGCTGTTGTCAAATCATTGGTTTACAACAATGGTATTTTGGTCGAAAAGGAGAAAATCCCTGGTCAGAACACCATTACCCCAAAATCATTTAAACTGTCTTGATATCTCCTACACCTGACCAATTTATTGTCCAAAGCTTCGAAGCTGCATGTTCAGTCTTTGGAAACATACCTTTCAAGTACCATAGGAATCATGTCTGGGTCAAAAAGTAGTTTTATTCGTTGATGTTTTTGAATAAAAGATAAAAACGTCCTATATTTGCGTCTATTAATAAAGTTCGGGAATATGGCTCGATTCACGGTCACTTTCTTTATTCTTTGCATTCTGTTTCAACCGTTGTGTATGGTGCTGATTCCTCTATCCTACAACTTGATGCAGGATTACTATGCCAATGAGTTGTGCACTCAGAGGGACATGTCGGAAAACATGTGTAAGGGGCGATGCTTTATCAATCAGCAATTGCAGGATGCAAAAGATACAGCCGGAGATGAGAAAGCTCCTTTTACTGTTAAAGAAAGAGTAGTCAATTTATTCCTAGAATTTTTAAGCTTCCCGACAATTGAACCCCCGGCTTTGAATACAACCCTCAATGCTGTTTATAAAAGAATTCAAACGGATGAGTGGGTCGATGAAATATTCATTCCTCCCCGGGGGTGATCTACGTTGGCGTGGATTTTAGCAGGCATATACGAGTTTGGGATCATACAGTTGTGGTAAGGTCTCCGCTTCGGTACTTTTATACGGCCGGGGGTATTACGGCCTATTTTACTTAAATCAACCGGTGTAAACTGATTGAAACGAATTACAAACTCGAGCTTGACTGCCTATTAAATCGCCAATATCTTTAGAATTACAGATGCTAATTCTGTCATATTTTTTCATCATTTTAAATGTCGGAAAGGACCACTTAGCTTCGGCTAAACTGCGTTTTTCCAGGTTGAAAAATAATTATTCGGTACAATTGAAGCTGTCGAATCGACATGACACCAAAGGTGGCCATTTGAGGTCGGAATTGACTGTTGAAACTTCAATGTTCGACCAGTATGCCTAGATGCAGATAAGGCCCTTTAGATGGCACATTATCGATGAATCAACGAAAAGTAATTCGGACTTCATTTGTTCTGACTTAAATTTACAATACATACCACTCGCAGACCAGAGTGGACAAAAATTATAATATGAAAAACTCAATAATAATTTTGCTTGTTTTTGCTGCGGTTTTCAACAGCTCTTCCATGTTTTCACAATCATTTGTACTCACTGACGATAGTAGTGGGGATCCTGTTCCAGGTGTTTATTTTACTTATGGAGATGAATCGGGTATAAGCGGATCGGATGGATTGGTTGAGATCACCTTATCCGATGGTGAGACACTTTTGCTCTCCCATCTTCGCTACGGTCAAATCCACTTGAACAACGAGCAAGTTTTATCCGCCTTGAATGCCGGAAAATGGGAACTTCGCAGCCGCCCTTATGAGCTACTTCCGGTAACGGTTGTATCGATCCATTCACCAATTTATTCTCAAACTTCACATGAGATGAATGTGGTGGACAAACTCAATCACGACGGAGGGGATATACTGGACCGTTCAGTAGGTTTTAGCTCGATTAGGAAAAGTGGGGCATTTGGATTGGATCCGGTTTTCAGGGGATTCAAAAATGATCAATTGAATATTGTGATTGACGGAGTGCAATCCTGTCTCGCAGCATGCCCAAATCGCATGGATCCTCCCACCAGTCAAATTTCCCCCAACATGATGGAGCGCATGGAAATTTTAAAAGGGCCACATGCTCTTCGGTATGGGTCTTCATTCGGTGCAACTATTAATTTCACCACCCCTGCTCCAGATTTTTCTGAAAGCTTTCGTATTGGAGGTAGGGCAGCAGCCGGTTACGATTCCAATGGTGACGTCTTCAGAACGGAATCCCGCATCGGTTTGAGTTCAGAGAACTTCGATATAAGTTTATTTGGTGCACTTTCTCGTGGAAATGACTACAAGGATGGTGATGGAGTCGCAGTAGCCGGTAACTTTGAAAGAGTGAGCCTGGGTGCAATTGTACATTACAGGCTGGATGACCGCCAGTATTTAAGTTTGTCGGCAACTAGAAATGCCGCGAGGGATGTAGATTTTCCCGCTTTGGGTATGGATCTCCGCAGAGATGACACCTGGCTTGTTAATACGACTCATCGAATGAACTTCATTGAAGGTTACTTGCGGTCATTAAATACCTCGGTTTTTGTAAGTTATGTAGATCACCTCATGGACAATCTGGAAAAACCACTGGAACCTCGAATGGTAAATGCCTCTACCCCTGCAGAGACTGTTGTTCTTGGTGGTCGCTCAGAAGCAGAATGGCGATTTAAAGAAGGCTCTTTGTGGACAGGGGTTGATATCAGAAGGGAAGCAGCTTCGGGAAGCCGTGAGCGGGAATTTTTGATGGGACCAAATGAAGGCAAAGTTTTTACGGACCCGGCATGGCAGGATGCAAATATTACCAAATATGCTTTATTTGGTGAGTATCAACGGTCCTTCGGAGAACTAAGATTTATCTTATCTACCAGATTGGAGCTGAATGATGCCGGGATGGATGAGCAGAATGAGGAGTTTTCTCAGTTTTACGAAGAAACTGATCAAAGACATTTCAATCCTTCGTTTAGCACAGGTGTGAGAAAATACTGGACTTCCCAATTTTCAACTGGTATTTGGCTGGGCCGCGCTCAGCGAAGTGGAAGTCTTACGGAGCGATACATTCACTTCCTGCCCGTTGGTAACGATCCCTTTGAACTCTTTGGCAACCCCAATTTGAAGCCTGAAAAAATCAATCAGCTCGACCTCAATTTAAATTATGGCCGTCCAGGTCACGATTTACAGCTCGATCTTTTTGCGGCTTATATGCAGGATGTTATATCAGCCAGAGTCCGGGATGATATTGATCCTCAATTACCAATGGCACCCGGTGTACGTCAATTCATAAATGTGGACAGGGCATTCAAAATCGGTTTCGAACTCCAATGGGAGCACCAATTGAGCAATCATCTTTCTCAAATTTTTGGTCTATCCTATACCCGGGCCAGGGATCTTGATTTGAATGAGCCTCTGGCAGAGATTCCTCCGCTTGATCTCCAATACAGACTCCAAGGCAGGTTGCTTGATAATAAGTTAAGGCCCGCTGTTTCCGTGCGTCACACTTTCAAACAGGATCGCATATCAAAGGAATTTGGTGAATTAGAGACACCCTCTTTCACTGTACTCGACTTTAATCTTAACTATCAATTGAGTCCGGCGTTTTTTATTGGTTTGGGTGTGAGCAACCTATTGGATGAATCCTATTACGAACATTTGAGCCGGCCAATCAGGGCTGCTGATAATCGCCCTGTTTATGCGCCTGGAAGAAGCTATAATATTTACACCTCAGTTCGCTTTTGAAGCGCTTTAGTTTTAATCTAAGTCTCTGGTTGACCCCGGGGATATTTTAAATCAGCATTAATTCGGGCTGTCATATGTGGCAGCCCGTCTTTTTCACTGACCTACAACCTAATCTTCGACTGTATGATGTGAATTTAGGAATTAAGGATTTGACTATTGTGACCGGCAAAATAATATTGATGAGTCCACTCCGAAAACCTCTTTTTATTACAAATGGCTGCAAAATCCAATATCTTCGTCAGCTTAAAAAATCTTTCCTCAACGTAGCTATGGCTACGCCTCCGGAATGTTTTCACTTCTTCCTCGATCTTGAATTTTTTGCTCATTTTCATGCACAAAAGGGTTTTCGGAGTGGACTCATTGATAATTTTAGTAGGGTGATACCCTTTTACCCAATCAAGCAAACCTCTTGCAGCGAACTCTTATTCTCAGTTCCATATAAATGCTATATTTGTTTTTAAAGGAATCAGGAGTTCAATGGAAGAGAAAAAGTCATCGGGGGAGTTTCGGGAATTGGCCGAAGAGTTTACGGGTCTGGAAGGCAACAAGGTGCTCAACACTTTGAAGGGCTTGACTTTTCGACCGGGTATTGTTATATCGAATCACCTCAAAGGAGAAAACCGGTTTTTATCACCAGTAATCTACTTTTTCGCTCTGCTCACAATTCAATTTTTTGTACTCTCCCTAACCGGTTTTTTAGACCGGGTTTTTGAGGTCCAGATGGCTCGGATTTCAGAGGCTTTTGGTGGAGACGAAAGCCTGGAAGAAGACCAGGTGAGCAGAATAGTGGAGCAATTTGGAGGTTTTCTCACTTTTATAATGTCAGAAATAGGGCAGAAACTGGTGATCCTTCCCTTTTCTCTCGCCTTGATATGGTTAATTTACAGAGGTCGGAAAGCTGGTTTTAAGAGCCATATTTGGTTTGGGCTGTACTCCTTTGGACATATTATTCTAATTTCTACTCTGTTGGCTTTTCTTTGGAATGTAGGAATTTCACCGGATGTTATCCAATTCCTGACCATGATAATAACTGTTTTTTATTGGATATTTGCCTCCGGTCAATTCTATCAGTTATCCCGCTGGAAAGCGATTGGTTTAGGATTGTTATACTACCTGCTGTACTTCTTATTTTTCTCCCTTGTAGGGGGCTTGTTTGGAATTTATATAGGTTTCCAACTTGCCTCGGAAATGGATTAAAGAAATTGCGTACGGGCAATTAACTACAGCTCCAGTTTTTTGATATCCACGGTCATTTGCTTGATTTTCTCATCAAGAGGACCGGAGCGTTCTTCCTGGTATCTGGCTTTCAGGTATTTTGCTAAAAATTCTTCCAGCACAGCGATAAAAGCCATGCGATTTTCAGGTCGCGCAAAGCCGTGGCCCTCGTCCTCCGCGTTTAGATAAGTTACAGGAAATCCCCTGTCGCGCAAGGCAATTACAATTTGGTCCGACTCGGCTTTTTTTACCCGGGGATCGTTTTGTCCCTGAACCACCATAAGTGGGGCTTTAATTTTATGGGCCGAATGTAGTGGAGATTGTCTTTCCAATTGGGCCTTACCTTCCTCTGTGGTAGGGTCACCCATTCTCAGGTGAAACATCTTTCTTCCCGCTTCCCAATAGGGTGGAATGGAATTGAGCAGGGTGATGAGATTGGAGGGACCGACAAAGGACACTCCGCAGGCGTAAAGGTCGGGGGTAAAGGCGAGACCTGCCAATGCTGCGTATCCCCCGTATGAACCACCGAAAATACCGATTCGTGAAGGGTCTGCAATTCCTTTATCCACCAGGTATTTTACGCCCCATGTGAGGTCGTCCTGCATTTTGTCGCCCCACTCGCGGTTGCCCGCATTGAGGAATTTTTTTCCAAAACCAGTGCTTATTCTGAAATTCGGTCGCAATACAGCATAGCCTCTGTTGGCCAAAAATTGCGTGTAGCCGTCATATCCCCAAAAGTCCCTCACCCAGGGGCCTCCGTGGGGCATGACTACCAGTGGCAGGTTTTCTTTTCCAAAACCCTGCGGGAGAGTCAGATAGGCAGGTATTTCCAATCCATCGGAGGAGGGATAGGTGATGTGTTGTACTCCGGACAGCTGTTCCTCTTTTAATTTGGGCCGCAGGCTGTATTGAAAAATAAGTTCTCCACTGCCGGCATCGCAGAGAAATACCTCGCCGGGCTGCCGGTCTGAACTCAGCTGCACCAACCACAGGTCTTCCTCCTTTGTGGGGCTAAAGAAACTCACTTCTTTGTCTCCAGCTTCTGACTTTACTTTTTTGTATAGAGCCTCAAAATCCCGGTCTTTAAAATGCCGGCGGGTGCGGTCATAGGTGTAGGCAGTACATAGGATTGCCTTCTTTTTTTCCGATACCTTTAATCCCCCAAAATCAACCCTATTCCCAGGGTCTTTTTCCACGAATTCTATTTCCCCGGAGTTCGGGTCCAACAGGTACAAACCTGAAATATCGATCTCATCCCCACGATTGGATACGAGGTAGAGTTTGCGATTTTCAGAGTCAAAAAACAGGGGATTGACCGATTCGAGTACAGACCATTCCAATAGTTTTTTCTGGTGGTCTCCTTCGACTTTCCAAAGCTCACTTGTGCCGTCCTCCCGGTTTTTCACTGCCATTCTCAAATGGTCTTTCCAGTCGAATATCCAGTTGACATATCGCTCTTGATTTTCTTTGAGGAGAGTTAATTTGCCGGTGGATATTTTTAATGAGTACAGGTCGTGCCATGCAGGGTCCCGGTCATTAATGCCCAGGTACATTAGGTCTTCATCTTCGCGACACAGGTAGTAAATTAGCACCCTGATTCCCTCCAGTTCTGTCAGGTTTTTGGATTCCGGAACCTGCCCTTTATCGCTTTGACCGGGTTTCAGTGCGTAGATGTTGAAATTTTCGTCGCCGTCCTTGTCAATCACATAGAGGATATATTTCCCATCTCTGCTCCAAAAATATCCCCCAATAGGTCGCTTGTCCTGAATGGTCACAGGCCAGGCTTCGGAAAATGGCTGATCGATTTTTTTCAGGTAGATGTTGCGGGTTCCATTGTAGGGCCGCAAAAAGGAGATGTACATGCCATCGGGAGAAAGCTGTGCTCCAGAGATGTCCGGGTCTTCAAAAAAGTCATCCCGGTGGATCAATGGGGGCTGTGTGTCCCCGGATCCTGCCATCGAAACTCCAATCCAATAGGTGTGCGCCATTTTTTATACAAATATAGTATTCAATTACGAATTACGAATTATGAATTATGGGGGTTTGGAGGCGAGAATATCCGCATTTCGATAGGGAATTGGAATTTTGGCATGGTTCTATGTTTTGGAATTGGTATCTCTCCCATAGCGTTACCAGACCCCAAGTCTTATGTGGGGGGGGCAAAGCCGCAATGTAAGGTGCAGAGGTGTTAACTTCGAGGCTGCTTCCTCCAAAAAATCCGTGAAATCCCTTTAATCTGTAATAATCCGTGATTCAGACAAAGAAGGATTGGGAGCAAGCAGAGACACAAAGGGGCACTTCAAGACTGTTTGTGTCAAAAATAAATCCCTCCAAACATGCAACTCAAAAATAATTGATATCAACCTGTAAATGAAGGATCTACGCCAAACAACTCAAAACTCTTTCGAGTCATCATCCCTTACTAATTTGTAGCTTCATGCTTCTCACTTTTCAGGGCATTATCTAGCGCCTCTTCGAGAGATTCTTCAACTGATTCCAGGAGGCCATCTAATTTTTCCCCGGCTTTTTTCTTGAGTCGCTCGCGCATCACCTCTCCTTTTTCCGGGGTTATTAATAGGGCTGCTGCCAGTCCCACTCCGAGGCCGGTCAGTGCCCAAATCCATGTATTGGAGTTTTTATCCGACATAATTATGATCTTTTATAATTCTGTATTTCTTAAAATTTCTGCTAGTGTTTTTCCGGGTTCAGTTTTTTTCTGAGACTTCGCACTACCTTGAGCAGAAGGCGGTAAACATCAGATTTTTTCATGCTTGCGACCTGGGCCAGGTATCCCGACTGCAAAAGCCAGATGAGGATGGTAAAGATAACAGGTCGCCAATTGGGTTCTTTTCTGCTCAATTGATGAAGAACCATAAAAACTAAATGTTGTCCTCCCGTCCCGGATTCACTAGCTGATGATCCTCTTTCTGAAGATTTCCGGGAGCGGGAAAAGGAGCCGAGAGATCGGATTAATTTAGCTATTCCTGCAAAGTCATTTACATTTTCCTTCAGTTTGCCACCGGACTTGCGGATATAGCCAAGAGAAACCTCCGCATCCAGACGTGCTTCTGCCCTGGCTTTCTGCAACTCATCCCAATTATTGATCTTCTTCTTGCTCATCCGGTATCAGTTCTAAAAGCGACTTCATAATTCTGGACTTGACGGTGGATTTCCATATTTTGGCCACCACGATGGTAATTAGCAGAAAGAATCCTCCAACTATCAAAAAGCCTGCAAAAGTGTGATCAAGCAGCTCTCCCAACCAAAATGCAAGGGCTAATCCTAGAAACAAAAACCCTACTACAGTAAGAGTTCCCACTACCAGGAATTTTAAAAAACCCGAAATGGTATTCGTGCCGAACGCAATCGCATTCAGCTTAAAAATTTCAAGTCTTGCAGAGATATAGCGCTTGAGGTTTTCCGCCAGATCCCCTACCCTTGAATTGTCTTCTTTAGCCATTTTGCATTATTAATTAATCAAGCGGAATAACTTTCTACGCGCTGACAGTACAGCAAATTTTCATAAAACCTGATGCTATACATCGGATATGGAAAAGGATCCGGGATTAAATTTGCGGAAGCTGGAATCATTTGACTTTTTCGGCAGTGTCTTTCACTTTGCCCTTCACTTCGTCAGTGAGTTTTTCCTCAGTTTCCCTGAGATTTTCCGTGGCTTTTTCGACTGCGCTCATAGCCTTTTTCTTTGCCTTGAGCAGTTCGTCCTTGCCCGATTTCACCATTTCATCCATCTTCTTTTTAGCGTCATCGGAGTACTCATCTACCTTTTCACCTATCATTTTTCTGGTCTCATCGCCCGAACGGGGTGCAAATAATATTCCTAAAATAGCGCCTGTCGCAAGGCCTGCCAAAAATGCTAGAATTCCTTTTTCTGGATTGTTCATGTCTTTGTTTTTTTTGGTTAAAAAATATTTTTATCAAGAGGACGCACAAATTTTGATGCGCCAAATTATTTATCTTCCTTGTTAATTTCCAACAATAAAACGACCTGTTTTGTTCTCATTTTCATACATTTGCGCTCATAAATACCATCATAAAAACCGTGCCAAAAACAGAGCGGTTGGATAAAATTATCAGCCTCATAAACTTTGATCAAATCCGGGGCTGATACGGCTGGAAGTAACTGAAAGGGGAATAAAAAACTACCGATGAACGAGCTGGTTAAAGTACACGACAGGGAATTTGAAATACTGCTAAGCAGGGAAGAAATTGCAGCCCGTATTGATTCAATGGGCCGTGAAATATCGGCTTACTACCAGATGAGAAAACCTGTATTGCTGTCTGTGATGCACGGAGCGGTGATTTTCGCGTCTGATCTGGTGCGAGCAATCGACAATCCGCTGGAAATGGATTTTGTACGACTAAAATCCTACAGCGGCATGGAGAGCACCGGTGAGGTGTTGATGACCCAAAAATGGGAAAAGTCACTGGAAAACCGGGAAGTTTTGATCCTCGAGGACATTATTGACAGCGGAACCAGTATGAATTTTCTGATTGATAAATTGAGGGAGGCCGGGGCTGCGGATATTAAAATTGCCAGCCTGCTCTTCAAACCGCACGCCTTTAGATACGAATACCCAATTGCGTGGAAGGGATTTGAAATCGGTAACGAATTTGTAGTGGGATTCGGCCTGGATTACGATGGATTGGGTCGCAATCTCCCAGCTATTTACCAGCTTAAAATTTCTTGAAACACTCCGGCATATTTACAGATGTTAACTGCCGCCTGCTTCCAATAATTTTGTTCAATCCCATGCGTTTACCAAAAAAACGCTTGAGTTTAAGAGATTTTAATTGGGCCGAAAAAAATTACCCGGTTATTTGTCTTAACGGAATTTGTTTTATCTTTGCGTCGGTTTTAGACCCATGGTGTAACGGTAGCACATCGGTTTTTGGTGCCGCTAGTCAAGGTTCGAATCCTTGTGGGTCTGCCTCGAAGCCCAGGTGAATGCTCGCCCGGGCTTTTTTTATGTCTCCCTGTCTGGCATCCACAATGATTTTTCGGCTCATGCATTTCACTGCCATAGGCATGGTGTTGGTCATTCCATGTTAGTGCAATCTTTCAAAAAAAGCTCCCGTAATTAATGTCAGCCCTTAAATTATAATTGAGTTGTTTGGTCTTTGAAAGCAGATCGTAGGATTCGTCAACTATTTTCCGGGCATGTCGTTTGTGTTGATAAGTGAGCCTACCACTAAAGGACAGGGTCGATTAAATGACATGATTTAATAATAATAACACAGCAGATGTCAACGAAAACACTTATCACCGGGGCAACTTCGGGAATCGGAATTCACACGGCCGCAATGCTGGCTAAAGCCGGTCACGAGGTCACCGGTCTGGTCCGAGATACAGATAAAGGCAGGCAACTGCAGAAAGAAGGGGAATTGCCCGAAGGAATGGATTTCATTGAGTGCGATCTGGCCGACCTGAAAAGCGTTAGGAAATGCGCTGAGGATGTCAGGGAAAAATTTGACCAGATCGATGTGCTCATCAACAATGCCGGTGGAATTTTTACCAAACAAGATGAGACAGCAGACGGTATTGAGATGACTTTTGCGGTCAACCACCTCGGCCATTTTGCCCTGACCCTCTCCATCATGGATAAATTAATAGCCTGTGGCGCAAGAATAATCAACGTCAGTTCCGAAGCGCACAAATCGGGAAATTTGGATTTCGATCAATTGACCAAACCCGAAAAATACGGCTCCTGGAAGGCCTACGGAGATGGTAAATTGTGCAATATCTATTTCACAAAAGAACTGGTGAGACGCTACGTTGAAAAAGGAATTACCTCCTATTCTTTGCATCCCGGAGTGGTTAGAACCAATTTTTTCAATCCGATTAAAGGATTCCTGGGATTCCTCATCAAATTGTTCGGATTTTTCATGATATCGCCGGCCAGTGGTGCGCAAACTTCCGTCTATCTAGCGACAGAAGAAGGTCTGGAAGACCACAGCGGCGGGTACTTTAAAAAGTCGAAACCTGCCAAGACCTCAAAGGTCGCACAGGACAGAGAGGCCGCAGAAAAGCTTTGGGACTACAGTGAAAAAATTCTGGAAGAAAAGGGTTATAAAACCGGGTTTTGAATAAGGAAACTGATGTGAAGAATTACTTCCGCGAAAGGCTCATAGAATGGTATGAACCCGGAGACCGCCCCATGCCCTGGAAGGAGAGCAAAAACATCTACCACATTTGGCTTTCGGAAATAATGTTGCAACAAACCAGGGTGGACCAAATGTTGCCCTATTTCGAGCGCTTTGTAAAAAGATTTCCCGATGTCCACTCATTGGCGGAGGCCGTTGAAGATGAAGTGCTCAAGTACTGGGAGGGTTTGGGGTACTACAGGAGGGCCCGCAACCTGCACAAGGCCGCCGGCCTAATTGCAGAGAGAGCTGAAGGAGATGCACCACAGAGCATGAAAGAGTGGATGGAGTTGCCCGGGGTGGGTCCCTACACTGCAGCAGCTATTACCTCTTTTGCCTACGGTCAACCCAATGCTGTGCTGGACGGCAATGTATTCAGGGTTCTAGCTCGTTTTTTTGGCCTGGATGTTCCCATTGATACTTCACAGGGAAAAATAGTTTTCTCCAAACTCGCAAATCGACTCATCTGTCAAAAAAAACCCGCGCTCTACAATCAGGCCATAATGGACTTTGGTGCTACTGTATGTAAGCCGGCTAATCCACTGTGCAGCAGTTGTCCGCTATCCGATCAATGCTTGGCCCGCCTTGGAAATCTAATTGCAGAACTGCCCCTTAGGTCGCGCCTGCCGAATAAAAAGAAATGGAAAATCACCTACTGCCACCTACATGATCATCATAATCTGCTACTGGTCAGGCGTCCCTCTGAAGGAGTGTGGGGAGGACTTTATGAGTTGCCTGCATTTTCAGGGAAGAGGGAAATGGCGAAATGGATGCGGGATATTTTTGATCTGAAGTTGCCCGGAACCGCTGACCCGGTACGCATAAGGCATGAATTGACCCACAGGCAGATTGAGGCGGAGGTGTTTTCCGTTAGAGTAAAAAAGTTGAAAGAGGTAAAAAAAGAGAGTTGTGTGTTAGTAAGTAGTAAAATGCTGCCGAAATTTGCGCTTCATTCTCTTATGAAGAAATATTTTGCTATCTTTACAAGCGATTGATCAAATAATATAAAACCATGTACAACAAAGTAATTTTGATCGGCAACCTCGGAGCTGATCCGGAGATTAGAACACTTGAAAGCGGGGCAAAGGTGGCTAAATTCAGAATTGCTACCAATGAAAACTACCGGGATAAATCTGGCGATTGGCAGACCATAACTGAATGGCACAATATTGTGGCATGGAGAGGCCTTGCAGAACGCGTGGAGCGCGACCTTAGAAAAGGGCTTCTGGTCTTTATTGAGGGCAAAATAACTCACAGGAAATACACTGATAAAGAGGGAATTGAGCGCTATCAGACAGATATCAATGCTTTCGTAATACGGAAATTGGAACGACCCGATGAATACAAGTCCGGTTCTTCTCAATCCGCCGGGCCCTTCGAAACTGCCGAGCCGCCTTCATCTGAAGAAAAAAGTGCAGATGATTCCGGTAAAACCGATGACGATGATTCGGGCAATGAGAGCGACGATGATCTTCCATTTTGAATGAAAAGTGGGATTGCTTCACCAAATTCTACCAAATTGGAACCAGAACCTCCCGATCCGGGATTGCTAAGTATATTCTATGTTTTTCTATTGACGGTGCCTGGCGGTGATGTCGCCACGGCACTGATTGCGCTGATTCTTTTGTTATTATCCTCAGGTTTGGTCTCCGGCTCTGAAGTGGCCTTTTTCTCATTCAGTCCCGGACAGGTCTCTGAAATGGAGGAGAGAAATGACACTTCAGATCGGCGAATACTGCGTTTAAAAGAACGTCCCAGAACCCTTTTGGCCACCATTTTGATCACCAACAACCTTATCAACATCGCCATCGTGGTCCTCTCTGATTTTATACTTTGGCGTACTTTGCCGGAAACCACCTTTCAATCCTGGTCCGAGTGGGTCGTACTTGCGATGCCTGCCCTTTCAGACAGTGTAGATGTAATTACACGGTTGTTGAATTTCCTGGTCACTGTGGCCGGGGTTACCTTTCTGTTGGTTGTTGCCGGAGAGGTTACACCCAAATTATACGCCAGAATCAACAACCTTAAATTTGCCCGCTGGATGTCCTTACCACTGCTCGTGCTAAGGGATATATTTTGGCCGGTTTCCCGATTGCTGGTCGGATGGTCATCTGCCATTGAAAATAAGGTTGCTTCCAGAAAAATGATCCAGGATCAGTCCGCTCGCAAGGAAGAGCTGGATCGTGCCATTGAACTGACTGTGAGCCTGGATCTGGATTCCGAAAAAGAAGTCAATATACTGAAGAGCATTGTTAAGTTCAGCGATGTGGCTGTCCGGCAAATTATGACGCCCAGAGTCAATCTGGTGGCCGTGGATTTTGAAGAAAAACTCAATGAGGTTTTTAAAACAATTCGAGAATCCGGTTTTTCACGCCTGCCGGTTTATCAAGGAGATCTCGATAACATAGTGGGAATTCTCTACGTCAAAGACCTAATCCAATTACTGGATAAAAAGGAGGAGGATTTTGATTGGCAGGAATTAATTAGGACCGAGGTGCTCTACGTTCCGGAGAACAAAAAAATCAACGATCTTCTCAGGGAGTTTCAACTCAGGAGAATGCATATGGGTGTAGTAGTGGATGAATACGGAGGTTGTTCAGGTGTGGTTACTTTGGAGGATATTATGGAGGAGGTGATCGGGGAGATCCGCGATGAGTTTGACCCCGATGAGGAACTCAGTTTTGTGAGATTGGACAAGCGAAATTTTATTTTTGAAGGTCAAACCCAGTTAAAGGACGTGTGTCGCATCATGGATATCGATACCAATACCTTTGACAATCTCAGCGGAGAATCTGACACTATTGCAGGATTGCTTCTGGAAACCCTTGGCCGGCTTCCACGTGCGGAGCAGGAAGTGGTGCTGGGTGCGTTTAAAATTAAGGTGCTTTTGGTCAATAAAAGGCGCATAGAAAAGGTTAAAGTTACCATCTTGTATTGATTTTGGTTCAGATTTTGAAACTATGAAACGATTTCCCGTATTTCTGTTGGTGCTTATCGTGCCACTGCTTTTTTTCCTGCCCGCCTGTGGAGATGATGATGTGGACAATCCCAAACCGCGGATTTTTCCCAGGGTGGATTATCCCGATAAAGCCTATCAGGAGTTTCAAATGGATGTCTGTCCATTTTCTTTTGAATATCCCGTTTATGCAGAAATCGAAGAGGTGGAGCGGTTTTTCGGTGAAGAACCCGGCCACCCATGCTGGTTTGACATCGTCTTTAAGGATTTTGATGCGCGCTTGTACATGAGTTACTATCCTATTACCTCGCGCACAGATTACGATAAATTCATCACCGATGCCTACAAAATCGCCAACCAGATCAACAAGCGGTCTGACTTCATGGATGAATTCGTAGTGTCACGCGGTAACGTGGGTGGTATAATCATGGAATTTGAAGGCCACGCGGCTTCGCCTATGCATTTTTACCTCACAGATACCACCAATCACTTTTTACGGGGAGCCCTCTACTTCAATACCAGTGTCCGCCCCGACTCCCTTGCTCCCGTCATTGAGTTTTTAAAAGTGGATGTGGCACATGCGATTGGATCTTTTGAGTGGGAGGAGTAGAACCTTTTATTTGATCGTCATTTCAGACCAGATTTCCCGGTAGATATTGAGGTCGCTTTTGCTGAAAAGGACAAACCGCACTTCCTCGATATTTTTCAATGAGGTTAGGAGCTCTGCTGTGGTTTTTAGTGCTATTGGCGTAGCTTCCTCAATGGGATATCCGAATATTCCGGTGGAAATTGCCGGAAATGCAATGGACTTCAGCCCATTCTCATCTGCCAGTATCAGAGCATTCCGGTAGCAATCCGTCAGTATTTCCGCTTCGGGTTTATCCTTGCCGTACACAGGCCCCAGGGAGTGGATTACATTTTGGTTGGGCAAATTGTAAGCTCCCGTGATAACCGCCTCTCCGGGCTCAATGGGTGCCAGTGGCAAGCATTCTCGCTCCAACTGTGGTCCGGCAGCCTTGTGGATAGCTCCGGCCACTCCTCCACCGGTTCGCAATTGAGAATTCGCAGCATTGACAATCGCCTCAATATCCGCCTGTTTTGTTATATCACCCTGAGTGAACGTAATTTGCTCGTGCAATTTGTTTTTGTCGATCATAAATCATGGTTTTTTCTGGCTTACTCGTTATAAATGTCTTCCCGTGCAAGGCCTGTTTTTGAATCACTGACCGGGTTTTCACAAATGTAACTTATGTTCCGCAGTTAGTATATGACTAAATACTAAAAATTAGTGCATAGATTGATACATTTATAGCTACTAAACCCTGTAATGACCCATAAAATGTTCTTCTTAATCTAATCATAATTCTTGCCCGGTATAATTGTAACAGTTTCCAATTCGATCTCACTTACTTTTTGTCTTGATCCACCCCCCAAAGCATTGAGGGATGGTGGGGGCGGGCATTATCAATTTTATAATTTCCAAACTTTGTACTTCCCATACTTTCAACTCATTCTCTGCCTAATTTTCAGCTTGGAAGTTGCCCACGAATGTACTGAGTGGGATAAAAGCTGTTTACAGAAGCCGATTTTGGCAGGTAAAGTGGGTGTCTGGGGTGACCGGCTTTGGTGAGGTCGCCCATGCAAATCCATTCATTGGATAAAATATCGGTTTGGTGGAGAATATCCCTTAGGCAGGGAATAAGAAAGGATCGTTTTTCAATGAGATTTCCCCAAGCTGCCCATACAGGTGCATGAGGATATTGTTCCAAAATGTGGCCTATTTGCAGGAGATTTTGCCGGTGCAATTCGCGATTTATGCGTTTGTGAATGCGGTTGGGGTCTGTGGCGCGCTGAGGGTAGAGGTTTAACATGATCCATCCACTGTAATTCTTCTGGAGGGAGTGCCTTTTAACAGCGCGCATAGTGGGATCCAGCTCATCAAGGCCCGCAGTACTCGGATTCACACCAATGCATATCAGTGGTTCAGGACCGTTTTCACCGAGAAAAAACCTCACCCTGTTCTTCAGGTCTGTTTGGCACAGCCAGTTTGATTTTTGGATTTTCATAGATGTTTGCTAAGGTCCCGGCCGGCAGTTATTTATTCAGCCCTTACCAATTCGGGTTCTGTGTCGAGAATTTCATTGAGTTCTCTTTCATAGAAGAACTCCTTTTGGCCAAAAGCCGGCTTGAGGTCGTTCAACCAGGTAGCATTTTCGTCGTATTTGGCGAAAAAGGGCTTGCAGACCCAGTCCGGATTTCTACCCTGAATAAACTGAAGCACAAAAACCTTTTCGGACTTGCCGTTGAGCGGAATGTCCTGTACGCCCAAAATATGGACTTTCCCCGGGGTGCTCGACATACTCGGCCCTCTGACTGTTCTGCAAATACCGCTTACCTGTTGATAAGCATTTTGGAAAATTTTCCAGGCATCCACGAGTGGGACTGAAAAGTACTCCTGTGCTCCGGTATCTCTTTCCACAAACATATAATAGGGTATGCAGTTGTTGTCCAATTGTGCGCGCCACATTTCTGCCCAGGTGTCGGCGTCGTCGTTGATATGGCGAAGCAGAGGGGATTGGGTCCTTATTTGAGCCCCCGTATTGCGAATTTTCACAATGGCTTCCTGAACAGCGGGAGTTGAGAGTTCAACCGGATGGCTGAAATGGGCCATGAAAGATAGATTGACGCCGCTTTTCACCACTTTTTCGAACAGGCGAAGGGTCTCGTCGGCATCCTTATCGGTCAAGAATTTATAAGGCCAAAAACCGAGGGCTTTCGAGCCAATTCGTATGGTCTTGAGATTGGGGAGATTGGCCTCCAACAGACCATTTATATAGACTTCAAGCGCAGAGGCTTTCATGATCATGGGGTCTCCACCGGTAAAGAGCACATCCGTTATCTGTGGGTTGTTTCGAAGATAACTCACGAGCAAATTGGTCTCTTTCATGGCAAACTTCCACTCGTTTATTCCAACGAATTGAGGCCACCTGAAGCAAAAAGTACAATATGCGTGACAGGTTTGTCCATTGCTCGGAAAAAACAGCGCCGTTTCCCTGTACTTGTGCTGAATTCCCTTCAACTCCTCACCGTCGAGTTCCGGTATGTTGCACTTTTGCCCGGCCGGATGTGGGTTTAGAGACATCCGTATGCGATTGGCTATTTCCTTTATCTCCATTTTGTTCTTCCCACAGCGGAGCGCATTGGCTATTTCATTGTAGTGTTCGTCCTTTAACATTTCGCGCTGAGGGAAGGTGAGCCTGAACATGGGGTCATCCGGTACATTGCCCCAATCAATGAGGTTATCCGTAACGTAGTTATTGCTTTTGAATGGTAAAACAGATGCCACCACTTCGATGTCAAACTTCTGCTCTTCGGTGAGCATAGCCATTTGCGGCATCTTTCTGAAATTAGTCTGAGTATAAACCTTGTAACGCATTGTATCCATAGTTTTCTCTTTTTGAGTAATTTGTAATCTTTTTAGTTCCCGAGAGGCAATACCTCTGCCCTTCAACAGTGTGGACTCTTGTCATAAGTCACTGAACCATCTTGTGAAAGTGAGTAGTACTTGCGCCTGCAGGGCCGCTTTCCTGCTCCATGCCTCCCCTCTGATCCCGGGAGCTGAAAATTCCGGGGTCGCTAAGTTAGGGAAAAATATGGCAAGGAAAAAACTTCAATACCCCGAATCAGCTGATTTCTACACTGCTGAAATTAATTTTCAGTGTTGAATTTGAGTCCAAGGCCATGGTTGTCAGTTTGGTACATATTACCTTCAAGATCTTGTTAGTTGCAGTATAAAACTTGTGTAAATTTTTTCCCTCAGCTTATATCTGACCGCCAGGCATATAATCTTTTTGTGAAAATATTGTAAAATATTTGGTTTTTCAGAACAAATAAAGTAAATTTGGCTGTCTAACAATATTTTGTGTTTGATAATAGCCAATCTAAACCAAATTAACCATGTTTCCGATTGTTGATCTGCATGCGCACCCCCAGTTGAAACCTCTTAATGCAGTGAGTCCCAGGCAACAGAGAAAAGGGCTTTGGGAGGAGTACACCGGCAGGCCTGCTTGCGATGACCTCAATTTCCTTCTCAGATCAGCAGTTAGCGATATCAAAAAGACATCTCAGGCAAATTTTGACCAGGCCACTGAGGCTGATGTTCGCGGTATATTTTTGGCATTGGGGCCGGTAGAGCGCAACTTTTTCGACCCCAAACCCCGCCACTTTCTTCTGAAAATGATGCTTCTGGATCGCCATCTGGAGCGCTTTGCATCCTGTATTACGGGATTTGACCTGGAAAAGGTAGATAAAATATTCAAGCGGGTTCGCGAAAGGCTGGGTATCGATTACTACACTGAAGAGCTGCTGCCCGAATACCAGTTTTTGATGGAAGAGGCCTCTGATGAGCGCGTGGTGATTGCAGGTGACCATGAGGAGTTTGAGCACGCTTTTGAAGCCGGGAACACCATCGCTAATATACTTACTGTGGAGGGCGCCCATTCTCTAGGGAATTACGAGGAGGTGGAGGATTTTTGGCGACCGGTAAAAGATGCGGACCGGGAGGAAATACACTTGAGGCTACTGCCACACTTTGATAGGAATATAGCTCATATGAAAAAGTGGGGTCAGGGTAGGCACACGCCTTTTTTCATCACTTTTTGCCATCATTTCAGCAATTTGCTGGCGGGCCATTCTCGCAGCTTTCCGGAAGGTGGAATCGGCCCCGGTATGGCTGCTCTCCTCGACCAGCGCAACGGCCTGAATGAGGGTATCAGCAAGTTGGGCAGGGATGTGCTGGACTTGCTTTTGTCGGGAACCAACGGCAGGCGGGTGCTCATTGACATCAAACACATGAGTGTAAAGACGAGGATAGAGTATTTTTCCCTGCTGAAAGAGAGGTACTGGGATAGGGGATTTGAGATGCCGGTCATCGCAAGCCATGCAGCCCTCAATGGGTACAAAACTTTGGGGGAGTCACTTAAACCCGACAGCAGAAGGGCATTCAGACGGCATTATCTCAGCCGACAAGTCATAAATTCCAGCGATGAGGAGGCGCGAATTATCGTTCAATCCGGGGGGCTGGCCGGAATTGTTTTTCACGGGGGTAGATTGCCGGGTGGCAGGGCCAAAAGGCAGCTGAAAAGAGCAAGAAATCAGGATGAACAAAGAGATGCTGCTGTGGAGCTGATAATGAGCAATGTATTTCAATTCGTCAGGGCAGCGGATCGACCGGAGGCCTGGGATTGTCTGGCCCTGGGTACGGATATGGACGGAGTGATCGAGCCGCTTTTCCCCTACGAGAATTACCGTAAACTGGTGGATTTTCCCATTCACATCAAACAGTTTTTTTACAGGCCTTTTGACCTGAAGGGAATAGAAATGCCCGCAAGTGATGTGCGAAAATTCATGTTTGGTAAAGACCCGGAAGAACTCACTGAAAAACTTTGCAACGGCAATGTGTTGCAATTTTTGCGACGGTTTTTCAGTGATGAATTCTTGTTGGAGAGGGCCTAAAGTGATTCTAAGTGGTATTTGACATCTTTTATACTAAAAAGCCGATTTTCAAACTATAAAACCTGATTTATGGATGCTTATTTAAATGCAATACCGGAAATAGTTATTCAAGAAATTGAAGTTTTGCGACAGAAAAATTATTCGGATATTCGGGATGGGGAAGGACGCGAGTATGTAGATTTTGTGCAGGAGGGCGGTGGTGTACTCGGGGTTGCCCTGGTTGGATACACCTGGGTTTTGGAGCAGTGCAACATTCGCTTTTTGAACCTGGCGGGCACCTCTGCCGGTGCCATTAATACCGTGGCGATGGCGGCGGCCGGGAGAATTGACGAGACCAGGGCAGACAAGATACTGCAAATGGTCACTGAGGTGGATATGAAGTCATTTATGGATGGTCCGGCTTACAGCAAGCGTTTGGTCAACCGCATAATGGCGGGCAGGTCAAGATTTTGGCTTGCAGTTCCCCTTTCAAGGTCGCTTGCCTATCTGAGCAGGAATTTAGGTCTGCACAAAGGAGACACTTTTCAGAATTGGTTTGCACATTACCTCAGGGAAAATGGGATCGAAACCCTTTCTGATCTCATGCAGGCACGCGCTGAAATACCCAATGGCATTTACCGGCTTGGAGAGGGTGAAGAAAAAATTCCCTTCCGCGACAAACCGGAATTCTGTATCATAGCTTCTGACATTACCACAGCTACCAAGGTTATGTTCCCCCAGATGGCGTCGCTTTACTGGAAGGAACCGGAGTCCGTAGATCCCGCTGAATTTGTGCGGGCCTCTATGTCCATTCCCCTCTTTTTCAAACCATTCACCCTCGAAAACATCCCTGACAGCCTGGATGGTGACAGGCTTGGACTGGAGGAAAAATGGGAGCAATATGCGGGCTATAAAGGATCGATACCGAAGTCGGTGAAATTCGCCGATGGTGGCATGTTGTCCAATTTCCCCATCGATGTTTTTCATCTGAGAGACCGCGTACCCGGTCGACCCACCTTTGGAGTGCGATTGAGTACTTTCCGTGAAAATTACTCCAATAATAAAAACCTCGGCAGTTTGGCCGGTTCCCTCATCAGTACGATGCGACAGTTTAACGATTACGACTTTTTGATCCGCAATCCAGAATATGAGAGTCTCGTGGGCCGAATTAATGCCGATGCGGTTACCGACGAAAATGGGGAGAAAAAATTCCACTGGTTGGATTTCAATATGGGAGAAGAGGAGAAAATCAAGCTCTTTGTACTGGGGGCAAAAAGGGCAGTGGAGTTTCTCCGCGATTTTGATTGGCAAGATTACAAGAATATGCGCAAAAAACGTCTGGACAGTGGTATTGATGAGGAAACATCCGACAGGAGGAATGAGCCTCTCGCATGACCTACAGACAGTAAATGGAAGTCCTCAACATCCCCTTTGATAGTTCTATCCGTCGGCAACAGAATCTGTTGTTCAGCACCTTAAAATCCCTGGAATGTTCATCGAGATTGAGAAAGTAGTAAAAGACAGAAGGTTTATGTTGTGCCACTGCGGTATTCAGGCTATTTCTTTTTAACCGCCTCCTTAAACTTTTTAAACTGACTTTGAATACCTGCAATTTGATCAATGGGAACCGAAAAAGCAATGCCGGCTTCTGAGGCTTGAAATTTAGGATACTCATCAAGCGCTTTAATTATTGAGGAAGCAATACGCTCTTCTACCACAAAGAGAATGACATCAGTCTCGCCCTCGATAGTAAGACCAAAAAAGGTTTTTTTATCCTCTCCTCCAATGCCGCGACCGGGAATAATTGTGGCACCGGTAGCTCCCAGCTCTTTGGCTTTATCAATAATTTCATAAGTTAATTGGGGATTGACGGCGGCCAAAAGCAGTTGAAATTTCATATTTTTCTCTTTTTAGATTTGGAAATAAAATACTTGATTTGCGCATAAGCAAGCACAGCTACGATGGGGAAAAGGCTGGCAAAGGCAATTAAGCCAAATCCATCAATAGCCGGATTTCTCCCCGGTAATACATCAGCGAGTCCAAGTCCGAGGGCAGCAACTATAGGCACGGTAACAGTGGAGGTGGTCACCCCACCGGAATCATAAGCCAAAGCGACCAAATCCTTTGGGGCAAAAATGGTTTGTAAAATTACGAGCGCGTAGCCCGCAGTTATATAAAGATGTAGCGGAGTGCCGCTGACAATTCTGTAAGTACCCAGGGCCAGGGCAAAGGCAACCCCGAGTGCAACAGTTATTCTAAGACCCCAATTGGTGATTGAGCCACCTGAGACTTGATTGGCTTTTATGGCTACAGCTATCAGAGATGGTTCTGCAATGGTGGTGGCAAAGCCAATAGCTGCCGCGAAAATATAAATCCAGTAGTAATTCCTCCAGTCAATTGCTGCATCAGCATCTATACTCAGAAATTCAGGACTGCTCAACTGCGCTCCCATCATTTGACCTACCGGAAACAGTGCTTTTTCCAGTCCGAGTAGAAAAAAAGCCAAACCTATGACCACATAAATACTGCCGATGATTACCCTTTTGAGGTTTGGGATTGGCTTTTTTAATACCACAATCTGATAAAACACAATGAGCACCAAAATAGGAGTCACATCCCAGATGGTGGATACCAATACATCGCCCAACTGATTAGGGAGTGGTGTCATCAGCTAAAATAGATTAATCCGTAAATCATCACAAATATCATCGGTGTCAAAGAGGCAAAAGCGATGAGTCCGAAACCTTCGGTCAGTGGTTTTCTGCCTTTGATTGTTTTGGCCAAACCAACCCCCAGGGCTGTCACGAGGGGAACCGTTATGGTGGATGTTGTTACCCCGCCCACATCGTAAGCGATCCCAATAATTTCATCAGGAGCAAAGAAGGTAACCGCGATAACGCAGATATAACCACCAATAATAAGATAGTATATCGGCCAACCCAATAATATCCTCAGAACACCTATCAGGATGGCAAAACCAACTGAAAAAGCAACCGTCAACCTCATGCCCAAAGCGTAGCGATCAATTGATGAAGAATCCCCTTGAATTAACCCACCTTCCGCTGCGATGCGACCTGCCTCAGCAGCCACTGCAATTAATGCCGGTTCAGCCACAGTGGTAGAAAACCCCAGGGCAAAGGCAAATGTCAACAACCAGAATAAACTACCTCTTCTTGTCAGGGAATTGGCCATGGTCTCCCCAATGGGGAATAGTCCTATATTCAGCCCTTCAACAAAAAGCATCAAGCCGACTACAACAAAGATGCTGCCTACAATGATACTTCCAAATTCAGGTATGGGTTGCTGTATAACTGCCACCTGAAAAAATCCGATTACAATGATAATTGGCAACACATCCACCAAAGCCACCCGTAGTTTCTTTATCGCCAGGTATAGCAATGCAATGACCCTTGACATCAATTCTTTGATGGTTACCGATTTTTCGAGCTTATGTCCGATAGATACTGGTTTTGTAAGGTTAGCAAATAGTCGATTAAAATCTGAGTGTGACCTAATGGATAGTCATTCCATTGGTTAAAGTTCTGAGTAAAGATAGCGTTTAGGGTGAATTGCAGAGGGGAAACTGAAGAAAAAATTACATTCCCCTGTTCTTCAAGTCCTTCACCTCCGAATACATCCCCGGCAGCCTAACGATTATGAATTTTTGATTCTCCATCAGGAATGCCGCAGTCTAACGCACTGGATAAACGCAGATTGGGTTACGGACCAAAAAGGCCAGTGAATTTTCTCCGGGCTTTTCAGTGGGAAAAATACAAGAATATGCGTAAGAAGCGCCTGGGGAGTGGCATGGATTAAAAAAGGTCCGGTAGTTGGAGAAAGCCTTTAGACTGATCTATTGGTAATAGACGGAAGTCCTCAACATCTCCTCCGATAATTCCACCCCCCGGTAGCAGGCTTTGTTGTTCAGGACTTTAAAATCCCTGTATTTGTCGTCGAGATTAAAGAAGGTGGAGGGGCAGATAAAAACATCCATTTCTGGAAGGATGAGTGATTTTTCAAGATGGTAATGACCACAAAAGACGGCCGGTCTGCAGTTGGATTTTTTGACCAGCTTCCGGAATTTATCGATTTCCCTAAAGGCGTGATTTTTATCCATATAAGGCGCCGCGGCCTCAGTGGGAGGATGGTGCATGAAAATCAGTTTTTTCAACTCCCTCTCGCTGGTGAGCTTCTCCTCCAACCAGGACCACTGCAATTTGCTGAGCGAGCCCACAGAGCTGTCCAGGCAAATGAGATGATGGCCGGGGATTTTTTCCTCGTAGTAAAGTTCGATGGAGTTGTGCAGGTGATCCTCAAGTGCAAAAGTGCGGGCCAGGACCGAACTGTCATCGTGATTTCCACCAATTATCCGGTAGGGAGTTTGGTTGTCATCCAGTTGCTTTTTTATCCACTTATAGCTCGACTCATCCCCGTCGCGGTAACTCAGATCACCTGTGATAATGAGCAGATCGCTCTTTTCACGGCTTTGGAATTCAAGTGCACCGGCAAAAAGTCCTCTCGTATCCACGCCAAAGGGATGTTCGCCCGGAGGCGCAATGTGGGGGTCAGAAATCAAAGTAATGAGCATGTCCGGGTATTTTACAACTATTTTGCATTGAGTGAACGCAGTAAATTGGTCATTGATGTACGCTTACGCACCACGGATTCCACTTCTGAAATGGGAATTCTGTGCTGTTCCAGACTGTCTCTTTCTCTAATGGTCACCTGATTGTCCTCAAGGGTTTCAAAATCAACCGTGACGCAATAGGGTGTGCCGATTGCATCCTGACGGCGATACCTTCTCCCGATAGTGTCTTTTTCATCGTACTGGCAGTCAAAGGAAAACCGGAGATCATTGAATATTTCGGTGGCTTTTTCAGTGAGCTCTTTCTTGTTTTTGACCAGGGGTAGCACTGCGCATTTTATGGGTGCCAGGGCCGGGTGCAATTTCAGGACCAGCCTTATGCTCGCTTTGCCACCGGCATCTGGCACTTCGTCCTCCTGGTAAGCCTGAGTAAGCAGGGCGAGAAACATCCGGTCCAGTCCAATGGAAGTTTCTACCACATAGGGCACGTAACTCTCATTGAGTTCATGGTCGAAGTACTGCAATTTTTTTCCGGAGAATTCCTGGTGGCGGCCCAAATCGTAATCTGTGCGAGAGTGGATACCCTCCAGTTCTTTGAATCCGAAGGGAAACTCAAATTCGATGTCAACCGCGGCATTGGCGTAATGAGCCAGGCTCTCGTGCTCGTGAAAGCGAAGGTTTTCCGCCGGTGTGCCCAGAGCGCGGTGCCACTTCATTCTGAATTCCCTCCAATACTCGTACCACTTTATTTCATCCCCCGGCCGAACAAAGTACTGCATTTCCATCTGCTCAAATTCCCGCATTCTGAAAATAAACTGTCGGGCAATGATTTCGTTTCGAAAGGCTTTTCCGGTTTGTGCAATGCCAAATGGAATGCGGGCCCGGGTCGTGTTGGCCACGTTGAGGAAGTTGACAAAAATCCCCTGAGCCGTTTCGGGTCTGAGGTAGAGTTTGGCTTCTTTGCCTGCCACCGTTCCCAACTGAGTCGAGAACATGAGATTAAACTGCCGGACTTCTGTCCAATTCCTCGATCCGCTAACCGGATCAGGAATACCGAGGTCTTCGATGAGTTTGCCCAATCCCTCCAGGTCATTGTCGGTCATGCAGCGGGCCAGTTCAGCAGAAATCTGCTCTATTTCCTTTTGGTATCGCTGGGCTCTGGGATGTTCCGCGAGGAATTTTGCCTCCTCAAAATCGTCACCAAAGCGTTTGGTAGCCTTTTTTATCTCCTTGGCGATTTTCCCCTTAATTTTTTCAATGTGGTCCTCAACCAGCACGTCCGCTCTGTATCGCTTTTTTGAATCCTTGTTATCGATGAGCGGATCGTTGAAAGCATCTACGTGACCACTTGCCTGCCATGTTTTGGGATGCATAAAAATGGCGGCATCAATTCCGGATATATTGTCGTGCAACTGCACCATGGATTTCCACCAAAAGTCGCGTATGTTGTTCTTCAAAAGCACACCCAAAGGACCGTAATCGTAAGTGGCTGAAAGCCCATCGTAAATCTCGCTGGATTGAAAGATGTAGCCGTATTCCTTGCTGTGTGCAACTATATTTTTAAATGAATTGCTCATTGTGATTGTTTTGAAACGCAAAGATGGGGAAATCCTTTGAAATCGGGAATTTTAATATGCGGAATTGAACGGAGAATACAGTTTAGAACAGTCTCAATGCATTGCGTATTTTCCAGCCGAATCCGGTTTATGTTCAATATCTGTAGATACGCACTGCCGTGCGTATTTAACCCCAAATCAACCAACAATCCCGAACCGCAGTCTCAATGCATTGCGTTTCGTCCCCAAAATCCGAATGCCGGGTGAAGTGTCGGGTTTTGGGTCTTGAGAGGCAATTAGTGAATTGGGTGTTTGGAGACTGATTTTCCTTAGCTTGGGTATTTGTTTGCGGGATTGCCAACGAAATCAATTAATCGTAATGAGGGGCATGCATTTATGTATTTGTCAGTAAGAAAAAAATAGGGTGCTCACCGTTTAATCCCTCCGTCATGAGACAAAGTCAAATGCCGAAACTTAAACCCGGTTCCCTTCCTTCCCATGAACGAAAGCCCGGCGCTGCGGTTACCAACCTGAGTAACTATCAAAAAATGCAGATCATGAAGAAGTTAAATATAAAGGTGAGCGGCTGGAATTTTGACAACAGCTACAACCGACTGAACGATAAACTTTTTACCCGAATAAAACCTCAGGAAGTGAAGGCCCCTGAATTGGTTCTTTTCAACGAAGAACTGGCAAGGGAAATGGGTTTGAGAAAGTCCGAAAAAGAGGGATTGGAAGGTGCTGAAGTGTTTTCAGGAAATGCAATTCCACCCGGGGCAAAACCTATTGCACAGGCATATGCAGGACACCAATTTGGACACTTTACGATGTTGGGCGATGGCAGGGCTCATTTGCTAGGGGAGCAAATATGCCCATCCGGTAAGCGGGTGGATGTACAACTCAAAGGATCTGGCAGAACGCCCTATTCCAGAATGGGTGATGGTCGGGCTACGCTTTACTCCATGTTGCGAGAATACCTCATCAGCGAAGCACTGCACCATCTCGAGATCCCCAGCTCGCGTAGTTTGGCAGTTGCGCTGACGGGTGAACAAGTGCCGCGCGAGCGCATGCATCCCGGAGCTGTTCTCACAAGAATTTCGTCCAGCCACATCAGGGTGGGTACTTTTGAATACATCAGGCAGTTTGTGGACGAGGATCATCTGAAAAATTTCTTCCAATACACCGTTCAACGACATTATCCAGAATTTGAAGCTGGGATCTCAAGTCGTGGCGACAAACTGGAAGTTGACCCCGAAACGGTTCTCGAATTTGTGAGAAAGGTGATGGAAAAACAGACCGATTTGGTGGTCAACTGGATGCGAGTCGGTTTTATACACGGCGTAATGAATACTGACAACACAACCCTTTCCGGCGAAACCATTGATTACGGACCCTGCGCATTTATAAATGCCTACCACCCCAAAACGGTGTTTAGCTCGATTGATACACAAGGACGGTATTCATTTGCCAATCAAGCCGGAATCGCACAGTGGAATGTGGGCTGCCTGGCCGGTGCACTGCTCCCGATCATGGGCGAAAACCAAGAAACCGCACTGGAATCTGCCCGCGATATGCTCAGCGGATTCCCGGCCCTCTTTCGCAAAAAATGGCTAAAAATGATGGGCCAAAAACTGGGTCTGAGCAATCCTGACAAAGAAGATGGAAAACTGATCTCCGAATTGATGGATTGGATGGAAAAGGAACAGGCAGATTACACCAATACCTTCAGATACCTCAGCGGCCGTGAGGTAGCTGACGAGTCCCCCTGGAGTGGCGAGAAATTCCAAAACTGGAAAAAGCAATGGGAAACCCGCCTCCAAAATGAAGCCAGGGGCAAAGATGCAGCCCTCCGGTCCATGCAAAAAACCAATCCAAATTACATTCCGCGAAACCATCTTGTCGAAGAAGCACTGGAGGATGCCGGACTAAAAGCCAACTTCACCAAGTTTAATCACCTGATGGAAGTTCTGAAAGACCCCTATTCCGATCAGCAGGTAGAAAAAGATTTTAATCGGGTGCCTGTTGGTTGGGATGATCGGTATCAGACATTTTGTGGGACTTAGGAAGGGTAGTATTTTAGAAAAATTCATTTCAAAAACTCTCTGACTGATTGAAAAATAAAGGCTTTCAGGGGGTTTGATTTCGAATGTTTCCCGTGAATTGCGTGAAAGTTAGTAGGTTTGCGAGCCTGTAGGAGCAGGGGCAAGCTGTGGTTCTGTTTCTTCCCCGGACAAAATTGGGATTACCCAGGTTAGTTTTTTCCGGGAAAATACAAGCATTAAGCAGGCCAATTACACTTGAAGGGGAAGGTGTAAATGAATATGGATATCACTGCGCAATTATGAAATACGAAAAACTTCCTAAAATAGAGCTCCACGTCCATCTGGATTGCTCGCTGAGTTATCGGGCTGTCAGGCAGTTGAATTCCGGCATTAGCGAGGACAGCTACAGGAAGTTGTTTGTGGCCCCACCGTCCTGTTCCGACCTCAAGGCCTATATAGCTCATGCGAAGCCGGCAATTGATTTGATGCAGAGCAAGAAGGGCCTGGAGATAGCTTCCAGGGATCTCGTCCGGCAATTTGCGGAGGACAATGTGATTTACGGGGAAATGCGTTTTGCTCCACTGGAACACTGTAATGGCAGCCTTAGTGAATTAGATGTAGTCCGGGTCGTAGAAAGAGCGGTGGAAAAAGCATCCAGGGAATTCCAAACAGAAGCTTTTTTGATCCTTTGCAGCCTCAGACCTTATAAGCCTAAAGACAGTTTAAAAGTGGCGCATCTTGCAGAGGAGTTTAAGGGAAGCCGGGTTGTGGGAATCGATCTGGCGGGTGATGAATTGCTGGATGCCGGGCCGCACCAATCTGCATTCGACTTTGCCCTGGAGAACGATATCCGCAGAACCTGTCACGCGGGTGAGGCCAGAGGACCGGAAAGCGTCGAAGAGGTATTGGATCAATTTAAACCCCACCGCATCGGCCACGGGGTCCGGTCTCTCGAGAGTGAAAAAACTGTCAAAAGACTTCTTAAAGAGCAGATCCACCTCGAAGTTTGCCCGACCAGCAACCTGCTCACGGGCATCTACGACAGGATGGAATCCCATGGCATTCGATTGCTCCGTGACAAGGGAGTTTCTCTGAGTGTGAATACAGATGGCAGGGCGATAAGCGATGTGACGCTGACGGATGAATGGAATAAACTACACCACGCCCTGGCATTTGACAAAGCTGACTTTTTTCACTTTAATTGTTGCGCAATAGACAATGCCTTTGCCCCGGCATCGGTGATTGAAAAAACTGCTGCCCGTTTGAAAAAAGAATGGCTTTTGGGTTGATGGTTGGAAGGGGTATGGGTTGATGTCCAGGTTATTTGCAGGGTTTTCAAGCGGCTTGATTTGTTTTTAACGAAAATTCCACGGTTTTAGAAAACCACTACCTTTTTAGAATGGTGAGATATTGTCCCTCTCCCCGGTTTTTCTCATTACTTTTTCCCCCTCTAAAAAATCTCATTAAGGCATCTCTCGCCTCATCTTCAAATGTGCTAGATATTTGGTTCTAGTGATTCCATCGCTTTGTCTTTTGGCTGCCCGACGCTGCTAAATCAGACCCTCGTTGTGGAGTATTTCCCCTATTTCGCTTTCCGGAATTTCAAGCGCTATACTAATCTGATGTACAGACGTACCAGGTTTGTAATAATTCACCACTGATTTTCGAATAGTAGCTTTTTGCTCCTCTATGTTTTCCCTCTGTGCCTTTTCATATCCCTCTATCAAAATCTCTTCGTAGGCATTTTTCGTCCCACGTTTTATAATACTGGATATTGATTCTAATGATTCCATGGCTTTTTCTTTGTTTGTAATCACGCTGTAGTAGTAAACGAAGGCTGATTTCGTAAGGTTCCTGTCGCTTTCAAGACACCACGAATTAAAGTCCTCTTCTTTTGAACACACAACCAACTTTCCACACTCTTTTTGCATTGGGTTAAATGGGAACGATTCATGTGCATATCACTCAGGAGGTATCAGAAATCAATCTGAAAACTCAGAATGGGCGTCAGTCCGGCCATTCTGTTGTAAACCCATTCGTTGGTGTCCGGGTCAAATTGCCTTCTGACTATGTCCACATTTCGTCGGGAAGTGGCATTTTGTAAATCCAGTGACAGAATCCAGGAGTTGTTTGGATTGTTGCGTCTCCATGCAATTCTCAAATCGGGGCGAAAATAATCTTTCACCTGAATAGAAAATGGATCGCTTTCATCGTAAACAGGTTCCCGGTCGTCCCTGACCGGCCCATCTTCCAGAAGCGGCATAATAGGAAGCCCGGCGGTGTATATAACCTTCGCCCCCAATTCCAATCGCTGGCCGTTGCCAATATTCCATTCATAACCACCCATCAAAGTTCCTGCATAGCGGGAATCAAACTGTGTGGGGTACTTTTTACCATCCAGTGGTTCGAATTGAGAACGGAAAATGGAACCCGATAAAATCATAAATACCCCACTGTCAAAGAATCGCTCCAGTGTTATATCCACTCCTCTATTGTATCCGTATCCTCTACTCACCAGGGGCTCCTCTGCAAATTGTTGGATTTCATTGAGCAGCCAATAGGTTCTGTCAGGGTCGTCAACGACCGGGGCGTTGGTTATTATTTGATAATAAAATTCGGTGTTCAACCTCCAGCCGGGGGCCCAATCCCAGGTGTGTGCCAGTACAAAGTGATGACTTTTCAGTAAATCCAGTGATTTATTGGGCAATGCAACGGGATTTGAGGGTACTCTGGTGAAATAAGAACCCAGCGGAAGGGTCATGCCGTGGAGGCCATAGGCCAGTTGTAATCGCATGGTTTCCGATATATTATAAGCTGCACTGACCCTGGGTTCCAGGGAACTGGTTGAGTTGAGGCCAAAGTGCATTCCCCTCAGGCCCAAATTTAGCAGCCATCGCGGATGGGGTTCCCAGGCAGTCTGAATAAATGCCTCGTAAAGCCCTGTAGTGCCGCTTCCATCAACAATCTGCTCCTGCTGTTTTCTTTCAAAATTGTATCGCTCCCTGAAAAAAGAATACCGAATTATACTTGCCTGAACGCCGGTTTTTAATCTAAGTTCCGGGGAAATGCGGTGGTTGAAGGTGCTGTTTAGGGTGATTCTATTGTCGCGGTGGACCTGGTTATCTACGGCAAAAGATTCGTTTTCAAGATTGGTGGTGTCGTATTGGAATCCGATTTTTTGACCCATTACGGCTATGGAGTTTACCAGATAAGACCGCTCGTCTAATAACCAGTTGTGATTGATACCCACCGCGCCCATGTCGGTGTCAAAGTCGTAGGACAGATAGTCCGTGTATGTTCTCCATTCGCTGCGGTCCTCGACCACTTCTTCACTTTCGCGGCTGATACCTCCTATACCCCATAGAGTAAAACGGTGGTTGTTGGAATTGTCAGACCATTGGGTGACAAAAGAGAGGTCCTGGAAGGTATTGGAAATCCGCTCTCCGACCAGGTGGATACCCATTTCATTGAGAAGTCCCAGGGTGGAATACCGGTAGTTGACCAGATAGGAGCTCTCTCCCTTTTTTATGGGACCCTCTGTTGCAAAATCAAGTCCCAGAATCCCCGCTCTAATGGTGTGTTGCCGACTGTTCCGGTTTCCCCTTCGGAATTTCATGTCAAAAACCCCTGCGGTGGCATTGCCGTATTCTGCCGGGAAAGCCCCACTTGAAAAGTCCGAAGTGGACAGCAGGGATGCAGAGAAAATGGAGATGCCACCCCCGGAAGAGCCAATTCGTGCAAAGTGATTGGGATTGGGTATGTCCACGCCCATCAGCCGCCAACTCACCCCGGCTGCAGAATTTCCTCGCACAAAAATGTCGGTGCGTGTATCGCGCTGTGGTTGTACTCCGGGAAATCCTACCGCCAATCTGCCCGGGTCATTTACTGAGGCTGCGTATCGCTGCGTCTCCTCAACAGTGAAAGAACGGGAAGAAACGGATGAAAAGGGATTTACCGGGTCGCTGTCAACTCGCTCGGGTCTAACTGTGACTTCAGCAGCTTCAATAGCTGCGGGGCTGAGTTCTATTTCCACCTCCAATTCCCGTCCGCTGGTTAGATTCAGATTGGAAAGGCGCCGTGTCTCGTATCCTATGAAGGATATCTCCAGTGTTCTCCTTCCTACAGGTAGATTACGGAAAGAGAAATTGCCATTTTGGTCAGTAGTCGTCCCGGTAAATTCCTCTTTCTCCAATACCACCACAGTGGCCCCGGGGAGGGGTTGCCTGCTGTCTCGATCAATTACCACACCGCTAATATCCCCTGTAGGCACCTGTCCGATGGTCGCTTTCAGCGCCAACAGGGTAAATCCGGCAATCAACAGAGTCAATCTGAAATACATTGGTCGGTGTTTTATTTCAGGGATTAAAGTTAGATATTTTTGGCATACATACAATTGCAGAGGGTTGGGGCCAACCAGGGAAATCGCTTGTAAGGCGTATGTAGCAGGTGTCAAATCCCCATTCCAGGTTATTTTTAAAGGACAAAGCAAAGCGATTTGGGAAGTGGATTTTGGAGACCGGGCTTTTACTTCACGGATCTTTTGTGTTTCCACCTTTTGTGGGACCAGAGCCAGTATTCCGGTTTTTTCAGGATTTCGGATTCCAGCAATTTGTTGTAGCTCTCCAGTATGCCCTCAGCTCCCATTTCCCGGGGATTTTTTGTGATGAGTTTAAAGGTTATTTCGTAATGACCCCGCTTGACTTTTTCCATGCCTCCGTACACCACCGGCATATCATATCGCACTGCATAAGCTCCGGCACCGAAAGGGATACCTGTTTCACGGTTTAAAAATTGGGTCCAGTATGCATTTTGACTCCTTTTGGGAGACTGGTCGGAGAGAAAACAGGTGGCCACAGGCCCTTTTTCTACTTCTGTAAGCATCGTTTTCAAGGTGCGCTTTTTTGGTACGAGCTCCATTCCAAATCGGCTGCGGGTTTCCCTGATGTAACTATCCAAAGTGGGATTTCGAAGCGGGGAATATATGCCGAGACCTTTGTATTTGAAGAAAAGGGGTTGGACCATGGCCGCCAGTTCCCAATTGTTGTAATGACCTGCAATGACAATAATGCTTTTTCCCTCCTCATATAGATCGTTCATTAATTCAGGATTTAGCACCTTGCACCTTTTGAGGGCATCTTCTTTTCGAATGCTGCCCAATTTGACCGTTTCCACAATGAGATCGCAAAAGTGCCGGTAAAAGCCGTTCATTGTTTTTTTCAAAGAGGAGTGTTCTCGATCCGGGAAGCAGGTCTTCAAATTTGACCAAACCACTTTTTTCCTGTAGCCGATGAGATAACGAATCGGAAGGTAAAGCAAGTCAGATATGAAGTACAGCACCCCAAAAGGGAGGCGTGAAAGGGGTTTGAGAACTACTGTCACCAATGCTTTTGTGAAATCCATCGGGGAGAAGGTTTTTGCCGGATTTATTTGTTGCAAAGATAGCACTTTGAGCGTCTGCTTCGAATCTACCTGCATTGTCCATTAAAAAAATCAATTGGGTATAGGAATTTCGCAGGAGGTATTGCGTTTCAAAAGCTGTTTAAAGCCTATGATTATGCCTGTATTGATATTTTTATTAAGTGCGCTGCTTTTGGCATTAGGTCCTATCTCAGAAAGTTATTCCGATCCTGAAATTCCATCGGGTTACTGGAAGATTCTCGATGACGACAGTGGCGAAATGCGTTCTGTAGTGGAATTTTATATGAATGGAGATAAACTTCATGCCCGGATTACCGTTTTGAGGGAAGGTGCTGAAGATGCAGTATGCTCAGAATGTCCCCATGAGCTGGAAGACAAAAAGCTGCTGGGAATGGACCTGATATGGGACCTGGATTGGGATGGCAGCAGATGGTCTGGAGGATCCATTATAGATGTGGATGAAGGCGAAATATACAGTTGCAGGATAAATTCTTTCGACGATGAGACCATTGATGTCAGAGGCTATATGGGTCGACCATTTCTTGGAAGGACGGTAACTTGGTATAGAAAAAAATAGCCAGGAAGACGCATACATAAAAAAAGAAATATGTTAAAGTTTGCCCGCAATACCTTAATTGTCAGGAAAAATACAATAAGGGCGTCAAATCCAGACGTTTAATGAGCGCTTAATAACAAAGTTCTTAATCTTTAAAAATGCTATATGGTACAAAACTTTACACAAAATGATCTTGTCAGTTACCTTTACAGAGAAGTAGATTTTCAGAAATCGCACGCCATCAATGAAAGCATTGAAAGCAACTGGGACGTGTTTGAGGAGTACAAAATATTAAAGAATGCGAAGCGGGAGATACCTAAGGTGACCTTCCATCCCGCCCCTTCGACTCTAACCAACCTCATCAGTCTCAGCAAAGAGAAATAAACAGTATAGACTGCTAAATTTTTTGCTTCTTAATAAAGGTCGGCGTCAGTGTTTTGATCCATATCAGAGCACTGACGTTTTTTATGCCTTCAACATAATGCCCAGATTCATCAAACTATATATGAGGTCCTTCGGGGACTAAGCATTTTCCTCCCTGTTCAAAATCGTCTCCTCGACGACCACGTCCAAAAATTCTGAAAAACTCCAGCCATGCGCTTTGGCCTGTGCCGGGATGATACTCTCGGGAGAGAGCCCGGGAACCGTATTGACTTCCAGGACTTTAAGCTTTCCTCTGTGCAGTATGAAATCCACTCGCACCATTCCCCGGCAATTTAGCAGGTCGTATATTCTCCCCGAAATTTCCCTGCATTCATCTGATATTTCCTTTGGCAGTTCAGCAGGGGTGATTTCCTCACTCATTTTTTCATACTTGGCTGCGAAGTCAAAAAACTCAGTTTTGGGAATGATTTCCGTGACCGGCAGGGGAATGGTATTACCTCGATGTTGCACCACCCCGCAGGAAAATTCCCGCCCCTCGAGAAATTCCTCCACCAGTATTTCTCGGTCGTATTGATAGGCTTTTTCACAGGAATCACGTAATTCGCTCTCATTGCTGGCCTTTGAGATGCCGAAACTGGAACCGTGGCAGTTGGGTTTGACAAAAACGGGAAATCCCAGTTTTTTCATTTCGGTTGTGGTGGGTAGCGCTCCCCGGGTGAGAAAAATGGAGTTGCCCATAGGGATGTTGAAGGGCTTCAGATAGGTTTTCGTCGCTTGTTTGTTGAAACAAAGAGAACTGGTGAAAGTGTCGCAGGTTGTGTGCGGAATGCTGAGCAGATTGAAGTATCCCTGGATTTGGCCGTCCTCTACAGGAGGACCATGGATAATGAGGCAAACCCCGTCAAATATAAGTTTTGTACCCTCAATCGGAATGGAAAAATCTGATTTGTCCACATCGATTCCTGTATCACGATCGTACCAGCGGTTGCGGTCAATCAAGACCACCCGGGTTTCGTATTTGGTGGAATCCAGCCAGGTTTCTATGAAGTCACAACTTTTCATTGAGATCACGCGTTCCTCACTGAACCCACCACTGACAATCGCTATCTGTTTTTTTCTCATGTTGCACTGTGCGGTAATTTTACCCCACAAAGTAAACAACTTAACTTCAGACAGAAGGGTTTTTAGCATTATTTCATGGAGGGAGAAGGTTTTCGAAGGAGTTTGCCTAAGCCTGGTTGCCTAACAAAGGAGTTTTGTCCTGTCCATTGACTCGATTATATCACAGATTAATATTCTTAATATGGATTAATTAGCCATAATTTTATTGGTTTAAAGCTACATTTTGAAAAAAATTATGTATAGTTGCTGTGAATATCACTAAAGTGTTCTTGTTCAAGTTGCCTCCGGGAGAGCTTTATAGCAATACTATTTGGTAAAGTTTGTAAAAGTTCAATACATTTGGGACTAATTTTGTCTTCGGTCGGTTAATTATGTGGAGGCAAATGCGGTAAATCCAATATTGCTGTAATTATGATGTACTCCAAGGTAATGCTAATAGATGACAATGACCTGGACCAGTTTGTAAATTCCACCCTTTTAAAAAAAAGTGGGATTGTAGCTAATACCAAAGGCTTTGTCTCTGCTAAGGAAGCATTAGATTACCTGTTAACTATCGAAGATGAATTTCCCGACCTCATTCTGCTGGACATTAAAATGCCTGAAATGAGTGGATTTGAGTTTCTCGACCGGTTTGCTGAAATTCCGGATTCCAAGAGGGCAGGATGCCGTGTATATATGTTGTCCTCTTCTAATGACCTGGTGGATATGCAAAAAGCCAGTGAAAACCCTCATGTTTGCGGCTATATAAATAAACCACTTGACCCCAGGACCATAAAAAATATTTTGTGCCCAAAAACCAATGGAAAGTGAATTGGCTTCATAAATGTATTGTTGTCCAATGAAGTGGAGATTTCTCAAAATGTGTAATCGATTGCTGAAATTACGACCTTAACTTTGTGGTCTATATTGACGGTGGATTTTGGGTCTCGTCTTTTGAAAGACCTAGATTTGAGAATGTAAAGATTTGACTTGGTATGTCTGAATAATGGAAATCTTCACCTGAGTTTGAGTAATTGAAACCAGGTGGGCTGGAACAAAAACCTTTTTGGTTCTGCCGGTGAAAATTCGAATGTTGTTTCAATGAAAAATGGATTGCTGGTTTGGTTGGCTTTCATTCTATTGATAGCCATAGTTCTGATTGACTGGTACGTACCCTTGGGGACGGCTGTAGGTGTCCTTTATTTGTTTGTTATAGTACTGGTGAGTCGGGAGCGCAAAAGGGTTATCCTCCTTTTTTCGGTCTTGGCGATTCTTCTTACTGCCCTTAATCCCATATTATTGGCCACAAGTGAAACCCCGGTCAATGTTTATCTCAACCGTTCCCTTTCTATTGCAGTCATAGTAATGACATCCATTTATGCGATCTACAAGAGCAATTTGGAAGATCAAAGTGAGGAAATGCGCCAACACCTGGACCAAAGTGCCTCCTACAATACTGCAGTACTAGACTCTGTTTCTGCCCATATAGCCGTGCTCAATGAGGACGGTGAAATAATCTCCACCAACCGGGCCTGGAATGAGTTTGGGAAAAAAAGCGGACTCCCTGATTTAAAAGGAATCAGCGTGGGCACAAATTATTTTAAAGTACTTAAGAAAGCAGAGGAGGCTGGGGACAATACAGCCGGACAGACCTTGAAAGGCATGTTAGAAGTCAAAGCAAAAACCAGCGAGCTATATGAATGGGAATATCCCTGTCATAGAGAGTCTGAGAACAAGTGGTTTGTGATGAAGGTATCCAGGTTGAAGGGATTCGATGATCACCTTGTTGCCGTCCATGAAGACATTACTTCGCGCGTCCTTGCTGAACGCTCATTGCAAGCTCGGGAAGAGACCTGGCGTCAGATGCTTAGAAACTTGCCGGGGTATGTATATCGATGTCAAAATGATGAGAAATGGAATGCTTTTTTTGTAAGTGAAGGATTTGCAAGAGTCACTGGGTATGACCCAGATAACGTAGATGAAGAGAACCACTTTCCTCTTGGAGACCTGATTCACCGGGATTATATTGACTATATTTGGAAACAGTCTCAGGATGCACTCAATTCAGGAGACGTATTCAGATTGGAGTATCCCATTGCAACTAAAACTGGCGAGATACGATGGATTTGGGAGCGCGGACAAGGAGTTTACAGTGACGATGGTCAGGTACAGTACATTGAGGGATTTATTTCCGATATCACAGAGAGAAAGCGATCTGAGGAATATATCAGAAAGCGGTTGTCAATGGAAAAACTCCATGTACGCGTTTCTGAGGCGGCTGTCGGATACGAAGATGTGGCAAAAGTACTTAATAGCATTTTGAAAGACCTCGGGAGTACGTTGGAAGTGAGCAGGGCATATATCTTCAAACACAATCACTCCAACGACACTCTCGACAATACCCTGGAATGGTGTGCCGACGAAATAGAGCCACAAATCCAAAACCTGCAAGAAGTGCCTGCTTCAGTTTTTTCCGTTTGGACCAAACCACTTTCAGAGGGTAAGATTGTTTGCGAGCACAATGCAGCAAATGTCACTAACCCTGTAATTAAAGAGATGCTTCTCGAACAGGAAATTAAAGCCATTCTTTTGGTTCCCTTGTTTGTAAGCGGGGAATTCTATGGTTTTGTGGGCTTTGAAGACTGTGTAGAAGCCAGGAATTGGGACAGGGAAGACATCGAAATGCTAAAATCCATTGCACTTACTATTTCCAATTTGATCGAAAGGAGACAAGCAGAGAAATCTCTGATTCAGGAAAGGGCCAGACTTGACAATATTATAAAAAGTAATAACCTGGGCACCTGGGAGTGGAATTTACAGACTGATGAGGTTATCTACAATGAGCGATGGGCTGAGATTGTAGGGTATTCTCCCGAACAGTTGGAATTGGATTGCATAAATACCTGGAGGCAATTAATGCACCCCGAGGATGAAGTAAAGTCCGATGATATTCTTCAACAGCACATCGATGGAAAAATACCCTTCTACGAATGTGAAGTCCGAATGAAACACAAAGACGGGCGCTGGGTATGGGTACTGGATAAGGGTAAAATTATGACCTACACGCTAGATGGCAAACCGGAATGGATCTATGGCACTCACACTGAAATCACTGCTTCCAAGTTAGCCGAACAGGAGATTAAAAATCAGAACATAGAACTCGAGAAACGAAATACTGAACTGGATCGATTTGTTTACAGTACTTCTCACGATCTCAGGGCCCCCCTTACCTCTTTACTCGGATTAATCATGATTGCTGAGAGCAATGTCCGAGAAGAGGACAGCGAACTGCGGGAAATTTTCAAAATGATGGAAAAATCTGTCAGGCGACTGGATGGATTTATCGGCGATATACTCGATTATTCCCGAAATATTCGGCAGGATGTAGAGTGCGAACTCATTGACTTTGAAGAATTGGTGCAAGAACAGGAAGAGGGATTGAAACACTTCAATAACCTGGTAGATCACAAAGTGAATGTATCAGTTAAATGTTCAGGAGATTTCTACTCTGACAAAAGACGCATACGGGTAATTCTCAACAACCTGATTTCCAATGCGGTGAAATACCTGGACCCCGACAAAGATGAATCAGTTGTGAATGTTGAGATCCAAACTGATGACCAGCTCGCGAGAATCACCATTGAAGACAACGGCATAGGAATCAAAGAGGAGCATCATGAGAAAATATTCGATATGTTTTACCGGGCTACGGCAGTATCAGATGGGTCGGGAATAGGCCTATACATTACGAAGGAATCGATTGAAAAACTCGGAGGAAGTGTGCATTTAGAATCCACCCCCGGTTATGGAACCAGATTTCTTGTCAAATTACCCAACCTCAAACACAAATATAAGGGTGTTGGCTAGCTGGGATAATTAATCCCACTGTTGAAGACTTGGTTGCTCATACAATGACTGGCAAAAGACAAACTATAGCCGAAAATCCACTGCAGGAAGTCGATTTATGAAATCCAGGAAGCGAATGGTACCTGATTTTTTACTCCAACTCGTAATTGGGTCTGAGGTCTTTGGATTTTTCACCGCTATAGAATTCATTTATATAGTGAATTGTCTCTTCCACATCATCTGTAATCAAAAACAAATCCATATCAGAAGCAGATACTTTTCCCTCATCAATCAAGGTGTCCACAATCCAATCACAGAGTCCCTGCCAGTATTTTTTGCCAAAAAGGATGACGGGCACCGGCGTAATCTTGTTGGTCTGAATTAGTGTGAGTACTTCAAAGAGTTCATCCAGGGTGCCAAAACCTCCCGGCATTACCACAAAACCCTGAGCGTATTTGACAAACATAACCTTTCGCACAAAAAAGTACCGGTGGTTGAGGTTTTTATCCGGGTCGATAAAGGAATTGTTGCCCTGTTCAAAGGGCAGATCGATGTTTAAGCCCACGGACACTCCATTTTGCATGGTAGCTCCCTTATTTCCCGCCTCCATTATTCCGGGGCCACCTCCGGTGATAATACCGTAACCTTCCTGAATAAGCCTGCGGGCAATTTCCACAGCTTTTGTGTACTCGGGATGGTTGGCTATGGTTCTGGCCGAACCAAAAATAGAAATACATGGGCCTATTTGGTTGAGGCGCTCAAAACCCTCCACAAATTCCGACATTACCTTGAACATCGTCCAGGCGTTCTCTCCCTTAATCTCACTCCATTTGCGCATTTATCTTTATTTGTTTTGTTAGAAAATACCCCGGCCTGCACTATTTTACATTATGACGGTGATTTCTCCGGCTAATAGGGTTCATTAGATGATTTTTGGAAGCCCCTGCCGAAATCTCTGCTAATTTTTTCAAGGTTTGATTCTCGCAAAAACAGGGACCAACTTATTAGTATTACAGCAATAATAAATTGCCGCATTACATTCCGGGACGGATTGATAAACACCAAAGTTATTAAATTGCTCAATCTCCACGCCGAAAAAGCATGGCTTTTTACGACACATCTGCCAAATAATTCCTTTTCAGCGCGCTTTTTGCCGAATAAATAGTGGTCAAATTCAGGCATACGCTATTTGTGATCAGCAAAAAGATTCAGGGTAGTTAATTGATGGCCCTCAATGTAAACCTTATTTTCCATTCTCCATTTTCCGGTATTCTTTATCTATGAACTTTTTTAGAGAATCCAGATCGTCAAAACTGTTCATGAGTTCCGCTATTCGGCTTCTGCTCTTATTAGGCGGATAAACGTAATCCTGAAAATCAGATTTGGTAACCTGCTTTCCACTTAAAATGATAAGCCGTTCAATTACATTGCGAAGCTCACGGATGTTACCGGTCCAGTTAAAGGATTTTAGCGCTTCGAGGCAGTCCTTTGTAAATTTCTTCTTTGGAGTCCCGTATTCCTTGCAGATTTCATCATTGAAGTAATCTACCAGTAATGGTATATCGTCCGTGCGTTCATTGAGGGATGGTACTGGAATAATAATGACAGCAAGTCTGTGGTAGAGATCTTCCCGGAATCGACCTTCTTCAATCTCAGTTCGAAGGTCTTTATTGGTTGCCGCAATAACGCGCACATCTACCTTGATGTCTTTATCCCCACCTACACGAACGATGTAGTTTTCCTGAAGAGCGCGAAGTACCTTGGCCTGTGCCGAAAGACTCATGTCTCCGATTTCATCCAAAAACAGGGTTCCTCCATTGGCTTGCTCGAATTTCCCGATTCTCTGCTTAACCGCAGAAGTGAATGAGCCTTTTTCGTGTCCAAAAAGCTCACTTTCGATGAGTTCCGAGGGTATTGCAGCGCAGTTTACCTCCACCAGAGAAGCTTCTTTTCTGCTGCTCTTTTCGTGTACCCACCTTGCTACTAATTCCTTTCCCGTACCGTTTTCACCGGTTACCAAAACCCGCGCATCTGTCGGAGCTACCCGATCTATGGTTTCCTTGATTTGTTTGATGGGTGCTGAATCCCCAATTATTTCCTGTACATTGCACTTTGCAATCTTTTTCTTCAAAACCTTCTTTTCGGACACGAGGTGCGAATGGTCCAGTGCATTTCTAAGGGTTATCAACATGCGGTTGAGATCCGGTGGCTTTGAGATGAAGTCAAAAGCACCCTTTTTCACCGCTTCCACAGCGGTGTCTATGGTGGCATGGCCGGAAATCATAACCACGGGGATGTCCGGGGCCAGAAGTTGCAAGCGCTCCAATGTCTCCGTGCCATCCATTTTAGGCATTTTAATGTCTAAGATAATCAGGTCTATTTTTCCACCTTTTACCTTAGCGAGACACTCAAGTCCGTCTCCCGCTTCCTCCACTTCGTATTTTTCATACTCCAAAATCTCTCGCAGTGTCTTTCGTATGCTCTTTTCATCATCAACTATAAGTACCCTTGTTGCCATATCATATTATATTTTATGCAAATATAAACACTATTTCTTTTCAACCAATAAAATATTAAAAATTTTTATAATATTTATTGATTAACCCCCAGGTATGCCATGAGCAGACTTCCTGTGATTAGGGCGTCTTCGTCAATATCAAAGTGGGCTGTGTGAATAGGAGCCACAATTCCCTTTTCCACATTACCCGTTCCCAGTCTGAAGAAACATGCCGGCAATTCTCTGGCGAAGTAGGAGAAATCCTCTGCAGTCATTCTGGGGTCCATATCGACCACATTTTCTTTTCCAAGTAGGTCTTCAGCAGCTTTTCTGGATCTTTTGGTGGTATCCGGGTCATTATAAACAGCCGGATAGCCTTTAACAATGTGGACTTCGCAAGCACCCCCATGGGATACGGCGATACCCTGACATATTTTCTCTATGTTCTGGTGGATTTCTGCTCTCCACTCTTCATCAAAAGTACGAATGGTACCCGCGAGTTTGACTTCTGATGGAATCACATTGGTCGCCCCACCGGAAGATTCTATTCTCCCGATTGAGACCACGGTTGGGATAAAGGGATTGGCTTTGCGAGAGACCAGATGTTGAAGGGCCTGCACAATTTGAGATGCTATAACAATGGGATCAATACACTCATGGGCGAGTGCAGCATGGCCTCCTCTTCCTTTCACAGTCAGGTATATTTCGTCGGCCGAAGCCATGGATTGACCCTCGATAAAGGCGACTTTACCCGCCTGAAGCGGGGGGTGAACGTGTTGCCCCAAAGCCACCTGCGGCTTGTATTTTTCGATAATGCCATCTTCCAACATGGCTTTGGCCCCACCCGGCGATTTTTCTTCAGCAGGTTGAAAAACCGCTATTATTTCTCCGGCCCAGCTTTTGCGAAGTTGATTCAACATCATTATTGCTCCGAGCAGACAGGTGGAATGCACATCGTGACCGCAGGCATGCATCACTCCGTCCCTCTTCGATTTGTAGGAGACATTACTCTCTTCCTGAATGGGGAGGGCATCCATATCGGCCCTTAAAAGGACACGGGGCCCGGTGCCATTGCCCTCAACCCTTGCCACAATTCCATATCCACCTATTCCGGTTTCGTGCGTCACCTTTTCGGATTTGAGGGCAGAGCTGATAAAGGCAGAAGTTTCCTTTTCCTCATAAGAAAGTTCGGGATTCATGTGCAAGTGTCGCCGTATTTCCACCATCTTTGGGTGAATTTTTTCGGCCAATTGCTTCAATTCATCTTTAAAACCTTTTGAGACCATTGCTTATAATTTTGGCGTAAAGATATTTACAGATTATTAATTATCATAATATATAAAATTATTTTTTGGATGGCCAGCAAAAAGTACTACGTGGTGTGGGAGGGGCATGAACCGGGCATATACGACTCATGGAGGGAATGTCAATTGCAGGTCGCCAATTACCCCGGTGCGAAGTTCAAATCATTTAAAACCCGCAAAGAGGCGGAGGACGCCTGGTCAAGTGGGCCGGAAATGTACCGCGCAAAGGAAAAGGCCCGAAAGGTACTCAAGAAACCGGAGCCAGAACCTCTTTCGATAGCCGTGGATGCCGCCTGTTCCGGCAATCCAGGCAAAATGGAGTACCGCGGCGTATGGGCTGAGAATGGGGACCCCCTTTTTCACATGGGACCTTTTGATGACGCCACCAATAACGTGGGTGAGTTCCTCGCCCTGGTACACGCCCTTGCATTCTTAAAAAAGCACCCCAATATGGAAAGTCTGCCCATTTACACTGATTCAAAAATTGCGATGAATTGGGTGAAAAAAAAGCATTGCAAAACAAAGCTTAAGCGCACTCGAAAGAACCGGGTCCTCTTCGATTTGATAGCCCGGGCAGAAAAATGGCTGAAAACCAACAACTACAAAAACCCCATAATAAAATGGCCCACTAAGGAGTGGGGGGAGATACCCGCGGATTTTGGCCGAAAATGAGGGGGGGAGGTATTGGAGATAATCCTGGTATTTGAACTCAAAGCTCATTTACGGCAACTGCATTGACAAATTTATCCTCGTAGTTTTGAAAGGGGAGGTTGGATCAATAATTCTTCTTAATACTGGCCTTCATTTCGCGAAAACCCAATCCAATTTTCAATCAAGTGAACCCAGCTTTTAGCAATTCAGAAACTCCATTTAGCTTCGACCAAACCAGGTTTGTGGTACACCCCTGAAATTCCAATTCTTAATGCCATTCTGGTTGAGGGGTTTTTTGTACTTGACTTGTCGAATACTACTAAGCAAACATAGTGATAAGGGGTGAAGGGGGCAAATTAGTTCCATAATTACAGCATTATCTCCAGGAATCGCCAAAGTGGGAATCCTTAAGCCTGGAAAAGCATCACCCCCTCTCAATCCGAAATTGTCCAGCCCATTGTCACCAGGAAACTTCCATTATTATACCTCTGTTTATACCGACTACTTTTCACAGCTTCTGTAACTTTGTATCCATGAATGACTACTTAGACCAACTCAATGATGTTCAGAGACAGGCAGTGACCAATGTGGACGGGCCTGTAATGGTGATTGCGGGGCCAGGATCGGGCAAAACCCGGGTATTGACTTTTCGAATTGCGCACCTAATTAACTCCGGCGTGGAGCCCCGACAGGTTCTCTCACTCACTTTTACCAACAAGGCCGCCAGAGAGATGAAGGACCGAATTTCCAGGGTGGTTGGCAAGGGTGGCAACTACGTATGGGCAGGCACATTTCACTCGCTTTTTTCCCGTATTCTCAGGATTGAAGCTGAGAAAATAGGTTATCCCGCTACTTTTTCCATTTACGATACCGATGACAGCAAGGCCCTGATCAAAGATATTATTAGTCGCATGGGGCTCGACAAATCAAAATATCCTCCCGGGCTGGTTCTCAACCGCATCTCTAATGCCAAGAGCAATCTGATAACCTGGAAGGCCTATGGAGGAAATGCAGAACTCGTATCACGGGACCAGTCTGAAGGGAGGCCGGATATGTACAAAATCTATCAAAAGTACGTAATCAGATGCCAGAAGTCTGGTGCCATGGATTTTGACGACCTTCTGCTCAATACTTTCCGGCTTTTTTACGAAAACAAGGACAATGTGGTCGCAAAATACAGGGAGCGGTTCAAATATGTATTGGTAGATGAGTTTCAGGATACCAATTTTTTGCAGTACGCTATTGTGAAGCAGCTCACCCGCTACAAGGGCAGTTCACAGAATATTTGTATCGTAGGTGATGACGCCCAGAGTATATACGCTTTCAGGGGGGCAACCATCAGCAATATCCTGGATTTTAAAAAAGACTATCCTTCGTTAAAGGTTTTTAAACTGGAGCAAAACTACCGCTCTACTCCCCATATTGTGGCGGCAGCCAACAGTGTTATTTCCAACAATCGCTCCCAGATCAAAAAGGAAATTTGGACTGAGTATTCCTCCGGCAATAAAATAGCCCTCGTCAAGGCGCTTTCCGATGCGGAGGAGGCCCGCCGGGTAGCCGGTCTGATAGTGGAGCAAAAAAACCGTCATCACTACGCCAATAAGGACATCGCCATTTTGTACAGAACCAATGCCCAATCCAGGGCTTTTGAAGAACAGCTCCGCAGACATGATATCCCATATAGAATCTACGGTGGTATGTCCTTTTATCAGAGAAAGGAAGTCAAGGACCTCATGGCCTACCTGAGGTTATCCATCAATCCGGCGGACGATGAGGCAATTAGACGAATTATCAATTACCCGAGACGAGGTATAGGAAAAACGACCCTGGACAAAATAATGACGATAGCCACCAGCGAGGAATTATCCGCATGGGAGGCCATGGACAGGGAGATATTCAACAGCAGGACCACCAATTTGCTGAAAAAATTCAAGGGTTTGATCGCCTCTTTTGTCGAAAAGGCCCAAACCATGAATGCCTACGATTTGGCCCTGCATATTTATAAGAAATCGGGTATGGATGCCGACCTTTCTAAAGACAATTCTATTGAAGGGCTCAGCAGAAGGGAAAACATAACCTCCCTGCTGGACGGGATCAAAGAATTTATCGACAGCGATGAGTTGCTGACCAATGATCCAGATATGGACGAGCGGAGCATTTCAGAGTACTTGCAAAGTGTGGCGCTGATAACCGATTTTGACAGCGAGGACGGGGACGATGATCACGTCCTGTTGATGTCTGCTCACGCCTCCAAAGGGCTGGAATTTAAATCGGTTTTCGTAGTGGGTCTGGAGGAAAATCTGTTTCCCTCTTTTATGGCTAAGGACTCGCCCTCATCTATGGATGAAGAGAGAAGGTTGTTTTACGTGGCCATCACCAGAGCCATGGAACACCTGACTCTTTCTTATTCTAATTCGCGCTATCAATACGGCAGCATGAGGTTCAATGACCCGAGCCGTTTTTTGGATGAAATTGAGCCGGATCATTTTCAAAACCCGGAATTGGTTGTCAAAGAACCGGTTACAGGTTCTGACAGGTCCAAAGTGAGTGGTGTTTTCCCAAAGAGAAAGCCTGCTTCCAAACCGGGAACGACCCGGCCGGCCCCGGCAGATTTTAAGGTGAGCGATCCGGCCAGGGTTGCTGCCGGGATGCGAGTCAGACACCTTCGATTTGGAGAGGGCGAGGTACTCGCTGTGGAAGGAGGTGCCGAAAACAGAATTGCCACCATACAGTTTGAGGAGGTGGACAATCCCAAAAAGAAAATCATGCTCAAGTACGCCCGATTGCAAATATTGGATTGATGCGGGATTTCAAGTAATCAGTCCCATTGGCAAGGTCGTTATTTTTAGGTCGTTAATATGGTGCTATTTCGTATAATTTTGCGCAACCATGGATGCCCGTGAAATGATAAATAAGTGGTCAGTCGAACTCGGCTTTGATTCTGTCAATGTAGCAAGGGCCGAGCGACTGGACAAAGAAGCCATCAGACTCAAAGAGTGGCTCGACAGTGGATTTCACGCCGGGATGAAATATATGGAGAACCACTTTGAAAAAAGGGTGGATCCCAGAGAACTGGTACCCGGCGCCCGCTCCGTAATTGTTTTTACCTACAATTACTACAGTGAAGAAAATCAAAGACACCCGAAGACTCCAAAAATTGCCAAATACGCCTACGGAAGGGACTACCATCATTTGATCCGAAAAAAACTCAACGAACTGCAATCTCGCATCGAACATCACTTTGGCGAGGAGGTTGGCAGGGGATTCGTGGATTCGGCTCCCGTATTGGAGCGGGACTGGGCGGAGCGGGCAGGTGCTGGTTGGAAGGGTAAGAATACCTTACTCATTCACCCCAGGCGCGGCAGCTTTTTTTTCATAGCGGTACTCATTACGGGCCTTGAATTAGAACCGGATCCGCCGATGAGAGATTACTGTGGAACATGTACGGCCTGCATTGACGCCTGTCCAACAGACGCTATCTCCCCCGATGGTTATCTACTGGATGCAGGAAAGTGTATTTCTTATCTCACCATAGAGCACAGGGATGAAATCCCCGATGAATTTGCCGGAAAAATGGAAGGCTGGGTTTTTGGATGTGACATATGTCAGGACGTTTGTCCATGGAACCGGTTTTCTGAACAGCATAGCGAGCCGGCCTTCAATCCATCTGAAAAATTGCTTGAGATGACACCCAGAGATTGGGAAGAAATGGACGAATCCACTTACCGGGAACTATTTAGAAAATCCGCTGTCAAGAGAACCAAATACGGTGGATTGAAGCGCAACATCGAATTTTTGAAGAGAAAAAGCAGGGAGGAAGGTAGTGGCGAATGAATTTGGTTCCTTTTTTGCAGTAGCTTGCTTGATAAGCGAATACATAATGGTTAAAATGGGTGATTTTTCACCTCATTTCGGTATTCTGGAAGGAAATAATTCGGGTGATAATAAATACAAAAGCGGGGAACAAACCCATGGCACTTGAAAACTGGTTAAAGGGGAGTTACGCCTTTTTGATATCTGCAGTACTGGTCACCTTTTTGGCCTTTTACTTTTTTGCGGACCTGGTGACCTATGTACTCGTTTCATTTGTGCTGTCATTGATCGGACAGCCCATTATGCGTTTCTTTCTTGTGAAATTGAGATTGCAACGGATAAAATACGGAGCCCCAATTAGCGCTGTTCTGACTCTACTGAGTTTCATAATGGTTTTTCTATTGCTCCTCTACACCGTAATTCCGGTAATGATACAGCAGGCTATTTCTATTGGAGAAGTCAATTTTCAGGCAGTCGCCCTGGCCCTGGAGGCCCCACTGGAGGAATTTATAGCACGGATGGAGCGCTTTGGGCTGACTGTGATTGAAAAATCTCCCTCGGAGATTATCGAAGAGAATCTGATGCAGATCGCCGAACCGGCTGATATCAGCTACTACCTCACTTCATTAGTCAGTGTGGCGTCTGAAATATTCATAGCAACCTTTGCGATCGTTTTTATTACTTTCTTCTTCCTGCAGGATCAAGGTATGTTTATTAGCTTTATCCTGGCACTGGTCCCGGACCAATATGTCGATCAGGTGAAAAACGTGCTCAGTGACACCACCTACCTTTTGAGGAGGTATTTTGCGGGAATTCTGGTGCAAATTTCCATCATTACGATATACCTCACCGTGCTTCTCTCCATTTTCGGAGTGCAAAATGCTTTGTTAATCGCCTTTTTTGCGGCTGTCATCAATTTGATACCCTACATTGGGCCCATTATCGGTGCAGCTTTTGGTGTTTTTCTGACCATTTCCGCCAATGTGGATATTGAATTCTACACTGAAATGGTACCCTTGATAATTACTATTATCCTGGTTTTTGCCAGTATGCAGTTACTGGATAATATGGTTTTGCAACCCTATATTTTTTCCACCTCAGTTTTGGCTCATCCACTGGAGATATTTTTGATCATTATGGTAGCCGCCAAATTGGGTGGAATTATCGGTATGATCCTGGCGATTCCATCTTATACAGTTATCAGGGTTATTTCGAAAAACTTCCTCAGTGAGTTCAAAATTGTCCAGAAAATGACGAGCGGTATTGAGAAAAAAAGACCCAGGCGACCTATCTGACGGTTGTTTTTCCAGCCGGAAATAACTAATTTTGCCCATATGAGAGAACGGAAAGAAAAGCACTTCCTGAAAAAACCTATCTACGAGGGCGGTAAATCCGCCATGCAGAAGTTTATCCGGAAAAACCTGAAGTATCCGAAAGATGCCCTTGAAAATAAAATCGAAGGGGTGGTGGTAGTGCGTTACACCATTAACAAGAGCGGAAAAGTGGTCAAAACAAAGGTCAAAACGGGTTTGGGGTACGGATGCGATGAAGAGGCCGAAAGGGTGGTCCGGTTGCTGAAGTTTGTAGTTCCCAAAAATAGGAAGTTGAAAGTGCTTTTCCACAAGACAATCCACATTAAATTTTCTCTACCGAAGAAAAAAACAGGAGGAATGAGCATGCAGGTTTCCTACTCCAAAAAGGACGACCAAAAAAAGAAGGGCACTGAAAAGCCCGCAGGCTCTTCTTATACTTACACGGTTGATTTATGATTCCGGTTGTTCTTTTTCCAGGATTTTTTCTATCTCCTCAAAACTGAGGTCCATCAGGGGAAAGTCTTCCCAGCGATGGTAGTCGAAGTGCCACCATTCTGTTGGATATACAGAAAACCCAAAGTGATCCATAATCCCAATTAACAAATCCCGGTTTTCAATCACTTCTTCCGGAAGATCGGTGTACTCTGGGTGTGCCTGATCGATAAATTCATCGAATCCGGTTGGCATGGCAAGTTTTTCTCCGGTCTCACTGTCAATGAGGGTGAGATCCACTGCACACCCTCTGTTGTGCCGCGAACCATATTGTGGATCGGCCAGGAATTCAGGATCCGGGTAAACCTCAAAAAACTTTACCGTCGCCTCATAGGGCCTGTATGCGTCGTAAACAATGAAATCCAGTCCCAGGCTAAAGAGTGAATCTCTGACTTGGTTGAGGGCTTCGGCCACCGGCTTTCTCACATAGGCTTTGGGAGCTGTGTATATTACCTCCCCGGTAAAGTTGTCCTCCCGGGCGTATTTTATGTCCAATTGTACCCCCTCCAAAAAATCCTCCAAATCCACCAACATCAATTCCGGGTTTTTCCCCACCTCTGCCAAAAAATCCTCTTTGCAATGAGTGATGTCCAGGCCGTATGGATTGGGGTGGTCTCCACAGTCATCCTTTTCCTCAGTATGTGGCTCCCCACAGGAGGCGAATCCAATGAAAAGTCCCATCGCAATTGCGTACAAAATGATGTTTAATAAATACTTCATGGTTGAATAATTATTTTAGCAAGATTATTTGTTAAAGAAACTTTGTAGATGGCAGGACTTGCCGTAGAGTGGCACTTACCTTGTAATAAAGTTCTGTGTTTTGAGTGGCGTTGGAAGCTCCCGCCACCGGGAGTTTGAAGTTTATTGAATGCACAGTTTATCCTGAATGCTTTGACCAAGATATGATGTTTTTTACGGATGACCAAATTCAGTCTAACCAATCAATGTTTTTCCTAGAAGAGTAAAATTGTGCTGTTACTGTAGATTTTATAAAAAGGTAACCTTCAGGTGTTTTCTACCTGGATAATCTTCAGCAAAATTATCCGGTAGTGGGAATTGTCATCTAAAAGCCTGAAACTTAAAATGTTGGGTTTTGTGTTTTGTTTGCAGTAATTTATGCATTATAAAAATAAATATACTACAATCTTTGCACCGGTATCTTATAGGAAGAAAGAGGCTTTTCCACCGCTTAACTTTAAGGTAATATTTTGGACGTATTTATTTTTTACATATAAGTTTTGCCAATAATGTATTTCCTTATTTTGGTTATTCTGTTGCTTTACAATGGGATTGGCTGTAAAATTATTACATAAAAATATATAATCATACGTATATGTGTTTGCAGTTGTCTTTTGACCGGGGATTGTTGATGTGGAAAACAGTTTATTTATCCACAGTGAAATTTAATTTATCCACAGTGTGTTCACATTACAGAAAATCCTGTTGTATTAAGACTTTTTGGAATGTTAGTAGTTTTGCATCCGAAAGGGAGTTCAATTTTTGGGACAGGATAAATTATGTAGATTACAATGGCGGAAAAATCGAGATTAACCACTGGTGGAGCGGAGCGGAGGATTACACCTCTGAGACGGGATGACGACTTTAATAAAATGTTGTATGGGAAGGTTCAGCCTCAGGCAGTGCCATTGGAGGAGGTGTTGTTAGGTGCACTGATGATTGATAAGGATGCCTTTCCCATAGTTATCGACATTTTGAGGTCCGATAGTTTTTACACAAATGCCCACCGGCTGATTTACAAGGCCATGTTGGGTTTGTTTGAAAAATCTCATCCTATTGACCTACTCACTGTGAAGGATGCTCTGGAGAAAAGTGGGGAGCTGGAAGAGGCCGGAGGTGCTGCTTATTTGGTTGAACTTACGAATAAGGTCGCTTCGGCTGCCAATGTGGAGTACCACGCCAGAATCATTTCGCAGAAGTACATTCAGCGCGAGTTGATACGCGTTTCTTCCCAGATAATCACCGACTCTTTTGATGAGACCAAGGATGTCTTCGAGCTATTGGACGAGGCGGAGAAAAACCTGTTTGAAATCACCGAACAAAACCTCAACAGGGGCTTCGAGCAATTGTCTTCCCTGGTCGTTCAGGCGAGAAATCAATTGGAGGAAATTGCCAATAAAGAGGGGGGGCTGACCGGTGTACCTTCGGGCTTTACCGGCTTGGATCGATACACTTCTGGTTGGCATCCATCTGACCTGGTCATTCTCGCAGCCAGGCCGGGTATGGGTAAAACTGCCTTCGCGCTTTGCCTGGCCAAAAATGCTGCTTCTGACTACAACAAACCCATAGCTGTATTTTCTTTGGAGATGTCTGCATTGCAGCTCACCCAGCGATTGCTTTCCATGGAGGCCGGAATTTCCGGTGAAAAATTGAGAAATGGCAACCTCGATGAACTGGAATGGACCAGAATGCATGCCGCTATTGAAAAGTTGGGGAACGTCCCAATTTACATTGACGACACCGCCGGTATTAATATTTTTGCTCTCCGTGCAAAATGCAGAAGGTTGAAAATGCAGCACAACATTCAAATGGTGCTGATCGATTACCTGCAGTTAATGAGTGGTGGACCCGACAACAAAAAGGGAAATCGCGAACAGGAAATATCTTCCATATCCCGCGCCCTCAAAGGGATGGCCAAGGAGTTGAACGTGCCTGTAATTGCACTGTCCCAATTGAGTCGTGCAGTGGAAACCCGATCAGGCACCAACAAGCGTCCCCAGTTGTCAGACCTCAGAGAGTCTGGAGCTATTGAGCAAGATGCCGATATCGTGACTTTTCTCTATAGACCGGATTATTACGAACTGGAGGAGTCGGAGCACGAGGACGGTCTAACTGAACTCATACTCGCCAAACATAGAAATGGTGCCCTTGGAACCGTTGAACTCAAGTTCATCAAGGAGCATGTTAAATTTGTTGATGGAGGCGGAGACTCTTTCGATGATATCATGGGAAGTGACTTTGCATCCCCGGACGACCCAGACGACCCGGATGGTTTTATCACCCGAAGTTCACGGATGAACGACGACGAAAATGTACCCTTTTAAAAAATCAGCTGCTGGCTATCAATGACCTTTTCGTTGCTGTTTCTATTGAGTATCTGCCTGGAATGATGGCTCCTTCAAGTACCCTTTTCTCTAAAAGAAATCCCTCAAGATGAAAACCAGGCTCAACAAGTTTCTCGCAAAGGCCGGTCTTGGCACCCGCCGCGAGATGGAAAAACTAGTAAAAAATGGACTTGTTGAGGTCAATGGATCGGTGGAAAAAAACCCGGGAAGGGAAGTCGGGAATGAAGATTTGGTGAAATTGAACGGAAAGCCTGTCACTGTTAGTAAAGAACTGCACTATCTGCTGCTAAATAAACCGCCGGGAAAAAGAGAGGCCGAAGAGCAATTTTTCAGCGCTCGACTGAAAAAAGAACTCGGCTCCGCATCAGCGGATTCAAAATTCATCGGTGCAGACAATCCCCTGTTTTGCGGCCTGGTTTTGGTAACAAATGATCCTGATATTCGGGGGAAGTTTGAAGACCCCAAAGCCGGAATATCCGTTGTTTTTCAAATCACCTTTGCTGAATCGCTATCCGATGATGATATTCGGGATTTGCGTAAGGGTATTTCTCTTCAGGACCAATTTTTTCGACCTATTTCTGTCAACAGGGACACTCCTGAATCTACGGGCCGTATTCTTGTTGAGCTGCTCCACTACCAAAGTCCGCTTTTGATTGCTTCACTGGAAAAAATGGGATTTCCTCCGGGGAGGATGGATCGCGTCTATTTTGCCGGCCTTACAAAAAAAGGTCTTCCCCGTGGCTGGTTTCGAGACCTCAGTCGGGAGGAAACCATTCGAATCAAACACTTTAAAAATCTATAGTCCAGATAGGATTTTCCCTGTGTGCCTCTAAAACATTTATACCACTTTCATACTGTTTTGATTTACAATACCCTGAGGGCTGATTCACCCTGCCGTAACAAATTTTTCCCAATATTGATCTACATCAAAAATAATAGTATATTTGCGAAAGGTAAATTTAATTGGCAAAAGTGCCAAATTTAATTTGCTTTACATCAAAAAGATCCAGTTGTTTTAACCTATCACCATTAAGATTATGAATCCAACTACACCACATTTGGTTAAAATCACACTGGTTTTGACTCTACTTTTTACAGCGGGCAATGTTTTTTCACAGATAATTTACGTCAGCACCGCTGGAGACGACGGCAACACAGGTGATTCCTGGGCGCAAGCTTACAGGACACTGTTCCATGCCATAGATCAAGCTGACCCGGGGGATGATATTTGGGTAGCTGCGGGAACTTATTACCCAACTTTTAACTCTTCTGATAGAGATGCCTCTTTTTTCCTGCTCAATGGCGTTGCCATCTACGGTGGATTTGCCGGAACTGAAACCGAACTCTCCCAGCGAAATATCGAGCTTAACGAGACCATCCTCAGTGGTGATATCAACCAATCTGGTGATCACGATGGCAATAGCTATTCGGTGGTGGATGGTTCGGGAGTTGACCAGACAGCAGTTTTGGATGGTTTTACCATTACGATGGGAAATGCAGATGGGAGTGTTGGAGGAGACGGCGCTCCCAGTAGAGCTGGAGCCGGCATTTTTATCAATG
>REEO01000055.1 GCA_007695035.1 Saprospirales bacterium | reverse complement strand
AATCTTTGAATCTTTGAATCTTTGAATCTTTGAATCTTTGAATCTTTGAATCTTTGAATCTTCATAATATATGTTTTTAGTTAAAAATTATTTTACAAATCTATTAGCCACCTTTCAATAAAAAAAATAACTAATGTTATTTAACTTTTCATTAAGGTTTTAAGAAATTATATGCATTATGCAAATTCTTAATCAACCTCTCATTGCTTGATTCTTTCCCATCCATCAACACCTTGTACCAAAAATAAATATTGAAAAAAGAAAAGCTGGGGCCCCTATTCATTTATTCAAGTAGGGTTGGTATATGCATTATTTCCAGACGCTTACAAAGCCACCTACGAAACTTCCAGAGCTTTTATCCCTTACCAGCAGAATAATCCATTCTTCCTGAACAAACCGAAGAAAGTTCCCAACAGATCAACTTGCACCAAGCAGACCAAAGGCAACCCAGTAGAAAGTTCGAAAGTTTGAAAGTCGACCGGAGAGGACCAAAGCAAAGTGTCGGGTGTGGAGGAGATAATGCCACCCTTTCAGGGTTGAACTCATTTTAGAGGTTCTTTTCTATAATCATGTCACCCCTTCGGGGTTTAGGCTCAAAATTATTTTTGAATACCAGGAAACCAACTTAAAATTAAGAACTTAGAACTCAAAACTCCAAAAGGCCAGAGGCCATCCAGTAGGCAGTTGCCAGTGGGCAGTTTGCAGTCTCGGGAAAAGTATCCCAGGTGAAAAGTCACCGAAAGTTTCAAACGATATCTCCCAGCATTTCAACTTGTTCACAAACAAGGCCAATAGCTAACAGCCAATAGCCCCCCAAAGTCTAGGGGGCAGGCAACAGCCAAAATCATTCCTCAGAATCCTTCTTCCTCGAAAACAACTCGGCAAAGGAGTTGAAATCCCGGTTGAATAACAGGGAGACACCGGTGGCGATGACCTGGCCTTCCATTACTCCTTCGTACTGGTTTCTTCTAAATCCTCTGAGTCTCCAGGTGCCGTCTTCGGTCAGTCTGTATTCTATATTTACATCACCCAGGATGTCGGTTGCACTTTGGCCCTCCATATTATCTGATCCCTCTAAGTCTATTTGGCCTCCCACTTCAATGGTGAGGCGTTCTCCGACCAGGGAGCGGCGCATTCTCACGTTGAGCTGGGTGCGGTCTTCGGGTCTTCCGGTTTGGTAATCGGTAAAGCTCTCGAGGTCAAAATCCAAATCAACTCCTCTTACGTAGCGGTCGGAAAGGGCGTTGAGTTGCCCTGAAAGGATGCTACTGGCACTGGAGCGGGCCATGGCGCCTGCATCGAACCCCCTGCTCTCCTCAGAGGCGACACCCTGGGGCAAAAACCGATTGAGGACCAGCAGTGAAAAGACCTGGGTATTGAGTTCTGATTCGGTGGTGTTAAGTTGTTGAATACGGCTGTAAACATTTCCTCCCAGCGCTCCCCGCGAGCCTTCCGGCATGTCGAGCGAAAAGGAGAGATTTGGCCTGAGCAGTTCGCCGCTGATATCGAGCAACACCTCAAATGGGAGTTCCTGTCTGTACTGGGTTCGCGTGGCCTGATCTGCACCGGCCAACTGATCGGCCATCAGATCAAGTGCGGAAGTACGCAGGTTGTAAACTGCCGTGATGTGCATATCGGCCTCCATGGGATCGCCCGACCAGATGAGTCGGCTGCCGGGTTTCAGTTCAAATCTCCGCCTAACGATATCGTACATTCTCATTTCGTAAAATCCGCGAGTCAACTCATAAATTCCCGAAAGCGACATCCGCCCTTCGGCATCCATGTCAAAGGAGAGATTGGCCTGCCCTGCAACTTCCAATTGGTCACCGGCCCGCTCATCAATAATAATCCTGAATACCACATTCGGGTCAATAGTGATTACTGCCTGAAGATCCACCCCCGTAAAAAGGGGTTCGAATGCCTCTTCTTCTTCCTCCTCTCTAACAACCTGTCCATCCACCCTTCTCTCAATGCGAACGACCCCTTCGCGCTCCTCGATTTCCACCTGACTTTCCGGCACGATCATCGTCACATCTGTACCGCGTTTTAGATCGAGATTGGCATAGATAACCGGGCGGCTCAGTGTGCCTGTTACATCCACATCCAGGTCTGCAAGAGCTTTGCCGTAGAAAAAGTCGTTGTCCTGTCTCGTGGACTCTAAAAAGTGAAAATTACGGCTCTGGACATTCAGGTCAAAACCGGGATTGGTTATATTTTGAATGTCAATACCTCCATTTATCCACGTGGGATTGGCACTTCCGTCCAATATGGTGAAATCCAGGAACTGCACCTCGGATTGAGTGAATCCTATTCTCTCCCGGGGAATGCTGAATGCTGAACCGGTCTCGGTCATCACAAAGCCGACCGAATCAAACATCAAAAATCCGTCGTATTCGAACCCCTCATCATCTCCCCTTGCACTGACTTCACCTCTTAACTTTCCACGGCTGTTTCTTATCGCTCCTTCAGAGAATTGCTCGACAAACACAAAATCCACAGCATGCATGTCAATATCGGCCTTGTACACAGGGCCGGGCTCTGCAGCGAGGTCGTAAAATCCCATCAGGTCCAGTTCAATATCACCTCCCCTCAATTCACCATGGAACTCAAATCTGTCTTTTTTGGGATTGTTCCCAAAGGCGCTCAAATTGCCAAAGGGAATGTCCATAGCTACCAGGTCATCGATGTGGATCTCAGCATTAATAAGGGGCTCCTCAAAAATCTCATCTACTTCAAACTGTCCCCTTATTACACCATCGGCCAACTCTTCTCCGGGATTGATAAATTCAAGCAATCCGCCCAGTGAGAGATTTTCCATATTCAACCGCAGGTAATCGAATTTATCTTCAGGGTGTGAACTGATTTCGAACAAATTGTCCCGACGCTGAAGTTTGAATTCTCTAATTTGCAAATACTCGCTGGCGTATCGGACCTTATTGTGTTCTGATATTGACCAATCCTCTTTGTTAAAAACCAGTCCATGAGGTTCTAAATGCAGATTGAATGTGTCGTTCAGGGCGCTGAATTGAAAATTCACCATGGCTATCTGGTCAGCACCATCAGCCTGTATATCCAGATTCGCCCGCAATAAAGAATCCTTAAAAACCCCGGAAAGTGCCGTTTTTTGAATGTCGATTGCTCCCGACGCAAGGTTGGAAAACCCGGTTGCAAAAGTCAGGCTGTCCCGGTTGGATTCCGCTTCCAAAAAGGTGCCAAATACTTCATAATCCAAATAATGGACATAGGGTGCATCTAAATGGGCCTTTATTGAACGGGTACTTTCCCGGTACCGTATCGAAGCGGTAATTTCTTCCATAGACTCCATATCTGGCGCGATGACCTCTCTGAGAAACCGGGTGTTGGGCACCCGCATGCGAAAGTCGGCCTCCAAACCGGATATCAAAAGCGAATCGGCCATCGTTGGATCTAAGTAGCTATTTATATGTGCCCGCATCCCTCCGGCAATTTTCTCTATAGATGTATTGGCCGTGAGGTCCGCTTGCAAAATAGAGGACTGAACATCAAAAAACGTAGTGATAGAATCCAGATAGACCAGTGCCCGAAGTGAATCCATCACATACATTGCATCGCCCTGCTGTACGAGCAGAGAATCAAGACTGAAATCTGAATCTAAAAGACCTGCATTCCCCTTCCCGGTAGCGACAAATCGAGTACTCACTATACTGGTATCTTCCTGAATACCCAGCTCTCTCAAATCTGCCTTTCGCAAATGGAAACCCACATCAAAGGCAAAATCAGTGGTGTCATAGGTAAAATTTGCGGCTAGGTTAAAATTTAGCATTTCGCTCAATAAATCAATCCCTGCATCCACGTTTTTCTCTTGAAAATTGGCATTCAAACGCAAGGGGCTGTAATCCTTTCCCTGGTACCTCAAAGTATTTAGGTCGGCGCTCAAATCTGCAAACATGGTGTTGGGGTCAAAACCCTGCCCGGTCAGCAACAATCTTCCCGCGATGGCTTCCGGTCCCAAACTGTCCGTGTAATATGCAGCATCCAGGGCGTGAATCACCATGTCTAACCGGTAATTTGGAACCTCCGAAAAACCATCGGCCTGCCCTTCAAATTCAATATTCCCCTCGGGAATTACCAGCCCCATGTCAAACAACACCCCGTCGGCCGTACCCCTCATTTTCCCGGTAACCAGTGCCCTGGAGGGAAGTGAATAGGTCGTATCCTCCGGCACCAAATGTCCAAAATCGCGTTCTTCTGTGTAAAGGTGTACATTCCTCAGGTTGAAAGTGATCTTTTCCGGTTCAGTGAGGTTGCCCAGCCGTCCGTTCAAACCGAGTTTGGAAGCAGCACCCAACTCGAGCGCAAACCGATTCACATTCACACCACCGAGATCACCATTGAACTCGCCCCTGATTTTGGCAGGGTAATTCAGAAAATGTCCCATATAGGGGTCTTCCTCAATTTCGGCCAAAAAATTCCGCATATCCTGGTGCCCCAAAACAGATTGTTTGACATCCAATGAAAACCTGGTCTCCAGGGGTTCATTTATCAGGTGGTTCACGGTCTGATAATTGAACTCGGCTGTGGCTCCAATATTCGAATGAGAGGTTTTCACCCGGAAGTCTCTCAGGGCTATCTGTTGGTCGTCAGCAAAAAAGTCAAAAGCCAATTGACGGATATCAAGGCTTCCACCCTCAGAGGCCACCAGTTCTTCCAGTCTGGCCTCCAGTTTCCGGTCTTTTAAATGAATGTCTTTCATTAAAAAACTGCTAAGGGCCACATCCACATTAGAGGGATCGAACCCATCCTGAACGGTTTCAACAGCCGGATCCCTGTACCGCAGAGTATGGTCGGTAAAATTGATTTGGTTGATCTGAACATCCCAGTCCGGCCATTTAAAATCCACAGGGCCATCCTCTTCCACTGCAACAGGGACCTCACCGCTTACCTCTTTCGAGGCAATTTTTCCATCGAATTTAAGGCCCAATATAGAGAGGCTTTCCAAAAACAGTCGATTGGGATTTTCCCCGCTTAAATCGGGTTCCAATTCCAAATCAAGCAGGGCCAAATTTTCAAATCTCGCCTTCAAATCAATACCCTCTTCTTGATTAAAAAGGGTAAAATTAATGTTGGACCATTCCAGTTTTTTCAAGCTGAAATGTGGCAGTGCGGCATCCTCTTCACCCAGTTCGGAGGGCGGTCCTTCATCGACGGATTTTGCAGTGCCGCGGAATTGGTTCACATCCACATCGAGGCCATCCATGAAAAAATGGGGAACTACGGGCTGAAAGTCTGCCGTTTCAAGGGAACCGACATCCAGGTTCAGGGTATTTAATGTGGCTTCCACATTCATGCCCCCGTATTTATCGTAGAGGTTGAAAGAGAGGTTGAAAAAATTAAGGGGGGGCGGAAATATATCCCAGGAGGCGGATTCTTCCTTAGTTGGGACATCCTCACCCTCACCGCCAAAGGTTTCCATCAGAAAGTCAAAATTGAAAGTGCCGGCGCTGTCTCTTTTCACGGTGGCACTCAAATCGCGCAGGTCCAATTTTCGGAAACGGACTTCATTGTTGAGCAGGGGCCTGATGCGCACCCCGGTTTCCAAAGAACCGAGGTATAACAAGCTGTCTTTTTCCAAATCGAACAGATAAACTCCTTCCAAAAGGAGGTTTCCACTGAAGGTCAGATAGAGTTTGGATATTTGGCAATCGGCACCGGTTTGATTCTCAACCCAGCTTGTAGCGCGATCGGTGATCCACTGCTGGACAACCGGAGTCCTTATGAGCAAGACCAGTATAATAAAAAGGGCGATCAGACTAATTGCGGTCCAACCAATTATTTTTAGCACCTTCCGCAACCACTTCCTCGCAACAAACCCTCCTATTGAACTGTCATTTTTCATAATCCTGCAAAAAACTAACTAAGTACCCTCCGGTACTGTTGCGCAAGATAACACTTTAGTTCGATTCTCAGGCCCATCTTTTCTTTTGGCAAATAAAGTTTCCGGCCAGTCAAAAACCCGCTTCCCAAACCTAATATCCGTGCACATTGTTAGTAGAGTCAAGGTTAAAGAGTTCGTAATACATTTTAAAAAATGACCGCATTATTCCTGGCGATTGGCTGGTTGCTATACTTTGCACTTCACAGTGTCCTGGCCGATTTGATCGTGAAAGCTGTAATGATCCGGACTTTGCCCTGGCTGGAGAAGTATTACAGATTAGCTTACAATTTCATTTCCCTCGCGGGATTGCTGGGACTTACGATACTATCCATCAGCGAGTGGCACCTCATTTACGAAGCAGGGACCATCAGTCAAATAGTGGGGTCTCTCCTTTTTATCTGCGGATTTTGGATAGGCTTTCAAACCGTAAAGACCTTTGATTTACCAGAATTTCTGGGATTTAAACCCTCCGTAAGAGAACATACGGGAGCCTCAGAAAAAGGACTCATAACCACCGGGCTTTACAAATATATGCGCCATCCGCTTTACACCGGCACGACCCTTTTTTGTGCGGGAATCTTTTTTATGGTACCCGCCTGGCCGCTTGCGATTTTCATAATTTGCATGTGCATCTATTTGCCATTCGGCATACATTTCGAGGAAAAAAAGCTGATTCGCGAATTTGGGGAGGACTACATCCGGTATCAAAAGAAAGTTTCGCGCTTAATTCCCGGACTTTATTGATCTGTCTTTATGGCTCTCTCATTTTTCGTACTTTTGCCAACCGATTTGCCAGGAGGGAGTAAAAAAAATTGAATTGGCTTCACAATCTGAAATCTTGCTCAAACCTCAGGTAATTTTTAATATTAACAACTTTGACAATGACCAGATACATTATAATTCTCATACCGCCTGTGCTGTTTTTGGCACTGACAAATACATCACTAAACGCCCAGAACATTTGGGGATTTAAGGACAGCAGAGTAGGAGATCAGTTAAAATTCGAAGAGCAATTGGCGGAAAAACTCCAGTCAGAAACCTTTGCAGAACACCTTTACGAGCTGACAAAAAAGCCCCACATTGCCGGCACCGAAAACAGCGCCCGGGTGATTGAATACATTGCAGAAACCATGGAAAATGCCGGGCTTAAGGTTAAATTGCACCCCTACGATGTGCTGTTGGGAGAACCCGGAGAAATTAATATCACCATTGAGGGAGACCGGCCCATCCGACTTCAAAACAAAGAGAACGAATTCGAGGAAGACCCCTGGAGTTCGCACCCGGATTTAACTCATGGATGGAATGCGTATTCCGCTTCGGGAAAGGTCACTGCGGAAGTCGTTTATGTAAATTACGGTCGCATGGAGGATTTTGAAGAATTGAAAGAAATGGGCATCGACCTAAGTGGGAAATTAGCGCTGGCCAGATACGGAGGCAATTTTCGTGGTTTTAAGGCAAAATACGCAGAAGAGGCTGGGGCTGCAGGGCTCATTATTTTCACAGATCCCCACGACAGTGGCTTTAAGCGTGGAGAAGTTTATCCTGACGGCAGGTATAATGACGAGAGTGCCATTCAGCGAGGATCTCTTCTCACCCTGGAGTATTACGGCGACCCACTGACTCCTTTCGAGCCTGCACTGCCACTGGACCATCCCGACTCCCCTGAGCGTCTGGACATAGAGGATACCGATCTGCCACGTATCCCTGTAGCACCCATCGGTTACGGTGCTGCAGAAAAAATGCTGGAGAGGATGACAGGGGACCCCGCACCCGATCCCTGGCAGGGAGGCCTTGACCTCACCTACGCCATTGAGGGCGGTAGCGATTTGATAGTCACCCTGGAGGTGAATCAACCGTTAGAAATAAAGCGCATAAAAAATATCACCGGGAAGATAACCGGTAGCGAACACCCTGATGAGTGGATTATTTTAGGCTGTCACCACGATGCATGGACTTTTGGAAGTGCCGATCCAAACAGTGGAACAGCAATGTTACTGACCCTTATTGAGGGGCTGTCAGAAATGATGCAAGATGGCTGGCAGCCGCGTAGATCATTGATTTTTGCGCACTGGGATGCAGAGGAATTTGGCCTGATAGGAGCGTCGGAATGGGTGGAGCACCATTTGGAAGCATTGATGGACAAAACAGTAATGTATCTCAATGCTGATATGTCGGTTACAGGCCCTAATTTCCGCGCCGCTTCAACCCCCTCCCTGCACAGTGCCATAATGGAAGCATCAACTGCAGTGATACACCCGGATACGCAACTGACTCTGTATGATTACTGGTTAGGTGACGGCGACAGGCAGGAACCGGGTATTGGGAGATTGGGTTCGGGTTCGGATTTCGTTCCCTTTATCCACCGCGCCGGTATTCCCTCCGCACAGATAAGTATGAGTGGACGAGTTCCTGTTTATCACTCCAACTTCGACAACCTTCATTTTTACGAAACCTTTATCGACCCGGATTACAAATATGGGCCTACCCTGGCGCACTACTACGGAGTGCTTTCCACTCGATTTGCCAATGCAGATGTCCTTCCATTTGATCCAGTCAGAACTGCAGCAGCCCTCAAGGGCATGGAGGAAGAACTCGCTGAGATTGCTGGTGAAGAAATATTTGACAACTCTAATTTTGGTGAATTGATCAATCTTTTTGGGGAAACCGGGGGCTACTACCATTCAGTATTGCGTGACTTTACCTCCGGCAATCACACCCCACCTAACCTCGCGGCTGTCAACCGCATTTTACTTCAAATGGAGCGCAATTTTATAGTGGAGGAAGGGCTGGAATTCAGACCGTGGTTGAGAAACCTCGCCGTCTCACCTGATCCATTCAGGGGTTATGCAGCCTGGGCCCTTCCACTCTACCGTTATTCCATCGAAAAAGACTTGCTCGACGATGTGGTCCACATGCATCAGGTTCATCAAATTCACACCGAAATGCTCATGGGGCATGTCAGGGATATTTCTGCGCTGATTGACTTGCTGCTTCAATAATCCCCGGTTTTTTCCAGAACATTCCAGGCGAATTAGGGGCAAAATTTGAAATGCCATTCTCAAGATTCTATTTCTCCTCAAACCCAATGCGAGTTCCGCCCTTTAGTGGGCTTTGCGTGAAACCAACCCAAGGGTTTAGAAAACCACAAAATTCATTGGAAGCTTACCGTTACTGAATTTTCACAAAAAAATACTCAGTGCGGTCCTTTACGCAGCAGCCAATCTGATTGGTTTATGGCCGATGGCCATTCAAAGAGCTGGGGACAGGCTGATGGTTGAAGGCTTTCTAAGAGCAGAGGTGCAAAAATTCTCGAAAAAATCCACATTTGGCTCCTCAATCGCCATTTTCCACATCCAATCGAATCCCTTCAATCTCAGTCTGCGAGATTCACTAAAGCTGCTTTTCAAGCGATGTAGTGAGTACAATAGGACCTGGTACAAACTCAGGCGCATATACACATACAGGCACCCAAAATCCCATTACATAGGCGGATACACGAAGCTCGCCTGCAGTCCCAGTGGTATTCCAATCCACCAGTAAATAAGCAGGAAGATGGTCCAGGCTATGGTGAATATAATGGAGTACGGAATCATCATCGAAACCAGCGTACCGATACCAGTGTCTTTCACATACCGCTGACAGAAGACCACCACCAATGGAAAATAGGGCAATAATGGTGTGATGATATTAGAGACCGAATCTCCTACCCTGTAAGCAGCCTGGGTGAGGTCAGGAGAAATCCCCAACTGCATCAACATGGGAACAAAAATCGGAGCGATAAGCGCCCATTTTGCAGAGGCTGAACCCACCAGCAGGTTAACTACCGTTGTCAGGAGAATAATTCCGACGATGGTAACCTGACCGGGCAAATCGAGTGCCTGCAGGAAGTTTGCACCTTTGATTGCTACCAAAAGACCGATATTCGACTTGCCAAATGCATCGATAAACAAGGCGCAGAAAAAGGCCATTACGATGTAGTAAGCCATGCTGTTCATGGCCTTGGTCATACTGTCAACAAGGTCCTTGGAGTCTTTAAATACCCCGGCCATGTAGCCGTGAACAACCCCCGGGATTACAAACAGTAAAAAAATGAGCGGAACAATGGCCTGCATCAACGGAGCACCAAAAGAAACCAGCGAGCTTATCTCAGGGTTGTCGTGTTCGGGATCTCGCAGAGCAGAACTTTCAGGCCATGCCCAAAGGAAAAGTCCGACAACACCTGCAATCATAGCCACACTAGCCCAAATAAATGCTTTGTTCTCACGAGAGGTTACCTTTTCCATTTTGGGCAACTCCTCCTCATCTGCATCGACTTCTACATTGGATAATCGCGGCTCAACGATCTTATCTGTGATATACCAACCGACCATCACTATTAATATGGAGGAAATCGAAGTGAAAAACCAGTTATTGAGCGGGTTGATCAACATCTCAGGATCATATATCTGCGCGGCCTCCTGGGTGAAACTCATCAAAAGCGGATCAATACCGGAGGGAATGAAGTTAGCGCTAAATCCACCACTCACTCCCGCAAAAGCAGCTGCAATTCCGGCCAGCGGATGGCGACCGGCTGCGTAAAAAATAACACCCCCAAGCGGTATTACCAGTACATATCCGGCATCTGCCGCGGTGTGACTTACAATGGCCACAAGTATCAACATGGGGGTCAGGAGCGAATTGGGAGTGAAATTCAGTAATTTTTTCAAACCCACATTTATAAAGCCGGAGTGCTCAGCCACGCCCACACCGAGCATTGCGACCAACACTATACCCAGGGGTGCAAAAGTCACGAACACGGTTACCATGGTGGCCAGAAACTCTGCTAAACTCTCCCCCGTTAATTGATTTTGCACCAGCAAGGCTTCACCCGTCCTGGGGTCAATTTCGCCAAAATCAAAAGGGGCCAGAGCCGCTGAAAACACCCATACAATAACCATCAGGTAGAAAAACAACATGGCGGGGTCAGGCAACTTATTTCCCGTGCGTTCAATCCAGTTCAAAAACCGATCTACCAAAGATTTTTTCTTCTTCTCTTCGCTCATAATATTTTTGACTTAGTTGAATTCAGTGGCGTAATATTAGAAGTTTTTCGTGAATTATAAAAAAACCATTGACTCATAAGCACCTCTTTTGAACAAAAAAAGTGGTAAAATTTAGGGCGTAACAACACCACGTTGCAATTACATCTTATTGGTTTTCAACGAATAAAAAAAGGGCGGATTTTAATTTGATGAAGGGTCAATTTCCAGGATAATTTTTCCGCGGGTCCTTCCCTTTTCGTTCTCAGAAATGGCATCTGCAACTTCCTCCAGCGGAAAAGTTTTGGAAATGGTCAACCGGATTTCCCCGCTGTCCATTTTATCCAGGAACCAACTCATTTGTTCCCTGTCGGGTCTTATCATATAGGTCTTACATTTTTTGGATGAAAAAACCGAGGTAAAAGCCTGGCGCAAGAACATCACGGGGTCCGGCATGGTATTGACATAGATACCTTTGGGCCTTAAAAGGGGCTTAATAGTTTTCCAACTGTGTGCATTAACTGCATCAAAGACCAAATCGAATCGCTCCTTCAACTGTGTGGGGTTTTCTACCGTGTAATCGATCACCTTTATGGCACCCAAAGACTTCACATAATCCACATTTGCAGTTGAACAGACGCCGGTCACTTCAGATCCAAGGAGATTCGCAATTTGAACCGCAAAAGAACCAACTCCTCCCGACGCGCCGATTAAAAGAACCTGGCTTCCTTCGCCCACTTTCCCCTTTTCGGTCAGGCATTGCAGGGCGGTTATTCCACATATGTAGGATCCAGCCGCATCCTTAAGAGAAACAGCAGATGGTATTTTGCAACAATTGGCTTCAGAGACTTTAACAAATTCACTGTACGCGCCCCCTTTCAAGCCTGTTGTGAGCACAACTCTGTCACCTGATTTGAGTCTGTCCACCTTATCTCCCACCTCTGAAACTACTCCGGACGCTTCAAAACCGAGCCCCATTGGAAACTTTGGACCGGTCACCATTTTCATCATCCCGGATCGCACTTTCCAATCCAGGGGATTGACGCCTGCATAATTGACCTTTACCACCACTTCTTTTTCACCGGGTGTTGGGAATGAACCCTCCACCAATTCGACCACCTCATATCCACCGAATCTATTAATTTCTGCCTTTTTCATCTGGTTTATTTTTTATCAATTATCGGCTTCGTCCCATACTACTACAAAAAGTTCTGATATTGAAAGAAGAATACTCCGCCTATGATAAACAGGTGAATGATCTCTGCAGTAAGCGGGTTTTCAATTCGAACGATGCTGTCCTGAAGCAATAGGGACAGGGGCAGGGCCACCAAAACCATGTGTTGTAATTCGACCCCTTCAAAAAGCAGGGTGGAAGCAGAAAATACCAGCAAACTCCAGTACAATATATCGATGTTCTTCTTGGACCGGAGTGCTTTTTTGGACATGTAATACTGGTAGTTGACCAACGCCAGTAAAATCGCTGTACTGAGGATTAAAATTGGTACAAACGAGGAGGCCTCTATCGGAATAAAAGGAATGTAAAAATATATCGGGACTGCATAGTGGTCGAGAAAAAGACCTGGTTCCATCCCAAATGCGTACCCTAATGCAAAGGTCAGAAAGTAGGTGACCAAAAGACCGTTAAACATGAGCAACCAATCCTTTCCTTTCACGGGTTTCAATATAAATGCACCAATTATCACAATCAGCATCCCTGCTAAAAAAGGTGCGTAGAAAAGAGCAGCTACCCCGGTCCAAAATCCGGCATTAAAGAGTTTTCCCGTATCCTGATGTCGCTTGTAGGTTTGAAAAAGAGCATTTAGGGCAAACAGGAAAAAGAGCATCCCCAGGCTAAGAGCACTCAGGTGTTGAAACTCGGGAAAAAAGCTGACAAAAATCAGGAAGAGAATACCCGGAAACAAGTTTATCTCACTTCCAATCCGATATACAATACTCAAGCGGTTGATCAGTATGGCCTGAAAAAAAACCAGGAACACATAAAAAATGGAAGACCAAAACGGGTACTGCGTCCAAAAGGGCTCAATCCATGAACTGAAAATACCGTCTGAGTCCGTATGCACTGCCTCCCTATCCCTGAAGAAAACACGGTGATTCAACACCAGTGCGTAGGGAAACAGCATTAAGCTGTTAAACAATTGATTGGACTTGAAGAATTGTAGCACTTTGCAGTGGTTTCTTTTGAGCAATACTGCGTCAAAAGTATAAATTTTTTTGTGCGTGTGCTAATTACGACTAAAATTCAGCCGCGGCTCCAGTCAAAAGCCCCTTCCGATAATGTGATCAACTCCAACAATGAATAAATCAACACAGGGTATCAATCCTCAAACAGGTAATATTCTACCAGCGTAACAAAATCCTCCGGATCATCCACATCCCTGGCTCCCACCTCATAAGTTTCAATGAATGGAGGGTCGAATTGGAGATTGTTTTCTTCCAGATACTGGCGAATAGCCCGATGTGCTTCGACTACTTCTTCGACCGGACCGTAGTGTCTGGCAGAGACGACCTCTCCCCGTCTTAAGAATTTTATATCCAAATCTTCAGGCGGTGTCTGCAAATCCCTGTCAATTCTGACTGCAGCAGCCATATCGGCCATTTCCTCATCTACGTTTAGGTCGTAATACAAAGTGGAAAAGGGGAATCGTCTCAATCTCTCCTGTTGAATAAAATAGTCTAGTCGTGGGAAGTTCTCTTTGCCGAACTCATTCATTTCTTCAAATGGCCTCCTGCTTCTCACAAGCAAATAATTGCGCTCAATGACGGGCTGCCTTTCGATGTAGAAACCATCTATCAGAGCTACAAAATCGGACTCCGCCTCTTCTTTTATAGTCTCCATAGTTTCACCCAACATATTGGTCCAGCGACTTCCCGGTCCAAAAATCCATCCCACAAATCGGCTCCAACCACTTTTTTGAAGAACTGAGAAGGTGTTGATAGCGGTTCCTTCACTGGTAGCAGTCAGGAAAAAATTAGTGTGGACGTAATGCCGCAGGGGCTTATAAAAATGCACATTAACACTGGCTGCCACCTCAGACAAGGCAGCTTCATCCACTACGAGTCTGCCATGACCCTTTCCACGTGAATTTTCCTGTTCCACGGTTTGGATTCTCCGACCTGTTGCCTCTGAGAACCACTGTGCCATAGAGACATCATCAGACAGACGGGTCTGTAACTTATCTACAGGTTCTTTTATGATGTACTGCTCTTCAATGACCACTTCTGCCGGCTGAAGAATACCGATGATAACCACAACGGCCATCAGCCCCAGTATCCCGGAGAGTATTTTCTTTATCATTAATTCTTGTTTGTGTTGGTTTGAAAACGATTTATATCCCGGAGGCGTACCTCCCAGTTTCACAATATTTTCTGCACTTACGGTTTTTGTTCAACCTATCCCGGAAACAACCCGATTGAATTTACAAACGTGGCAATTTCATGGAGCAATCCCCACTTGTAACCTTCCTGATTATTATCAGGCCACAAAAGTAATCAGTTCACTGCAATGATTTGGTGAAAGTCATTTTCTCACCTTAAAAAAAATGAAGGATGGTTTACTTTTGCGTAAAAAATCAAAACCCTGTATGAGGCATATTCTTATCACACTCCTGCTTTACAGCTGTCTGCTCCAGGCAACAGCAGCCATCAGTGCTACCCATCACCCCCTCGACACCCTGGTCTTTTCAGGAGACACCATCTGGGTCGAATCTTACATTATTCCAATGAAACTGCATGAAACAGGCAGAGATATTCAGGTACTTTCCCATGAGACCATTTCCGCACTTCCAGCCTCCAGCCCGGATGAACTCATGCGGTACATTCCCGGTCTGGAAATTCAGGCCAGGGGGCCGGCGGGAGTGCAATCAGACCTGTCTTTAAGGGCGAGTACTTTTTCGCAGGTACTGGTAATGGTGGATGGAGTTCGCTGGAACGACCCGCTTACCGGCCATTTCAGCGCCAGTCTTCCGGTTCCGGTTGGAGAAATTGACCGTATCGAAGTAATCAAAGGACCGGCTTCAGCTCATTACGGTGCAGATGCCATGGGTGGGGTCATCAATATAATCACCAAAACGGCTGCCGGAAGCTACGACCGGTCGTATTCATTTACCGGAAACCTCTCCGCAGGCAGCAAGGGCTACCGGGGAGGCAGGGGAAATTTCCACTTCAAGCCCGGTGAGAACACCACCATTTCCGGGGGACTCGAAAACCAAAATGCAGACGGACATAAGGCCCTGGATGGATCGCCCTACTGGTTTGACATATCATCGACTACTCTGGCGTTACGCCATCAAACAGATGGCGATTGGAGTATTTTTTACCGATTTGCGGCGGACAGAAGAGATTTTTCAGCCCGCTATTTTTACACCGCCAATCCACTTGATGAAGCAGAGGAGTACACTCGGACGCTTTACAACCACCTTCAACTCACCAGAACCGGCGTGAGGGGTAGAACGACCATTGACATTTCACACAAGAGAAATAGGGATCGTTTCATTTTCAACCCCGATTTTCCTCCGGCAAACGAACACCTAACCACCCTAAGCCTTTTTCAGCTCAATCAATGGTTGCCCCTTGGAAGGGGAAGAGACCTTCACTTTGGCACGAGGACGCAATTGAGAACCATTGAGAGCAATGACCGGGGTGATCATGGCGACCACGCCTTTTCCGTTTTTGCAGGACTGCGCCAGAAGCTGGGTCAGCGAACCGATATCCACCTAGCTTTGAGTGCCGACCGCGACCAGAACTTCGGTTTTGAACTAAGCCCTCAATTGAGCATTGCGCACAATCTGGAGCGCATTGAACTCAGATTGTCCGGAGGTCGAAGTATCAGGGCGGCAGATTATACCGAGCGTTTTATTTCAACCAATCTACCTGGTCCGCTCGCAAGTGGGCGAAATCTGGGCAACCCACAATTGCAGGCAGAGAGAGCATGGCAAATTGAAGGTGGATTTGCCGCGGACCTATTCCCCTGGATGGAATTCCATGGCGCACTTTTCCACCGTCAGGGTAAAAATATCATCGATTACGTCCGAACCCCGGCGGAAGAAATTTCCGGACGGGATAATCTCGAGGAGGGTGCCTGGTACTTTTTTACCCGAAACATCGGCGAGGTGAAAAACACCGGTTTTGAACTGAGGGCGGATATTCGTGGACCTGGTATCCTGGGTTTGAATAGTTTCCTCGAAGTGGGATACACTCGAAATAACATTCGGGCCAGCGAGGACATAGAGGCTAAATACATCACCGGTCAGGCTGGACACCTGGTCAATACGAATCTTTTGCTGAGAAACCGGGACTGGACTTTTTCCCTGAATTCGTGGTACAAAAATCGACCTGAAGACCGGTCCCCCGATATTGATGCATTTCTCACTTCCAGCTATTTCGCAGTGAATAGCCGGTTGGGGCGGAAAGTATTGGATGGACAGGTTCATTTTTACTTGCAGATCAATAATTTGCTTGACCGCTCCTATTCCGATATCACCGGAGTCAAAATGCCGGGCCGGTGGCTGATGGCCGGAGCCGGATGGAATATCGGTAGTTAAATCATGAGGAAGTGAAGCGCAGCAGCCTGTGGTATTTTCCGGGCGGCTTAATGATGTCATCTCTTCGTTAATTCCTGCAAAAGCACTCAATCAATAAGGAATTGGGTCATTAAATTTCTTAATTTTGCCCTTTTCCAGCTAAATAGCTAACCAATATGTCTAAAATAATTCTCTGGCTTCCGGCCTTCAGATCGCTGAATGAAATGGTTGACAGGCGAAACAATATGCACGTTGAGCTCGAGAGAGAACCAGCCATCAAGGTGATATTTTTCTCAGGTACCCAAATGGAAAGACAGATGTTCAAGGAACTGGCTGAGGCCTATCTGAAAGGGATCAACCAAACCGGGGAGATATTTGACTCTATTGAAAAACACTACAATCAATTGATCGCCGGAATGAAGGGGAATACCCGTGAGCTTTCTACGGAAGTAACCGACCGGTTGGTCGTGATAAAAAACTTAATTGAAAAGAGGACGGAGGAAAATCTCAAAAATTTCCCGGTGGAAGTCAGGGCTGCGCAACTTCTGATAGGAAGCTTTCTGGCCTATCACATTTTGAATATCAAGAGGTTTGCATGGGCCGATGCCCGGGATTTGTTTTGGGTAGAGGACGAAAGTTCTACAGACTCCATCACAGAATCACAACTCGCCGAGCAATTTCGCCAGCACTTCAAGGAGAACAAGAAAATATTTCCCCTCCTTACCCAGGGTGGATTGATCAGTTCGAAACACGGTGGAACTGTCGTGATTGAAAACTTTAGTGAAATTCTGGAAAAGTCATGCAAACGCACCGGTTGCGACTTGATCTTTCAGTAATAAAATCACTGGGTCAGGGGCTTTCTTCCGACCAAACATACCGATTCCAACGAAATATTAAGGGGCGGATTCAGTTCCCTGGATTCGGTAACGAGGTGCTGTCTCAACTCCACAAAGCCGGCTCTGCGCAGCGTATCCGCCCACTCACCCGGCTCGTACAAGACAAATCCGTGGTTGGTGAAGGGTAGATTTTTCATAGTGGAGCGGGTTCGAAATCCGCAGGCCAGTTCACCTCCGTTTTTCAACACCCTTTTTATTTCCCGAAGGTGCAATTGTGGATTGTGCCAAAAATAGATCAGATTGTTGCAATACACTCGATCAAAATAGGACTCCGGCCAGGGGATTTTGGAGCTGCAACCCAATTTTAAATCCAGCTTTCCCTCAGAAATCCCTTCGGCGTTTTCTCTTTCGGCCAGTGCTACCATTTCAGAGGAATGATCGAGACCGTGCAGGGATTTGAGGTTGCAATCACCCACAACCCGGCTGAGATGCTTCCCGCTGCCAAAACCGATTTCCAACCATCGCTCTCCGCCTTCGGAATGCAGCTGTGATAGGGTCAACTCAAGCAATCTGTGGTTAACCTTATTCATGCGATCGGTTATTTTCCTCGCATAAAAGCCACCGGGTTTTTTAAGTTGCCGGGCCACAAAGGCAGTGTCGGGCTGAAAACCCAGTTTAACTTTGAGATAATTCCACCATTCAGTAAAAAAACTCATCTTTTTTTTCTTAGATACCAAAGACCAACCAAAACAACCAGTCCGAGAACCAGGAGACGTTCAAACCAACCAATACCGGCGCTTACTGCTAGCGGATTGCTGGGATTTCCGTAGGATACATAACCCGCCCAATTATAGGGATGGCTGTAAACCGGATCCCCTGAATCGATGAATTCCAGGGCAGCTTTTCTTAGTGCTGAGGGTATTGAGTTTACAGAAGGCAAGATTTCGTAAAACTCTCTGGTGAGGTGATAAGCAGACTCGTCATTAACCGGCCAAAGCGTAGTGATCAAAGTGCTTACCCCTGCCGATGCAAATGCCCGTTGTAAGCTGAGTGCTCCCTCCCCTTGTTGAACCGGCCCGTAACCTGTTTGACAACCATTCAGAAAAACCACTTGGGCATTGAGTTGCAAACGTGAAATATCATTTATGGACAGCAATTGACTTCCATCACTTTCTAGCGGTTTTGAGAAGGCAAAAAAGGAGTGTTCCGGTAGGCCATCGTTAATAAAGGCATGGCCACTGAGGTGCACCCAGGCCGCTGCAGGAGCTTCTGCGTAAAAATTATCCAGGGTGCTTGTCGGACCATCAAAGCTTTCAGCCTCGTAAAAACGCGACAGGAACTCAGACTCTCTTCTATTAAATTCAAGGGGAGAAAGTGAAAGCTCGCCGTCTATTCCAAAGACGTGGACTACTTCATTGTGATACTCAGGGGCGAAAACCAGAAAGCCTCCCTGTCGCTCTCTATTTAATTGCGTTTGCAGTTCAAGCGCCTTGAGGGAATAACTGTAGGATATTTCGTACTCCTCCACCAAATAAGCACCCTGGCTGGTCACCTCTGCAGGTAATGAAATGGCGGCAAACGGGACTGCGGAGATTTCATCCACAGGTATGATTAGCAGCTTTTCTGTGGCGATCTCTTCCATCCCCTTAAAAAAGCGATTGTAGGTCTTTTTGTTGACTTCTTCCAACCGGTTCAGGTGTTCATTAAATTCGGCGGAATTACCAATGGTGTGTGGGAAAACATCGATTTCATTCCTAAGCTGATTGGCCTCGAATACCAGGTCATCCGGCAAACTGTCTCTTATGAAAATCACCCCCTTGTTACTCAATCCCAGGGTAAAAAGGTTTTGGGTTCCGGGAAAATGGGTTAACACCGAATAACCCTCATCCAACATATCATTCAAAAAACCTTCATCGGGCTGACCCGTCTCCACTAACTCCCTGATGTAAAGTGACTGAGCACTGAACACCTCCGTAAATAGCACCTCCCGCTCAGAGCGAATGGCAGCCATTTGCTCCCTTAAATCCAGCACCATTGAATCTGAAGTGGTTGAGGTGGAGTCCAACCAGTAATTCAACTCCAGATAAAGACTGTCGTAGCTTACCTTAAGCTCCATATCGCGATTGAAATCAGAAGCAATGGCGTCGTCCTCAGTCATTCTCAGTACAATGTCCTCCAATAAAACCGCGGATCGCGATTGGTCGGCAATAAATAAAGCATTTTGAACATAGCCGCGATCTGGATTTATTTGGTACAGTTCGTAAAGTGCATTGATTCCCACCTCAAACAGTCCAATTCGCTCCCGCACCAGACGGTTTTTGGAGTGGGGGATCAAAATGCCTGCAATGAAGTGCCGTAACAGTCGAATATTTCTATCCACCATTTCTAAAACTTCCTCCAATTGGTCCTCCTTTTCCCCTGAATCTCCCTCCATTATCATGGCAAATTCTGCTCGCAACAAATTTGTTTTAGCACGCAAAACCTCATCAATATCCAGAACTCTGTCAGGTGGGAGGTCAGGGCTAAAATCCATAAACTCCAAACACTTGCTAAAAATCCGGGCCGCCTTTTCGGGATTTCCCATTTCGAGGTATAGATTCCCACCGAAGTTATAAACCCGGCATGGGACCATGGGCATTCTGTGAAGGGCGCCATCGATTAACTCGATGGCATCATTAAGAATAGAAATAGCTTCTGCGGTGTCCCCGCGCATCATCGCGGCCTGCATCAACAACTGGTGCACATTGACAAAGGTCTCAATATGTGCGCCGTATTCGTCCATTAAAGCAAAGGCCTCCTGAAGTATTTCCAATGCTTTTTCCCCCTTTCCCATCATCAGGTAAACCCTCCCGAAATCGGCTTTAATGGAGCTGAGATGGGTAGGTCTGGCTCCCTCCATTTGATTGGTGTGGTATTTCGCCTTTTCAAAATACGCCAGGGCCTCCTCATACAGCCCCAGGTCTGACTTTACCAATCCGATGTTCCGGTAATTTGCTCTGTGAAATTGGTGATTATCGGGAAAGTGTTTGTAGTCTATGTAAATTGCACGCTGATAGTAATCCACGGCACTCTCAAACAGGTGCAATCTTGACAGGGCAACTGCGATATGACCGTAAGAGCTGCTGAGTACCCAGTTTACAAATTCCTCATCCTCTACTTTCTCGCTAAGCAGAATATTGTTCTCAAAAATGGAAATGACCCTGTGGTTGTGCCCCAATTCTTCATAAATCACACCCTTGATACTGTAAAAATCAATCAACCACTCGTAATCCACTTCATCTCTGGACTTCACCTCTTCAATCCCGCTATTAACCTCCCTTAAAGCCTGTTGAAATTGGGAATCATAAAATTTCTCCCAGGCAGTGTGGTAGTAATCGTATAATACGGAATCAGCATTGTCATTATCTGAGAAAGCCGGGTTAGATTGAAAAAGGAGAAAGGGCAGTATCATTACGATCCGGGGCCAGCTCAACAGTCTGTTCAGTATTTTAAAATTGGGAAAACAGGTCATAGCAAGGGGATTGATTGTGCAAAAAATCAACGGTTAACCAAAGATAGTAAATTTTTCCTAATCTAGAAAATATACTCCAATTAAATGGTCCTTTTATCCATTTTTAAAATTATCATCCATGCATCCAAATAGGTGGTGCAAAGGCTATGAGTTAAAAATAAAGTGATAAAGCCCAACTATCAAAAATGGGAAGCTCTTATAGAAACTTTGCCGTGAGGCTTTTACGACTTCTTTTGATCATACTCAGAGGGCCCTGAAAAACGATCTCCCCTCCGTTTCTGCCCCCACCCGGTCCCATGTCCACAATGTAGTCGGCGTTGTGGATAATATCTGTTTGGTGTTCAATTACGAGGACGGAGTTGCCTTTGTCCGCAAGTTCGTGCAGTATGTCCAAAAGATTTAGAATGTCTTGGTAGTGCAGGCCTGTAGAGGGTTCGTCCAGGATGTACAGGGTGTTGCCCGTAGCTCTTTTGGCCAACTCTTCGGCCAATTTAACCCGCTGAGCCTCTCCCCCGGACAGCGTTGGAGCGGGTTGGCCGAGGGTGATGTATCCGAGACCGACCCTTTTGAGGGTGTCGATAATCCGGCTTATTTTGGGAATGCTGCTGAAAAACTCGCTGGCTTCATCAATGGTCATATCCAGCACCTCGGAAATATTCTTACCCTTGTAAATGATCTCCAGTGTCTCCCGATTATAGCGCTGCCCCATGCAGGTTTCACAATCGATGAGTACATCGGGGAGGAAATTCATCTCCAGGGTTTTCTTACCTGCTCCGCCACAGGTTTCACATCTTCCCCCTTTTACATTGAATGAAAACCTACCGGGTTTGTATCCCCTGATCATGGCCTCCCGGGTGTCGGAAAAAAGTTGGCGTATAGGGGTAAATACCCCGGTGTAAGTGGCAGGATTGGAGCGGGGAGTCCGCCCGATGGGTGATTGGTCGATTTCGATGACCTTGTCCAGGTTGTCCATACCCTTAATGGACTTATAAGGAAGCGGTTTTTTCAGCGACTTGTGATATTCCTTGCGGAGAATGGTGTAGAGGGTTTCGTTGATAAGGGTAGATTTACCGCTACCGGACACTCCGGTCACACAGGTAAAACAGCCCAGTGGCAGGTCTAGATTCACAGATTTCAGATTGTTTCCGCTCGCACCGCGCAGTTGTAGTTTTTTACCATTTCCCTCTCTGTTTTTGCTCTTGCCCTTTTGGGGGTTGTCCAATTTGAGGTAGGCTGCAGTAAGACTGCCGTTGGTGCTTGCAATTTCGGAGGGTTTGCCGGTCACCATGACCTTGCCACCGTTTTTTCCGGCACCCGGACCGAGATCCACTATAAAATCGGATGCCTGCATGAGTTCCTTATCGTGCTCCACCACAATGATGGTATTCCCCAGGTCTCGCAGGTTTTTTAGCGACCTGATGAGTCGCTCATTGTCACTGGCGTGCAGTCCAATTGAGGGTTCGTCTAAAATGTAGGTAATTCCGGTCAACTGAGAACCGATTTGGGTGGCCAACCTGATGCGCTGGGACTCCCCTCCTGAAAGGGTATTTGCTCTTCGGTTGAGGGTGAGATACCCCAGCCCCACTTCCCTTAAAAACCCAATGCGGTTCTGGATTTCCTTGATTAAATCCCGGGCGATAGTGAGCTGGCGATCCGCAAGTGCTTCGGGGAGATCATCCACCCACCTTCCCAGTTGCTCCAAATCCATCTCAGCCAGATCAGAAATCCTGGTGTCGGCCAGAAAGAAGTGGAGGGATTCTTTTCTGAGACGGGCGCCATCACACTCAGGGCAGACATCAATGGACATAAAAGATTCGGCCCACTGTCGTATTCTTTCCGAACCGGTATCCTGATGCCACTGGTTGATCATTCCCGCGATTCCCAACGACCGTATTTGCTTTCCCCACTTCACTTTTCGGCCGGATTTTGACTTTTTCCTTCTCCCCTGTCCTTTGAGCAACAATTCCAGTACTTCTTCCGGGATGTTTTCGATTGGTTTTGAGAGAGAAAAATCGTGTTTTTTAGCGAGGGCGCGCAGTTCCCTGAAGTTGAGATTGTCGCGGTAATCCCCCAGCGGAGCAAAACCGCCCTGACTGATGGATTTTTTTGGATCCGGTATGACTTTTTCAATATCGACGCGGTGTACCTCCCCCAGTCCCTTGCACTCAGGACAGGCGCCGTAGGGCGAATTAAAGGAAAAGGAGTTGGGCGATGGTTCCTCGTAGGACAGACCAGTTTCTGCATCGACCAGTTCTTTGCTAAAGGGCAGTACTTCTCCGTCTTTTTTCAGTACAAAAAGGAGGTCTTCTCCCATCTCCATGGCAATTCTCACCGAACTGACCAACCGGTTGTTCCGCTGAGCCGGCACTTTCAGCCGGTCGATCACCACTTCGATATTGTGCGTTTTATACCTGTCTAGTTTCATACCCACCTTGAGGTCAGTGATCTCTCCGTTTACCCTGACTTTGGAGTAACCCTGTTTTCTAATTTGTTCAAAGAGTTCCCGGTAATGCCCTTTTCGCCCTCGTACAACAGGCGCGAGCAGAGAGATGGCCTCCCCGGAAAAAGTGGAGACGAGCAGGTCCACAATCTGCTCCTCGGAGTATTTCTGCATTACATTGCCCGTCAGATAGGATCTCGCTACACCAATTCGGGCATAGAGGAGGCGGAGAAAATCATACACTTCGGTCACTGTTCCAACTGTGGATCGCGGATTCCAGCCTGTGGTTTTTTGTTCGATCGAAATTACGGGGCTCAGACCGTCCACTGACTCAACATCAGGACGCTCCATGCTACCTATAAACTGGCGCGCATAGGCGGAAAAGGTTTCCATGTAGCGGCGTTGTCCCTCGGCATAAATGGTATCGAAAGCCAGGCTGGACTTTCCACTGCCACTGATTCCGGTAATCACAGTGAGGGCATTGAGAGGAATGCTGACATCGATGTCTCTAAGGTTGTGTTCTCGAGCACCTTTTATAACAATCCGGGGGGCATTTTTTTTCATAAAAATAAGTGGTAAGCTGATAAATCCTCAGCCATCAATTCATTCAATCCTCAAGGAGGACACGAGATTCGAGTATTTTACAGAGCATGTCCTGAAGCAGAGGGGCTTTCTCCTCCCCCACGCTGATCACGTCCTCCACACTGGTTTCTCTGATCGCCTCCGGTGGATAGCACTTGTTTGACACAAGTGAAAACACCAAAACAGGTACTTCCATGTGTTTGGCCACCAGCACTTCCGGCACGGTGGACATTCCCACCAAATCTGCGCCAATGCGGTTTAAAAATATGTATTCAGCGGGAGTTTCCAGATTTGGCCCGGCAAATGCACAATACACACCCAAATGTGAAGTGAATCCAATCGACTCAGCAATTTCCTTACAGCGGCGGTTCCAGTCTTCATTGTAAGTGCTCTTCATGTCGGGGAACCTGGGTCCCCACTTGTCAAAGTTTTTGCCTCTCAAAGGGTTGGATCCCATGAGGTTTATATGATCCCTGATAAAAACCACATCACCCATTTCGTAATCCGGATTGACGCTGCCCGTGACATTTGAAAAAATAAATCGCTCACACCCCAATTCCTTCAAAACCCGCACTGGTAGAGTAAGTTCCTGCATGCTATAGCCCTCGTAGTAGTGAAAACGCCCCTGTAAGACCACCAGCTTAAGGCCGTGGTAATTGGCAAATACCAACTGGCCCTTGTGGCTTTGAACTGTCGATACCGGAAAGCCCGGTATGTCGCCATAAGGCAATTTCAATTCCACCTCAAACTTATCCACAATTCCACTGAGGCCCGTACCCGTAATCAAGCCAATTTGTGGCTTAAAGCCATTTACTTTCTTCTCAATAAACTCAGTCACTCGCCGAACTTCAATGTAATAATCCTCCATTATTAATCTTTTACCATTCTATAAAAAACGCTTCAACCAGTACCCGTTTTTTTCAGACAGAAACTAAATCCTCCCGACGTTCAGGAATACAGACATCTGACTCCACATTCGAGACCAAGCTGAAAACACATCCACGGTTTACGAACACATATACCGTGACCTGGTTGAAACAAACTGCAATGATAAAAAATTTATTAAAATTTTGGGTCTGGAAATTTGTCGGGCTTAGGATATCGGGCCCAATCATCACAAACGAAAAAAGAGGATCAGACATATATATAATTTTTAATTATACATTAACCTCTAAACAACTGAATCTTATAAAACCAAATCAATACACATATCAATCGGACAATTATTTTTCCCGGGCAGGCGACTCATGGCGCAGCAGTTGATCATGGGAGGCGGGATACAGTTGATACGGCAAAGGCGGTCATTTATATTTGTTTCACAATCAATTTTTTCCTACCTTTGCGGCGGTTTTCAAAGGGGAACGCGTGTTCCCTTTTTTTAGTTAATAAAGTTTGCAGATGCTGACCGAGGAAAAAGTGGTTTCTTTTCTTGAAGAAAAGTTTTCAGAGGAGGGATTTGAGGATTGTTTCCTGGTGGATATGGAGCTGAAGGGCACATCCAGTCTGTCGGTTTTCATAGACTCGTTAAAAGGAGTGAGTTTCGACACCTGCCGGTCCGTGAGCCGGCACCTGGAGTCAAAAATTGAGGAGGGTGGATTGATGGATGCCAAGTACAAACTTGAGGTTTCGTCGCCAGGGGTTGACAGGCCGTTGAAGTTTCTCAAGCAGTATCCCAAACACACGGGTAGAGAGCTGGATGTTAAAACAACTGAGGGAGATGTTCGGGGCAAATTGGCGGAGGTGGAAGATGACCAAATTGTTTTAGAAGTCAAGCCGGGAGGAAAGAAAAAGGTTCCAGCAGAGCGGAAATCCATTAATTTTGATTCAATAAAATCGGCCAAAGTGCTGGTATCATTTAAATAGTTATGATAAATCTAATTGAGACCTTTACGGAGTTCAAATCCGACAAAAACATTGACAAACCCACTGTTCAGCGGGTACTGGAGGACGTATTCAGGACTTTGATAAAGAAAAAATACGGCTCCGATGACAACTTTGATGTCATTGTTAACATCGACAAGGGTGACCTTGAAATGTGGAGGATCAGGACTATCGTGCCGGACGGGGAGGTAACTGACGAAAACAAGCAAATTTCGGTCAGCGAAGCACTCTTAATAGACGAAGACTACACTGTGGGTGAGGAGTGCTACGAGCAGATATATCTCGAGGACTTTGGCCGGCGCGCAATTATGGCTGCACGTCAAACACTTATCTCCCGGATTATGGACCTCGAAAAAGACGAGGTCTTTGCGAGGTACAACGACCGCCTCGGTGAAATGGTCGTGGGTGAAGTTCACCAGATCATGAAGAGGCAATTCCTGATTTTGGATGACGCAACCGGTAATGAACTGTTGCTGCCACGGGGCGAGACCATCCGCGGAGATTTTTTTCGTAAAGGAGATGTGGTCAGAGGGGTGATTAAGTCCGTAGAAATGCGGAACAACAATCCCGTGGTCATCATGTCCCGAACTGATGAACGCTTCCTCGAAAAACTAATGGAGCAGGAAGTACCGGAAATCGAGGACGGTTTGATTATGATCAGAAAAATAGTCCGCATGCCCGGTGAGCGCGCAAAAGTAGCGGTCGAATCTTACGATGACAGAATTGACCCGGTGGGCGCCTGTGTCGGCATGAAGGGTTCCAGAATTCACGGTATAGTTCGCGAATTGAAGAACGAAAACATCGATATCGTCAATTACACCACCAACCTCCAACTCTACATACAGCGCTCACTCACTCCTGCCCGGATCAGCAGCATGGAAATTGACGAGGAGAATAAAAAGGTGGCGGTTTATCTGAAAGCCGACCAGGTTTCCCTGGCAATCGGAAAAGGTGGATCAAACATCAAGCTCGCATCTGCCCTGACCGGCTACGAAATTGATGTATTCAGAGAAGCTGAAGAATACGAAGTTGAGGAAGATGTAGATTTGGATGAATTCGGAGATGAAATAGAGGACTGGGTTTTGGACCAGTTGAAAAATATAGGTTGTGACTCTGCTAAAAGCGTCCTCAAGCTCAGCATTGATGAACTTGTACGAAGGACCGATTTGGAGGAGGAAACCATAAAAAATGTCCTCAAAGTACTCGAGTCAGAGTTTGAGGAGGGCGAGTGAAGACAATCAGGGGACTTTGGCGGGAGGTCCCATTTTATTAATTTTGCATAAAGAAAGCCGCTGAAGGATGAACAAAGGTTCATTTGCTGGCAGGTATTCCGGGTTTATTGAATTATTTTTTGTGAATTTTTATTGACCTTATAGCAGAAAGTAATGCCGGACAGACGCACATCCCGGGCCGCGAGATTGGATGGCGCAATTATGAACCAAATGCAATTCCCCCTGATTTTCAGGCAATGGTTAATTCCACCGGACTTTTCGGGGCGCATTGGAACATTTTTTAAGGCATGAAATCAAGATAGTGACCAGATTAAAATATTGAATGGTAAGAAGGATTATTAAAGTAGCAAGGGAGTTAAACGTCGGTAAGAGTACTATCGTCGATCACCTGAAAAACAAAGGGTTTGAGGTGGAAGACAAGCCGAATGCAAAACTCACGGAAGAGATGTACGAAGAACTCCTCCGCGAGTTTGCCAATTCCATGTCCATAAAGGAAAAGGCTGACAGTCTGAAGATAGGACAACGATCCGGGCAGGACCCGGCCAAGCCCAAAAACCGAAGACCAGACTTTCCCGCGCCCAAAGAACCACCACCGCTTCCCTCGCAGTTGAAAAAGGAGCCCGACCCCCCTGCTGAAGAAAAGGCCGATAAGCCCGAAAAACCTCCTCTGCCTCCGAAACCGGAAACCGCGGAAGAAAAACCGGCAGAAATAGAAGCAAAAACAACAGAGAAGGAATCCCCAGCTGAAAAAGAAGCTGATAAGGACAAACCCGGATTGAAAGTGGTAGGTAAAATCGAACTGGACAAGCCCAAAAAGTCTAAGAAATCCGCAGACAAAAAGCAGGAAGAGAAAGACAAGAAAGCTGAAAAAGCCCAGGAAGCTCCAGCTGACAAAGAAGAGCAACCCAAAGCCACTCCGGAAAAAGAGGAGAAAGAAGACAAGAAGAAAAAGTCAAAAGCCAAACCAGAGAAAAAAGAAGCTCCCAGTCCGGCCGCTGCCAGCAGTGAGTCTAAGAAAGAGAATGCAGGAGATAAGGCCACAGATTCCGAGGCAGAAACGGAAACCGGTCACATTGAAAAGGATGTCCCTAAGCTGAAAGGGCTGAAAATTCTCGGCAAGATAGATACCCAAAAATTCGAATCTGACAAGAAAAAGTCCAAAGACAAGGACGACAAGGATAGCGAGGGCAAGAAAAGACGTCGCCGAAGAAAACGCAAAGTAGCAGCCAGAACTCCAGGAGGACGGGATAGAGGAAGGAAAAGAGGTGCAAGAGGCAAAAAAGAGGAGGTCAAGGAGGTTTCTCAAAAGGAAATTGATGAGCAAATCAAGGCTACTCTGGCCAGATTGTCCGGTGGCAAGAAGAGCAAAAGACCTAAGCTGAGAAAGGAAAACAGGGAGCGACTCAGGGAAAAAGAGGAAGTGGAAAGCACAGAGGAAGAAACAAAAAAGCTGCAGGTCACGGAGTTTATTTCCGTATCTGAACTGGCCAGCTTAATGGATGTATCTTCCACCGATGTGATTACCAATTGTATGAACCTCGGTGTGATCGTCTCCATAAATCAGCGATTGGATGCAGAGATTATTGAATTGGTTGCACAGGATTTTGGCTACGAAACTGAATTTATTAGCGCCGAGGAACAAATCGACGAAGAGGTCGAGGTAGAGGATGATCCGAAAGAGCTCGAACCACGCGCTCCCATCGTCACCGTAATGGGT
>REEO01000048.1 GCA_007695035.1 Saprospirales bacterium | reverse complement strand
AGTTTTCTCCATGGGTTTGGGGAGTCCGCCCGGCAAGCGAAGCAAAGTCCTCCTGCCCCAACTTCTCCCCCTTTTCACTGACATCAAAACGCTTTGTCATATAGGCCGGATCTCCATTCTTAAAGAATACAAGTGCATTTTCCGCGGTCTCGATCCGAAAGACCTGTCGCGCAATCTGCATCGTCAAATGTTCATTGGCAGGCATCTGTTCCGGGTTTTTTCCCGCACCGGGTACAGGCTTCAAAATATACTGCCCCTGTTCCCCTTCACCGGTCAGCCGCAATCTGTTTTTCTCCAGCACTACAGAGTACTTTCTCTGCACTCCGGATATGGATAAGCGAGACTGGTTATCCTCAAAAAGCTCATCAGTCATCTCATCCGAAAAGGGCGAATCATACGGGAGTACATGGCTCACTTTTCTGCCGCCAAAAACACGATTTAGCACAGTTCTGCTATAGGTGTCATAACCCTCCGCCAATGAACCCGGACAGCATTGCATCTTCAGTCCCTCCATACCACTTCATTCTAAAAAAAACCATTTTCAATTTTCAATTCTCAATTCTCAATTCTCCATTCTCCATTCTCCATTCTCCATTCTCCATTTTCAATTGCAAAACACGAACAGCCCCAATCGCATCATATCCGGCCGTTGCCATCAGTATTCCAAAATGATCACTTTCATCTATCCTCAGGTTGAAGCAGACGGATTGCTTATTGGATCCCTCCGGGAGCATGTTGTAAAAAAAGGGAAAAAGGTGTTTGGACCGATAAGGATCTTTTCTTTTCGGCAGTGTCAGACTGATGGGAGGCTTTGTTGAATCCGCTACCCAATTTGAATCATATGCAAACTCAAAGGAGCCATCGTCCATTTGCCGAAGCATCCCGGCCTCTTCATTCTTATACAAAATCTTCGCGATTCTCATCTATGTTGCATTGGAGTTTTGATTTGCAAACCCACTTCCATACCCAGGGCATCTGCCAATCTGGACAGTGTTTCCAGGGTGGGATTCCCCTTGCCGCTTTCAAATTGCTTGAGCGTCCGCAGCCCCACGCCGGATATTTCCGCAAGCATTTCCTGGGTAACTTTCAGGTCAGCCCTGCGCTGCTTTATCTGTTTTATGATTCTTTGAAAGTGCATTATAAAGCTCTTTTGAACGTAAAGGTATGAATTATCAATGATAAAACAACCAATAGTGTGTTTTAGTGCACTTTTTATGTGAAAAAAGTAATTTTAGCAGTAAAATGAATGATAAGGTGCAATTTAAAGCACTTTTTATTGGAAAACATCGCACTTTATGGCTAAAACTAACAACATTCTCCGGATTTCACCCCCTCATATAAGCCCCACCCCCAGCGCCAGCGAAATCACGATCAGCATCAACGCCACAGTGATTTGGATAAACTTGAGGGTTATCTTTTTCAGAATAATATTGCCCACATATGCTCCGGCTATGGCAGCGAGGGTGGCGGAAATGACCAGTGCGAGGTTGTCGACCAGTCCTGCCTGAGTAAACCGGGTGGAATAGACGCCCAAACGGGTGAAATCGACAAAGGTGGAAATGATGACCGCTGTGCCGACAAATGATTCTTTTGAAAGTCCGGCCTTGATCAGAAAGGCGCTTCTCAGTGCTCCCTGGTTTCCGGAAAGTCCTCCGAAAAATCCACTGAGGACGCCCCCAATGGGCAACTTGTCTTTGCCAAACTGCAAGTTGTTAAAATATGGAATGAGATCCATCGGAAAATCTGGAATGGTTAAGGGTCAAACTTATTATTTAAGAACGCACGATGACAGGATATGTGCAAGGGATTTGAGGCAAATTATAGAAGCAAAGTTACTTCTGGTTCGCCCGCAATGTACGAACAGTAATTTCCCCCTTTCCTGGTAATTCTTGCTTGCCGATCATTTATTCCTATATTTGCTCACAATAGAAATCTGGGAAATGAGCGAGAAGAAAAAGCAGGGTGAACTCCGGGAAGTTACCGAGGAGCTGATCGGAATGCAGGGCAACAAAATTTTCAATACCCTAAAGGGCATGACCCTGCAGCCCGGACTAGTTGCTGAATATTATCTTAAGGGGGGCAGAGACCGCTTCCTGTCGCCTGTAGTTTATTTTTTCGCTCTTCTTACACTCCAGTTTTTGATTGCCTCGCTTACGGGATTTCTCGATCGTCTTACAGAATACCAAATGGAAAATATTGCCACTGCTTTTGGAGACGATGATAACTTGTCTGCCGAACAGGTTGAATTGATGGTGGACCAATTCAGTGGTTTCGTACTTTTCTTCATGTCTGAAATAGGGCAAAAACTGGTGATTCTGCCTATTGGGCTGTTTTTTGCCTGGTTGATCTACAGGAAGCTGCGATCGGGAATTAAACCCCACATCTGGATTGCACTCTACGCTTTTGGCCATATCAGCCTGATTACTATTTTGGTATCCCTACTTTGGAATGTGGGCCTTTCACTTGAAGCAGTCAATTATTCGACCATGGTACTCTCAGTCTGCTACTGGATTTACGCCACCGGTCGGTTTTACAAATTGTCGGTTGCGAAAGCCATATGGATAGGCCTGTTGTATTACGTCGTCTATCTGGTTTTCTTCGCACTTGTGGGGGGAGCTTTCGGCGCTTACATTGGATTTCAGGTCGCCTCTATGCAGTGATGACTACACCCTTAATCCTCCAGATTCAGGGATTTGAGATAGCTTGAAACTTCACCGCTTTTTTCTGCCAGCTTTGTATCGCGTTCATGCTTGTATAGGCCCGATAGGTGTTTGACAAAAAATTCTCCATCATGGCGATAAAAGCCATGCGATTTTCAGTAAAAAAACTCACCTGTAAAGGCTGGCAGCTAAAGAGAAAAAATCCCAAATTTTGCTTTCATTTCAGGGAAAAACTCCTCCCTTCCTACCAATCTCAAAACCGGAAGTTTTCATCCTACTTCTGCAGCCTCCTTCTCAATCCCTGACTCCAAATTTATCCAGAATATCCTCCAGCAGGCACCATTTGGTCATAGAGGATTGGAGCAAATTGGCTCCAACAAAGGCCGTAAACCAGAGAAAATGGATGTTGACAAAAACAGCCAGTATAAGGCTGATGAGTACGAATGAACCGGCTACGGCTCTGACAATTCGGTTTTTCATGGTAGATTATTTTTTTTTGTAAAATAATACCCCGGATGGCAGAGCAATGCCCACTTCTCAAAGGAGCACAGCTCATACCGGGACGCGTTTTAACTTTTCGAGTGGTTATTCACTTCCAGCGATTTTTCAATATTTACGACCACCGCCCTAATGGGATTGGCACTCTCGAGGTTCCTGTTCTTCTCAGCTGCTTTATCGAAAAAGGCATCGGCCCTTTCCTCTGTCGTAAAGGAAAAAAACATAAGGGATTCATGACCGCCCTTTACCCCGGGAAACCAGGATTGAGCGGCTACTAGGTCTCCACTCTTCTTGTGCCCTTCAATTTCTGAGCTGCTGAAAGCTTCTATGCCCACATCTTTAAAAAGTTTGAGCACTTCTTTTTGGTAGTAGGTTACCACCGTTACAATGAGTAGTTTCATGATTGTTTGATTTGTTCGTTAGCAATTCTCTCCCCTTTTCGTTCAATGAGGTAATACACCAGCGGTGCAACCAAAAGCGTCAAAAAGGTCGATGCGATGGTACCACCCATCAGCGAGATAGCCAGCCCTTGAAATATCGGATCAAAAAGTATTACCACGGCACCGATAACTACGGTACCTGCTGTGAGAATAATGGGTGTGGCCCTGACCGCTCCGGCTTCCAGGACAGCCTCTTTAAGTGGCATCCCTTCCTCTCTTCGCAAGTTGATAAAATCAATGAGCAATACAGAGTTGCGGACCATAATGCCGGCAAGAGCTATCATACCGATAAAAGAGGTGGCAGTAAAAAAGGCTCCCATCATCCAGTGGCCGATAACTATTCCGATCAGTGACAGCGGTATGGCCACCATCATGACCACAGGAACTCTAAAACGCTGAAACCAACCGACTATGAGCATGTAAATCAATACCAACACACCCATAAATGCAATACCCAGATCGCGGAATACTTCAAGGGTAATTTGCCATTCGCCGTCCCATTTTACCGTAAAATCATCCGAGTCCACGGGAGGTTGAACATAGGACTCAGTGAGCGAGTAACCAGATGGCAGTGGTATATTCATCAGTTTCGAACTCATACCCAAAATCGCGTAAACCGGGCTTTCGAGTACTCCTGCCATGTCGGCCATTACATACACCACCCTGTTTTGATTTTTCCGGTGGATGGTCTGCGGCTTGAGTCCCTCTTTCACCTCCACAACCTCGCCAATGGGAATGGATTCACCCGAACCGTTTCTCACCTTAAGCCGCAAAAGGTCCTCTACTCCGGTTTTATCCCTGTCGTCCAGTGCCAACACAATGCCCGTCCTATCTGTCGAAGGTGGGTCATAGATGTGACCTACACTGCCGTTACCCAAAGCCAGGGCCATGGTTTGGGCAATTTGTGCGGAATTCAACCCGTAGTGTTGAGCGCGCTCCCTGTCAATCTCAAAATTAATTCTGGTCTGTGGTGCTTCCACCGTCCAATCGACATCCACCACATCTTCGGTATTTTCCAGGATTTCCCGGACATGTTTAGCGATTTCGCGCTTGTTTTCCTGTCCCGGTCCGTAAACCTCAGCGACTATGGTGGACAAAACGGGAGGCCCGGGTGGCACTTCGACTATCTTCGCATTCCCGCCAAAAGAATTGGCCACTTCCTGAATCCCCGGCCGAAGCAATTTCGCAATATCGTGGCTCTGAAGCCTTCGCTCGGATTTGTCGGTTATATTCACCTGGATATCGGCCACGTGGCTCCCCTGTCTGAGGTCGTACTGCCGAACCAGGCCGTTGAAATTTATGGGTGCAGAGGTTCCACTATAGGTCTGGTAGTTGACCACTTCGGGGCGCTTTGACAAATACTGCCCAATTTCGCGAGCCACCAGAGCCGTTTCCTCCAGGGTCGTACCCTCGGGCATATCCAGTATTACCTGAAATTCATTTTTGTTGTCAAAAGGCAACATTTTTACAATTACAGACTCTGTGAAAAAGGTTGCGATAGAGCCGAGCAGCAACAAAATGGTAATCCCCAAAAACATCCAACGCTTAAATGGAGATTCTAGCAATGGCCGCTGAAAACGGGCGTAAATCTTGTAAATCTTCGTCTCTCTAAGTGGCACCGGCTTTTTAGATGCTTCTTCCGGTTTTGCTCCCTGATGCCTCAACAAGAGATAACCAAAATACGGTACTACCGTCAGTGCGATAAAAAGCGACAAGATCATCGTAAGTGAAGCCCCAATGGGCATTGGACTCATGTACGGTCCCATCAATCCACTCACAAAAGCCATGGGCAATACCGAGGCGATCACGGTAAAAGTGGCCAGGATGGTGGGATTCCCCACTTCGTTCACCGCGTAAAGTGCAGCTTGTTTGAAGGGAAGCCGTTTCATCTTAAAATGCCGGTGCATATTTTCTGTGATAATAATGGAATCGTCCACCACTATCCCAGTCACAAACACCAGGGCAAAAAGAGTAATCCTGTTCAGGGTATAATCCAGCACATAGTAACTCAGGAGTGTGAGGGCGAATGTGACCGGTACGGAGATAAAAACTACCAATCCCCCTCTCCAACCCATGACAAGCATCACCACCAGGGTTACCGCAATAACAGCTCCAAAAAGGTGCATCAACAATTCCGATACTTTCTGCGAGGCGGTTTCCCCGTAATTTCGAGTGATTTCGACATGGACCTCATCCGGTATGATCTGGTGGCGCCACCGGTCCATCCTGTTGATTATATCTTCAGCGATATTCATCGCATCGGCCCCCTTTCGCTTGGCCACTGAAATGGTTACTGCATCGTACTCTCCCCCGTAATCTAAAGATTCTGGCGATGCTGCACCAAAACCAAAGGTCACGTATTGGTCGGGAACTGCAGGTCCGTCGAAGACATCAGCCACTTGCCGCAGGTAGATCGGCTTTCCATCGTTCATACCGACAATGAGGTTTTCCAGGTCTTCGGCAGATTGGAAAAAATTGCCCGTCTTAACCAGTATCTCCTCATTGCCACGGTTCAATTTCCCCGAATGAAGTTGCTGATTATTCTGCTTGATCTGATGGGCAATGGACAAAATATCTACCCCCGCCGCTGACAGTCTCTCCGGGTCGGGTTGAATGCGAATCTCCCGGCTCCGGCCTCCCTTAACCTCGGTGACTGAAACATCCGCTACCCTTCGGATTTCATGTGTCAACTCGCGGGCCAAATTAGCGAGATCGTAATCGTTGTAGGTCTCGCTCCAAAGGGTAAGACCCAAAATAGGAACATCGTCTATTGACCTGGTCTTCAAAAGCGGAAGGGGGGTCTCCACGGGCTTTTGATCCATATGCCGCATCAATTCATTGTACAACTGCACATACGACCGCTCTATGTCTTCTCCTACAAAGAACTGAACACTGACCAGGCCATGACCTTCCATAGCAGTACCATATATGTGTTCGACCCCGGGTATATTGGCCACTGCTTTTTCGAGGGGCTTGATCATTCTGCTCTCTACTTCCTCAGGACCCGCTCCGGGAAGACTTACAAAAATATCAGCCATGGGAACATCTATCTGGGGCTCCTCCTCTCTCGGAATTAGAAAAGAGGCATAGACCCCCACCGCCATAAAAATTATGGCAAGCAGTATGGTTATTTTTGAGTCTATAAACAATCTGGCTATTCTGCCTGCTATTCCTTCTTTCATTGGTTTTGTTTTTCTAATGATCGCCCACCTGCGGCTTAATAAGTGGTTGTTCTACCTTCCATTTGTCAGGCAAACTCGCTGCAGTGGACTTTCTGGATTTTTTGGTTTTATTGTACGGGCTTCATAACTCCTCTCTCCGGCCCACCGAAAAATGGATCTGACCGGAATAAATTCCCTAATGATTTTATCTGTTCAATTCCACCAGCGCTCCGTTGTATAATTTACTCCCTGCCTCCACTATGTACTCATCGCCTTCACTGAGACCGGACACCACTTCCACATAGTCGCCGGAAGTTTTTCCCAACCGCAACCATCTCAAAATGGCAGTATTCTGTTGGCTTACTGTGTAGATTCCGTGCAGATCTCCTCGACGAATGAGGTGCTCCCTGGGTATCATTAATCTGGTGCCGGTTTCTTCCACAGGGAAAAACACCCGTGCGAACATCCCTGAAAACTGATTGGTAAAGTCCTGCTCCAGCGCCACTTTTACTTCAAATTGAGCCGACCGGTCACCGGATGAGGGATTTATCTGAATGATGGTGCCCGGAACTCTTTCACCGGAGGAAGTCAATTCCACCTCTACCGGTGCGTTCAGTTCGACCAGACCGATGCGCGATTCCGGGACGAGAGTGAGTACTTCGAGCCCATTTTCACGCTCGATTTCTACTACCGGCATACCGGGATTGGCGATATCACCCTGCTCTGCAAATTTTCTCGTAACCACACCGCTAAATGGGGCCCTGATTCTCGTGTACTCATACTGCGCCAACACCTCTGATCTGGCAGCTTTGGCGTTTTCCAGACCGGCACTTGCAGATTTGAATGCCGTTTCGGCTTGTTCGTATTCGCGTTGGGTTGCACTTTGATTTTCCAGTAACCTGGCAAATCTTTGGAAATTTCGCTCTGCCTCTTGCAGTTGAACCCTGGCTGTTTCAATCCGGGAGTCTATTTGTTTCAACCTTGCATCCAACTCTGAACTTTGTATCGTAAAGGCAAGTGCACCACCGGATATACGGTCCCCCTCATTCACCTCAATGGAATTAATCAGACCCATTATGCGCGTACTCAGACGGGTTTTTTGACTCGCTTGCAGTCTTCCACTTGTGCTGAAATGATCATCTGCACCCACAAGGGGACTTATTGTTTTTACTGAAATGGCTTCATCTTGTCTCTCATAACCTTTAGGCACATCCTCGCTACATCCTGTTAGGAAAAAAAGGGCACCTATGATTGCAATAATGATTACTTTAGTCATGGTATTGGTTTTAAATTCTCAGTTTTAAAAAAATGGGTGTTTATCGGGTGAGAAACTTCAGTTCAAGTGCGTTCTGATTGTATTCGAAGACCAGGCTGGAACGCTCCATTGTTCTTTCGGTAAACTGCAGTTCCGCCTTAATGAGGTCGGGTACGCGTTCCAGGCCCTCTTCAAACCGGTCCAATCTCAGCCTGAGGGCCTCTTCTGCTTGTTCTAAGGCAGCCCCAACCAGCTCGAGGCGATTTTTCAGCAAACTGATGTTCCTCGTGGTAGCCAAAATTTCTTTTTTGCTCATTGAAACCCGGTGTTCAAAATCCCAACTAGCTGCTTGCCGTTTAGCACTTGCCTTCTGCATGCGCGCAGCTCGAATTCCACCGTCAAAAAGGTTCCAGTTCAAAGAAATTCCGACCATATATCCGCCCGAACCCGATGGATAAAAATCACTGTTGTTCCACTCGTAGGATGCGAAACCATTCACCTGGGGCATAAGGCGACGGGATTCGGCTGTTTCCATATCGTCCATTGCGCGAATATTCATCTCCAATGCAGCGAGGTCAGACCGGGAAATATTGAGGTCCCTGCCTTTTGGGTCCTCTATTTCCCAAAGTTCCAGCTCATCCACCGGCTTAAAAACTTCGCCCGGTTCAGCCCCCATTATTTGATTGAGGTGGTCCGACACCTTCCCAATTCCTTCCGTTACAGAAAGCAATTGGTCTTCAATTTCCAGCACCCGAAGCTCGACGTCAAGGAGATCTGCCCTCTGAGCCAATCCCTCTTCGTACTGTTGGCTCACAAAATCTCTGTTCCGCTTTACAAGCCCAAGTGTTTCCCCGAGATGCTCTTTTTGACGATAGAGAAATTGCAATTGCAAATACAGCATTTCAGCAGCGTGCACCATGCCCTCCCGTGAATTTTGAAACTCGTAACCAGCGGCTGAGCTCATTTTTTTGGCAGCATCCCTTCGCGCCCATCCCTCGGATTGGACGATCGGTTGACGCAATTCCACACCGGTTTGAAAATTGGAAATTCTGTCGGGCGAATTCAATAAAGCAGGTTGAAAATCCGCTTCCTTAACAATCCCCTGGTTTATTTTTGAACCGAAGACCATAAGTGGCACATCACCGGTCACTGCCGACCAGGAGGCCGATAAATGCGGTAAAAACAATGACCGGGTCTCTCTAACTACCGCTTCGGCGACTTCGGTTTGCATCTCAGCGGCTTTAAGTGCGGGGTTGTGGGATAGCACCTTGCTTTTGACCTCATCGAGGGAAATTTCCTGCTCCGACTGAGAAAGGCCCATAAATGGCAGGGCCAGAGCGAGCATTGTTATTCCTTTCCACTTGAATTTCATAATCACAGTTTGAATTTTTTTCAGAGAATTATCTACTCCTTATCAATCACACTGCAAAATTATGGCGGGTTGGAAGGGCAGAATGTGACTTTTGTTACACAAGGGGCATTTTTTTGAGAAAAAGCGAGATATACCTTTGAAAAATCACAATTTTTTAGAACTTTGGGGAAACAAAAATCGCGAGATGAAAAATACTCTGACAATGATATTTTGGATTGCATTCTGTGTGAATTTGAGTGCACAAGAATGGGTTACTTTGAACAACTCTTCAGTAACTGCCAGACACCACCCGGTAACTTTTACCCTGGACAATACGGTTTACCTGATATCCGGAAGCACTGCCCAAAGCCATCCACAGGGCACCAGCGACTTTTTTATGTACGATGCCGACAATGACGACTGGATACAACTGGACGATTTCCCGGGAGGCCCCAGAACATACGCATATGCTGCAACCTACGATGGAAAAGCTTACTTCGGTCTCGGGTCCAATGACTTCGATACATTCCTGAGTGACTTGTGGAAATACGATCCCCAAACCGGAGAGTGGACCGAATTGGCATCCTGCCCATGCGGTGGGCGGGCACATCCCGCTTTTGTACAACACAATGGCAAAATATTTATGGGTTTGGGACAAAACCCATTTGATAGGAATGATTGGTGGGAATACGATATCGCCTCGGATAGCTGGACTGAGCGACCATCACTTCCGGGACCCCCCAGGCACCACCCCTTCCACTTTCAGGCCGGTGACTATGTGTATGCCGGATTCGGGCATTCGGGATCCAGTTACTACGACGACTGGTATCGCTACGACCCGGTCAATCACGAATGGGAAGAAATGAATCCCCATCCGGCAGGTCCGAGAGTAGCCGGTCAGGAATTTTCCTACGGAGGCTATGGGTTTGTCATCAGCGGGGATGGAAATAACCACCTCAATTTAGCAGATGGCGAATTTTGGAAGTACGACCACCACGAGGACGAATGGGAGAGATTGCCCGACCACCCCGGCAATGCACCTGATGGACGTGTTGGGAGATGGGCACCGGGAGCTTTTGTACTCGATGGGTATGCCTACTTTTTTGGCGGTGTCAATCGCAGTGCCGGCATCCTTTACGGGGATTTACACAAATTCAATCTGGAGGAGGTTGTAAGTTCAACAGAGGAGCCTGTTGCAATAGAGAGCAATATTACCATTTATCCCAATCCGGCCTCAGATGTAGTGAATTTCAGCGAGGAAATTTTCCAAAACGGGCCAATTGATATCAAAATCACAAACATTTCCGGACAAATAGTTTTATCAGGGGAACAAGTTTCCAATACACTTCCTGTAAGTCATTGGCCCAATGGGCTGTATTCCCTAAGTGCCAAAGATTCTAAAGGCAATGTGTACACCGGTAGTTTTATCGTGGGGAATTGAAAAGGTAGGGTGAAGCTTTTTGAAAAAAAATACATTTCACTCCTCTTCCCGATATACCACCTCCCCGCCGAGTACAGTTTTCCTTACCCGGGCTGAGCGGATTTCACTGTCATCGCATTCCAGGAGATTGGTGTCCAAAATGATGAGGTCGGCCAATTTTCCGGGTGAGAGACTACCTTTTATGTCATCCTCAAAAGCGGCTATGGCATTGTTTATCGTGTAGCTCTCGAGTGCTTCCAGGCGCGTCATAACCTGACCGGGATAAAAGGGTTCATCCATTCTGTCGCTCTTTCGCGTCACGGCGGCATAAAGGCCCTCAAAGGGATTGATATTCTCCACAGGTACATCCGTACCGTTGCTCACCAGTGCTCCGCTATCGATCAGGTCCCTCCACCTGTACGCTCCTTCTGCAGCGCGCTCCTTCCCGAGTCTGGTCTCTACGAAAGGCGCATCCGAAGTACAGTGGACGGTCTGCATAGCAGCAATGATGCCGAGTTCTCCAAATTTCGGGATATCATCGGGATGCAAGTGCTGGGCGTGTTCAATTCTCCAGCGGGCTCCCCGCAAGTCTTCAGGATTGTCAAACGCCTCTCCGTAAATGTCAAGCATCATTCTATTGGCCTTGTCTCCGATTGCGTGAACGCAGTACTGGAGGCCATTATCGCGAGCAAGTGCGGCGATGTTACGCAATTCTTCCCCGGAGGTTACCAAATGGCCACTCTCAGAGGGTCTGTCGGAATAAGGTTCCAGCAGCAGGGCGCCGTAGGAACCTAGCGCACCATCGTTAAAAGCCTTCAGGGCAGCCACTGTAAATCCCGAGGGCCCAACTCTCTTTATAGGCAGTTGGTCAACGGATTCGCGCATTACTTCATAGGGTTCGAGCAACATTACCCAGAGCCTCAGGTCCAGTTCTCCCTCCTCTGCCATTTTTTTCAACACCGCAATTTCTCCCATATTTAAACCGGCATCCTGAAAGCTGGTTATGCCGTAGCGAAATGCCTCTTCCTGGGCGCGAAGAGCGACCTCCCTTATCTCGGTTCCTGCTTCTTTGTCCGTGGCATCTGCACTTTGTTCCATATAGGCATCCCTAATCAAACCCATGGCAGTTTCTTCAAAAACTCCAATGGGCTCACCTGCCTCGTCTCGTCTTATGGTACCACCCTCCGGGTCAGGTGTCCCGCTTTCTACCCCCGCCAATTCCATCGCGCGGGCGTTGGCAATCAAACCGTGTCCGCTGGCGTGAACTAGCACTACCGGGTTTTCAGGACTCACTGCACTCAGTGCATCGTGAGGTGGATAGGGCATGCCCGGCTCCGGTTCAAAATCGGTCCACTTGTCCTGATGCCAGCCTCTACCGGTTATCCAGCGACCAGGCTCCAGACTTTTGGCCTCTGTGGCTACCATTTCCAGAAGCTCCTGCCAACTCTCAACCTCCAGCAGATTCATTTCCTGAAGGGACCTGCCAAAACCCAGGTAGTGTCCATGCCCCTCAATGAGGCCTGGCATAATAAAATCACCGCCTGCATCGATGACCTTGGTTTGGTGACCGATTAACTTCATTACATCCTCGTCTTCCCCCACCTCTAAAATTTTATCACCACTGATAGCCACCGCGGTGGCACCGGGATTCTCCTTATCCATCGTGAGAATGACGGCATTGTGAATCACCATATCGGCCATTTCGCCAGGTTCTTCACAGGAAGCCAGCAGTATCGCACTTCCCAGCAGACATATCAAAGCTATTCTAATCATCATGACAACGCTCTTTTCTTTGGATGCACAAGATACGAAATGATTGCCGGATGGCAGCTTTTCTTTTGAAGCAATACTCTTTTACGGGGGTAAGATTGGTCCAGTTCTCAGTTTAAATTTTTTCTGGAATAGAAGAAATGTGTACTTTTGGTCATGTTTTTTTTTTTGAAAAAGTTACACACGTTTTAAGGAGACCAAAATAATTGAATCGAAGATGAAATATGCCAAATCCATCCTAAAGAAAATAATTGCGGCCGCTGTACTATTTTTGGGAATCTGCACTCTTTTTTGGATAGGATATAATAGTGACCGTGAATGGAGATACCGCAAAAGTCCTTATTGAGAAAGTCACCAGTGACAATGCAATGTACAAGCGGTATGACAATCCCGAGGGTTCCACTTTTGAACTTAACAAGTCAAAAATTTACTCACTTTCTTACGAAGATGGTCGATATACATTTTTGCCAGATCAGAAAAACAACAAACAGAAGAGAAAAACCTGCCATTGCGACCCTTTTTATCTTACCGGTCAGGCAAAGTAAGGGAAGACGGAAAAAAATTGAGCGCCAGAGAAGTTAGAATGAGAATGTCCAACGATCCCCGGGCATTGAGACTTTATAACAATGGCAGGAATCTCCATATTATTGGTATGGGAATTGCGATACAAGGGTCATTTATGTTTGGGCATGATCTTGGAACTCGATTAGGAGGAGGAGGAGAGGGAGACAATGCCATGTTGATCACTAGTGGAAGTCTTATCTTGATAGGTTTAATTCTCGCAAATTCAAGCGAGAATAACATCAAAAACGCTTTAAACTTATACAACTCAAGAGTTCCTGCGGAGAAAGAATCCTTAGAACTCAGTTTCGGCTTCACGCAATCAGGGGTGGGGTTCACTCTCGGGTTTTAGGTTTTCCTGGACTGGATTGGGATTTATTACTGCCAACCTCTTTGGCGATTTAAACTGGGTCGTGATATTTAAGGGCAGTCAAATACGCACGGCCGTGTGTATCTACAGATTTACAAACTAAACAATTACTGCCTTATTCAACTTTAAATTGAATCCTCTGCGCACTCCTCGAGAAACCAATTCCAAAACAGTGATTTACCCCTGATTTCTTTATCTCCCGCTGATGCCGGAATTCCCAGCCCCCCAATTCGCAATTAAATTAATCCACGATTTCAACATTACACCCAGCCAGCCAAATATTCAATTCAACCGGTACCCCATACTCTACCATCATTTTGCTACCTTTGAGCTGTCAAAATCAACAAGTATGGAGTATCCAAACTGCCTAAGGTGCGGCGGAGCAAATACGTATATGCTGGAAGAAAAATACGTCTGCCCGGATTGTTTTCACGAGTGGAATGTAGATGAACCGGAGCCAACAGAAGAAACGGATGGGCTCGTTGTGCTGGATGCCAATGGCAACCAATTGCAGGACGGCGATTCCGTAGTCACCATTAAAAATTTGCCCGTTAAGGGTGCCTCAAAACCTATCAAAGCGGGGACCAAAGTCAAAAGAATCAGACTTACCGATGGCAATCACAATATCGATTGCAAAATTGAGGGTTTCGGTGCCGTGGGCTTGAAGTCTGAGTTTGTAAAAAAGGCTTGAGGCCAGGTTAGATTGATAAGGCCTTGCCCCATTTATACATCTTATTATACATCTTCTCAACAGGATTTACAGACGGTAACACATACCACTAAACAGATCTTTCAAAGAATTGCAGCAATCCCAAAACCCAAGATTGTCAAAATACTGTAAAACAGATTTCAGTCCACCCTCTGTACTTTCGCCCAAAATAAGTATATGAATCCCAATCAGTCTGTTCAAAAATAATTTATACCCGGAAAAAGCCCGCCGGGCTTGCTACTATTAATTATTGATTTATCTTTGCACCAATTTTTGAAAACGTTAATGAAATCGCGAGATATTTATGGCTCTTAAAGGTAAGATCACTCAGGTTATTGGCCCCGTTGTTGACATCAGTTTTGCGGGAGAAGAAAGCAAATTACCGGATATTCTCAACGCCGTTTCTATTGAACGGGAAGGGATGCCGGCGCTCATTTTGGAGGTGCAGCAACACCTCGGAGAAGACACCGTCAGGGCTGTGGCAATGGACTCTACGGACGGATTGGTTCGCGGATCAGAAGTCACCGATCTGGGTGGTCCGATCACCATGCCCATAGGTGATGAGATAAAAGGTAGGCTCTTCAATGTAGTTGGTGAGGCCATCGACGGAATTGAGGATGTGGAAAAAAGCGAGAAATCCTACCCCATTCACAAAAAACCGCCCAAATACGAAGACCTCTCAACCGACACGGAGGTTCTCTACACGGGGATTAAAGTTATCGACCTTATCGAGCCCTACCAAAAAGGTGGAAAAATTGGTCTTTTCGGTGGTGCTGGTGTGGGAAAAACGGTTCTCATCCAGGAGCTCATCAACAACATCGCCAAGGGATACGACGGTATTTCTGTTTTTGCCGGTGTGGGTGAGCGTACCAGAGAGGGGAATGATCTCCTCAGGGAAATGTTGGAAGCGGGTATTATCAACTACGGCGAAGAATTCATGGAGTCTATGGAAGCCGGTGGTTGGGACCTCTCCAAAGTGGACAAAAAGAGCCTCAAGGAGTCAAAAGCAACCTTCGTTTTCGGTCAGATGAATGAGCCTCCCGGTGCACGTCAGCGTGTCGCCCTTTCGGGATTGACCGTGGCGGAGTACTACCGCGATGGTGACCTCACAGACCCCAATGGCGGTAAGGATATTCTGTTTTTTATCGACAATATTTTCCGCTTCACCCAAGCGGGTTCGGAAGTTTCAGCTCTTTTAGGACGTATGCCATCAGCGGTGGGTTACCAACCTACCCTGGCCTCGGAAATGGGAGGCATGCAAGAGCGAATTACTTCTACTAAAAGAGGCTCAATTACCTCGGTTCAGGCGGTTTACGTACCTGCGGATGACCTTACCGATCCGGCTCCTGCGACTACTTTTGCCCACCTGGATGCCACTACGGTACTCAGTAGAAAAATTGCCTCTCTCGGTATCTATCCCGCGGTTGACCCATTGGATTCAACTTCGAGGATTTTGGAACCGTCCATTATCGGACGCGAGCATTACGACACGGCAGAACGAGTCAAAAACATACTCCAGCGTTACAACGAATTGCAGGATATTATCGCAATTCTTGGTATGGAGGAACTTTCGGAGGAGGACAAACTCGTCGTTCACCGCGCCAGAAGGGTACAGCGATTCCTTTCGCAGCCCTTCCACGTGGCAGAGCAGTTTACCGGTCTTCCCGGAGTACTGGTTCCCATCGAGGAGACCATCCGCGGATTTAATATGATCATTGACGGAGAGATGGACAAGTATCCCGAAGCGGCCTTTAACCTAAAGGGGACCATTGACGACGTGATTGAAGCCGGAGACAAAATGCTGGCAGATCTGTAATTTAACCTATTTCGGTAACAACCCAATACTGTCTTATGAAATTGACCATCCTTTCACCGGATAAGGAAATATTTGACGGAGAAGTCACCTCAGTTAAGGTGCCAGGCTCTGCAGGCTCTTTTGAATTACTCAACAACCACGCCCCTATCGTGAGCTCGCTCAACCCGGGTGTGGTGAGAGTCAAAACCGCAAAGGAGACCTTTTCCTTCGAGGTGGACAAGGGATTTATCGAAATGCTCAACAACGAAATTTCTCTCCTAGTCCAGGGTTATGCGCCCATTAAAGGAGATGGTTGACCATATTAGGAATGCCACAAATTATAATTTCAGCCCGGTGCGTTTAATTAACACACCGGGTTTTTTTTAGCCAAAATCCAAGCGACCACAATCGTGAAACAAACCGATGAAAACCTTATCAGTATTGTGATGCCCGCAAAGAATGCGGAAAAATTCATCGGCAAAACCATTGACTCCATCCGGGCGCAAACTCATCGTAACTGGGAGTTGATTGCTGTAGATGACCAGAGTGATGATACCACCCCTTCTATCCTCAGGGAAATCAGTCAAGAAGACCCAAGAATCAAAGTATTTGCCAATGAAGATCAGGGAATTTTACCCGCCCTCCAAACGGCAGTCAAACACATCCGCGGAGCTTTTATCACTCGTATGGATGCAGATGACATCATGCCGGAAGATCGATTGAGCCTGCAGTTGGACTTATTGAAAAAATCGGGCAGGGGGAAAATATGCACCGGTCCGGTAAAATATTTCACCACCGCCAAAGAACAGGGGGACGGCTTTAAAAAATACGAGACCTGGTTGAATGGTCTGTGCAAAAACAACAACCACTACGCCCACATATACAAAGAATGTGTAATACCCTCCCCTGCCTGGCTAATGTACACTGCAGATTTCTTTGAAGTCGGTGGATTTAATGGACTGGAGTACCCGGAGGATTACGACTTTGTATTCAGACTTTACGAGGCGGGTATCACCACCGTATCCACCCGGGATGTCGTCCTGCACTGGAGAGACCACCCTGCAAGAGCGTCCAGAAACCTCGGGCAATACCGCGACCAGACCTTTTTTACGCTCAAGTGGAAGTGGTTTAAAAAACTCGATTGGAAACCTGACAGACCTTTAGTTCTTTACGGGGCGGGTCCCAAGGGGAAAAAACTCGCAAGGGTAATCATCGACACTCAGATACACTTTACTTGGGTGAGTGGCAACAGCAAAAAAACCGGCCACTACATCTACGATACCCTCGTTCAACCTGAAGCCACAGCCCACCAATTGAACAAGCCGCAGATAATAGTCGCCATCAGCTCACCCGCATCACTCAGCACACTTGCCAAAAAATTGAGGGAGATGGATTCCGTTTATTACTTTTGTTGAGCGAAATGGAAACAGAAATCTTAAAATACTTCACCCGCGGCCTTAGTCAAATCCCGGGCCAATCAGTCGAAAAAAACAATGGAGAGGCTGAAGAAAAAAGCCGGTCTGCAACTATGACAGACCGGTTTATCCTTCACCTGTACTCGCAAAATAACCGAAAACTACAAAAACTATCAACCAGTAAAGCTCAGAGCAACCGGACAGAGGAGACCAACTACGCCCCGTTGAAATACGGAATATGGATGGGGGAAGAGAAATACAGAGAGTTGCTGCCAGAATTTTTGCACCTGTGCGAAAAACACCAACTAAAAATACACCCCGCTCAAATCCCCGTCCTGTTGAATAGGAGGCGCAATTTCAGAGAGCGGGCCAATATTTACCGTCTCTTAACATCAGGGGCGATAGAGGCCCTTGAAAAGTGGTTACCGGCCTTCCCTTTTGGTAAAAAAAAGAGCAGCGGGCCTGAAGACCTCACCGCTGTCGAAACAAAAACCCTGGCCTTTTATAAAATGAAGACAGAGGAGAAGAGTCAGTTTGGCCAATGGTTGGAGGGTATTTGGGAAAAACTCAATACGCAGAACAGATTGGCCGCCCTGGAGGTCCTGCCGCCCGGTTTCTTTACGCGACTCCCGTACCGGCTGGAGGCAGATTTTCCTTACACCTCCAAAAGGATCAATCGACTTTTACTCGCCCTCGAACTAAGCGGTGGGCAATCCGACAGAGCCAAACTCTTTGCTGAGAATTTGGCAGCACTTTTATCCAATGAAAAATTAGAACCTCAAGAGGAATTAGAAGCGCTGTGTAAAGCTTGTAAAGCAGACAATCAGGAAGAATTGTTGCTGACTTTTAGTAGGGCTATTCCACCGTCAAGCTGGTTGTCAAAAGCAAATTTTCCAAAATTGACAACAGGAGGTTCACCATTCGAACAGGAAGGCCTGCAAAATATTTTTTACGCCGGACTTTGGTCTCGAAACCCGGATCTCATTGAGTTTTACAGCCGACAATATCAGGAACTGGGGGCGTTTAAAACCCTTTTTTCAGAAATGGAGGAACCCTTTGAGCTTCGCATCCACCCCGTTTTTTTCAACCAATTGTCAAAACTGTTTTTGTCCAGCCCAAATCCGGTCAACCTGAGCCGTTTTGAGCTTTTCATGGCTCATTATGACGGTTTTCTACCAGACAGTACCGGAAGCACATTATTAAACCGCCTAGCAGACGTTGACAACCCCATTTACAATTCCTCAGGGGGTATGGGCACAGCGAAATCGATAATGCGGACACTGAACAGCAAGGCCAATCCAATGCTTTTGACTACCCTGGAAAAACTCGGAATAAGTGGCGGGAAAAACCACTACATCCTCGCCTGGGAAATTATAGTAGCCGAGAGGATATGGAGATTGAGAAAAAATATGCGAATTAGTTTTGCGAAAGCAGCCAAAACTCAACAAACCTAAATCTAAGATTACACCATGGCAAAAACCAAAGTACAGCGAACCCCGGCTGAAACCCTTTTCAAAAAGGAGTTAAAGGCTCTAAGCAAGGTGGACGAAGGACCCAAACCGGCAAATTGGAATCTGTCGCCCGCTTCCGTAGTCGATTACATAATGGGAACAGAGCTGGAAGACGGCACCAAAATAAGCCCAAAATACATCGGGGATCGCTCATTGATAGAATTGGCCGTGGCAACGCTGACCACGGAGCGCGCACTGTTGTTGAGCGGCATACCGGGCACAGCCAAAACCTGGGTATCCGAACACCTTGCAGCGGCCATTTCCGGTACATCGAGGTTGCTGGTGCAGGGAACCGCAGGAACCCATGAGGACAAACTACTATATGCCTGGAATTATCCCATTTTATTGGCCCAAGGTCCGGTGCGAGAGGCCCTTGTGCCTTCCCCTGTAATGCGTGCCATGGAGGCGGGGAAAATTATCCGAATAGAGGAGATGACCAGAATGCCGTTCGAAATTCAGGATGCTCTGATAACCATTTTGTCCGAGCGCAGCCTCCCCATACCGGAACTGAATGAAGAAGTTTTTGCAGCAGAGGGTTTCAATCTGATAGCCACCGCCAATGACAAAGACAAGGGCATCCACGAGATGTCGGGAGCGCTAAAACGGCGATTCAACAATGTCATTCTTCCGCTGCCGGAATCCATAGAAGAGGAACTAAAAATCGTGACCAATCGACTCTCACCCAAATTGCTCAAGGCCAGTGGGAAAAAACCTAACAAACAAAGCCTGGAGGAGATAAAAAAGGTGATTACCATTTTCAAAGAGTTGAGAGAGGGCAAAACCGTTGACGGGCAAACCGCCCTAAAAAAGGTGACTTCGACCCTCAGCACTGCGGAAATTATCTCCGTGGTTGACAATGCACTCGCCATGGGCACCTATTTTGACGACGGCACCATCAAACCAAAATTCCTCGCAATCGGACTGGAAGGGGCCATTGTGAAAAACAAGGATTCCGACATGAACCCGTGGAAAGAATACGTCGAAATCGTATTAAAAAAGCGCGAGGATTGGACCGATTTTTACAAACAACTCTCTTCACCGAAGAAGACGGAAGAGTAAAAGAGACAGGTTTTACATATCCGATTTGATAGTTACAAAAATATCACCCGAAAAAATTGGCCCAATGGGGCTTTTTAGTTACACTTGCAAAAAATATAAATTATGATAAAGATATTGGCCAATGACGGCATTCACCCCGACGGAAAAAACGCACTGGAACAAGCAGGACATCAGGTTGACACCCAAAAGATAGAGCAATCGGAATTAAAGGATGGGCTCGATCCTTATCAGGTGTTATTGGTGCGAAGTGCTACCAAAGTGACCAGGGAAATCATGAAAGCCAATCCCCAACTAAAGATGATCGGGCGCGGTGGTGTCGGACTGGACAATATCGACCTTGACGCAGCACATGACCTGGGAATCAAGGTGTTCAACACCCCCGCTGCGTCCTCCAAGTCCGTAGCTGAATTGGCCTTTGGTCATATGTTCTCACTGGCCAGATTCCTCCACCTCTCCAATCGCGAAATGCCCAGTCGGGGAGACAGTGAGTTCAAAAAGCTCAAAAAGAGCTACAGCAAAGGCATCGAACTCAATGGAAAAACCCTGGGAATTATTGGCCTCGGACGCATCGGGCAAGAAGTGGCGAGAATTGGTCTCGGTCTCGGCATGGAGGTTATACCAGTCGATCCAAAAGTCGATACAACCAATATCAAGATAGACCTCTACAAAAGCGACGAGATCAACCTGATCGTACGTCTGACCTCCGAGCGACTTGAAGATATGTTGCCTCGAGCAGATTTCATTACCGTGCACGTTCCCTCCACCGGGAAGCCCGTTATCGCCCGTGAGCAATTTGATATGATGAAAAAAGGCGCCATAATTATCAACTCTGCCCGGGGAGGAGTAATTGATGAATCTGACCTTCTTGCCGCCATTGAATCCGGACAGGTAGCAGGGGCAGGCCTGGATGTATTCGACGGAGAGCCCACACCCCGCCCTGAATTGTTAACACATCCTAAAATTTCTGTCAGTCCGCACACAGGAGCCTCCACTTCAGAAGCGCAGCAGCGAATCGGAATGGAGTTGGCCGATCAAATCCTCTCATTCATCGATTGAAGACGTGCGCTCATCGAAAGTTAATGCGGTTTAATTTTTCCTTATGACAATACCCTGTTGGAAATTGTTTATTTTGAGTTTTCATTGAAGGGATAAATCAAGCCTAACAGATCGAACTTTTCACAGCTTTTGGATAGATGAATTCAAAAGACATGGAGTTTTATGCCCTCATGTGTTTGCTACAAAATTCTATAAATATTGATCTAAAATCTTCTACTCGCTTATGCAACATATCTACTCCTGCATTGATTTTCGACGTTCTTACATTGCCGCCTCTAAAAGTGTTATCTCGCCGAGCAAATTTTCGTTAAGGCGGGTAAATGCCTTACGAACTTTCAGTATTATTACGACATTGGCGCTGTTTCAGATCGGAATGGTCCATTCGCAAATCACCTCACCGCCCGACCCCTGCGACGATGGCACCCAGGCTACCTGCCAATGCGATACTGCACCAATACTGTGTACCATTGATGATTTGGATGGTTTTACTTACTCAATGTCGGATTTTCAACACCCTCAAAATGGACCCAGTCCTCTTTGCAATGGGCAGGGTGTACCCAATAATCCCACCTGGTTTGCTTTTATAGCCTGGTGTGAAGACCTGACTCTAAATGCAGAACTGACGAACTGCGAGCCGGGTTGTACAGGATTTTTTTGTAGCGGCCCACCTTCCTGTCAGGGAGCATGCAATGAAGTGGATGGCATTCAAATAGTGGTCTATGAAGATTGTGTCAATTTCAATTCCGTGGCTTGCAATGTTACCGATTGCGGCAATGAAGACGACAAAACCCTCTCTATGAGTGGACTTGTATTAGGAGAGGTGTATTATATTTTGGTGGATGGATGTGCTGGCTCCTTTTGCGACGTAACAATCAATGTAGTCGGCACCTGCGGAAGTGCCGAAATAGAGGATTGGACCAACCCCATAGATGGTCCTGATACCGTCTGCGTGGGCACATCTGAGATTTTCACTGTCGATGACCTGGAGGCCGCCACCCAATACCATTGGTATATAAATGGAAACGAGATTGACCTCACTTCGGAGCCCTCCAATGAGCTATTTTGGGATGTGGAGGGAAGCTTTGAACTCTGTGTGGATGCGAGCAATCCACCTTGTATAGAGGTCTCCGCAGACCCGGAACCCATATGCATGACCGTGGAAGTAGTATTCCCTCAGGAATTCCTGGGAGAATTTAATATATGTGCAGCGGACCTTCCATTTGAAGTGGATGGGTTTACCTTCTTTGATCCGGGTCCTCAGTCTTACATTGTCACCTCTCCTGAAGGCTGCGACACATTAAAAACCCTGGAACTCAACGTGATCGAAAATGCGCCTGAACCCAGAGATACCTTTGTATGTATCGATGATTTCCCATTTTTCTATCCACCCCTCGGGGAGACTATTTTTTCCCCAGGCGAGTATTTGATTCAGGCCGAGGATCAATTTGGTTGCGATAGCACCTATTGGATTATATTCAGGGAGATGGTTTTTATTCAACTCATCCAGGCCTCCGAGGATACCCTTCGCTGCCCGGAAGAACAGATCACACTTTCTTCCTTTGAAGATGTATTTATGAATGACGATTTCTCCACCCCGGTGGATATTATTGGTTACGAATGGCTTCTGGATGGAGACCCTCTACCGGGGGGAATGGGACCCAACGTCATTGTTGACCAGGAGGGCACCTACACCCTGGTACTAACCGGAACAATTGGAGATTTGGTGTGCACCGACACCGCTACCTTTACCTTACCGGCCAAATTTGAATCTCCGCCGGACCCCATTCCAACGATTTCTGATGAAATATGCATAAATACCGTCCAGGAGGCAACTGTGCTAAACGCCTCTCCGGATTATTCTGTAAATTGGTCTATTGAAGGCGCAGCCTCCATTATATCCACCTCAGACAATTCAGCCATGATCGAATTTGAAGAGGCCGGTGAGGTTACCATCTGCGCGGAATTTGAGGAGATTGATTGCCCGGAACTCACCTCGGATTCCTGTATCACCGTAATCGTTACAGAGGGAACTGGCATTGATGTCAGTGGAAACGACTATATCTGCGAAGGAGGAACAACCACACTTCAAGTTGAGAGTCCATTCAGCGAAATATTCTGGAATGGCGAATCCGGTGGTGCAGAATTCGAAATAGATGAGGCAGGCCCGGTTGAAATTTCTCTGGTTGACAGCATTGGCTGTGTATCGGATACGATAATCAACATTAGCGAGGAATTCCTCCCTATACCAGAAATAATGGGATCCCGTGTCTTTTGTGAAGACGGATTCACCGAACTTTCAGTCTCACAGGATTTTGTGGAAGTGAATTGGAGTACAGGAGAAAACACTTTCTCCATTGAGGTGAATACGGAAGGCGTAGTAGAAGTTGAGGTCACCGATGAACTGGGTTGTACAGGCACCAACTCGGTCGAAATATCTCTTGCCGATGACCTGGATGTCTCAATAATAGGACCTGGGGAAATTTGCGAAGGCCAAACCGCCAACCTCAGCCTGTCCGATGCTTTTGCCGAAGTCGAATGGAGCACCGGGAGCGAGGAGGATTCGATTTTAGTGGACCAGCAAGATGAGTATTCAGTGCTTGTCGGCGATGGACGAGGCTGCTTTGGGACAGACACTTTTTTAGTTACCGTTAACCCACTTCCCACAGGAGAATTTGAAGTGGCTAAAGAAGGTCTCTGCCCGGGTGAATCCATTGAAATCCTATTTGAAACCAACGACAATATAACCCAATACATTTGGCCCGACAGCAGTGACCAAAACAACTGGACCGCCGAAGAAACGGGTCTTGTTCAACTCACGATCGTGGATGAAAACGGCTGTATCGATTCTTTCTCCCTAGAGCTGGAAGCCTTTGAAAACCCGGAACCTTTAATTGAGGGACCAGAAGAGTTTTGTACGGGCGAAAGCATTGAACTCTCCGTCAACGAAACTTTTGAATCCTATGCCTGGTCAAATGGAGAAGAAACACAGACCATTGAAGTTACTGAGGGCGGCAATTATTCTGTGGAGGTAACCGATCAAAATGAATGTACAGCAACTGCGGAATTTGAGGTGACGGAAAACCCCTTGCCGGATCCGGACATTGCTGGGGACCTTGAAGTATGCGAGGGAGAAACCAGTTTGCTATCCACCGAAAATGACTATGAATCCTACAACTGGAGTACCGGTGAGTCAGGTCCTGAAATCACCGTCTCTGAGACACAATTGGTCTCCGTCGAAGTGGAGGATATCAACGGCTGTACCAATTCAACCGAGGTGCAATTTACCGTCAATTCCCTGCCGGAGATTGAAATATCGGGATCCACCACATTTTGCACCGGCTTCTCTACCACCCTTCAAATTGATGACTTCCCGGAAATAGAATGGAGTACCGGTGAAACCACCCCGGCTATTACTATTTCTGAAGAAGGCGAGTACAGTGTCACAGTGACCGATGCCAATGGCTGTGAGAACGAAACCAGTGTATTTATTACAGAAGACGAAGAGTTGCAGCCAAACATCGGGGGTGAGCCCGGATTTTGCCCCGGAGAATCGACCGTATTGAATGTGGGAGACGGTTTTGTCGATTATGAGTGGAGTACCGGAGAAACCAGCACTTCGATAACAGTGACCGCAGCGGGCACCTATTCTGTGACCGTAACCGATACTGACGGCTGTACAGGAAGTGCTTCTGTGGCAGTTCAGCAATACGACCCACCTGAGCCTGAGATCACAGGCACTGCCTTTATTTGTTTTGAAGAAACCGGCCTGATAGAGGTGGCGGATATCTACGAGGCTTACCAGTGGAGTACCGGAAGTACAATGTCCAATTCCGAAGTGGAAGGAGGCGGAATTTATTCAGTTACGGTCACCGACCAAAATGGATGCACAGGGACTGCAGAATTTGAAGTAACAGAAAATCCGGAAATCATACCCTCCATTGAAGGACCTGAAGAAATCTGCAGGGGAGAATTCGCCTCTATCCAGGCTGAACAGGGCTTTACCTCCTACAGCTGGAGCAGTGGTCAGGGCCAGGCGGGTATTGGTGTTGGCGAAACGGGGATTTACACAGTCACTGTCACCGATGACAATGGCTGTACAGGAGAGAATAGCTTTGAGCTGACTGTGAATGAATTGCCTCCTATCAGCGCCGGACAGGACATGGAATTAAACTGCATCACAGAAGAAGTCACACTCGGGGACCCGGACTTCGACCCGGAACAAGATCTCACTTTCGAGTGGCTCAACGAAGACCTCACCAGTGTCCTTGCCGAAGGCACTCTGTTCGTGACAGATGAAGAGGGCGTTTATATTTTCAGGGTCACAGACAACACCACCGGCTGCGTTTCCACCGAAAGTGCACAGGTTACGCGAGATCCAAATGACATCACAGGATTTGAGATTGAAGCCTCGGGTCCGTTGTGTTTTGGCGATGAAAATGGTTTTATTGAGGTTTTGGAGGTCCAGGGGGGAAGTCCGCCAATTAATTACCAGTTGAATGAAATACAATCACCGGATGGATTTTTTGGACAATTGGGACCTGGCGAATACGAACTCGTAATCACAGATGAAATCGGCTGCGAGGTGGACACCTTGATTTCCTTTGATGAACCACCACAAGTGATTGTTTCCCTGGGTGGAAATATTGAAATTCAAGTGGGGTCAACTACCACTTTAGAGGGCGAAGTGAGCATCGGCCCTGACCGCATTGATCTGATTCGCTGGCTAATAAACCAAAGCCCGTTTTGCGACCCCTGTGATGAGCTGGAAATACAATTTGAAGAACCCTCTACTGCTACCGTAACCCTAATTGTAACAGACATCAACGGATGTAGCGCCTCCGATCAAATTACAGTCTCAGTCATTTTCAACCGGAATGTATATATTCCCAATGCTTTTTCACCCAATGATGACGGGGTAAATGATGCCTTTATAGTTTACGGAGAGCAGGACTTGTTTGAAGTCGAAAAACTAAGGGTTTTTGACCGCTGGGGGAACAAAGTTTTTGAACGGGAAAATATACAACCCAATGATCCGGAAGCTGGCTGGGATGGTACTTTCCGTGGAGAGAAAATGAATCCTGGAATTTATGTGTATCACCTCAGAGTGCGCTACATCGATGGCGAAGTCAGAGATTTCAGCGGAGATGTAATGCTCATCGACTAAAAATTCTTTCAATCACCTTCTTTGGCGGGGATCTTATGAAGGTTCCCGCCATTTTTTTGCCCAAACCGTCATTGATACAATAGCCGAATCCCAACCTTCAATGCCTTACTAAATCCCACAACTATTTTCTCCCATATATCTGGGAAAGAAATATCTTCAATTGTAATATTTTTTTCGCCTCAGGCAACCTTTTATGTGATCCTACCATAATATAGATGGAATTCACAACACAATGAACGGTCCAGACACAGATAAAAAGTTGATTGAGGCAGTAAAAAGAGGTTCCCAGGCCTCCTTTGAGCAGCTCTACAAAAGGTATAAAACCAACCTTTTCGTAGTGTGTCTGCGCTACGCCAAAGACCGTTCAACAGCGGAGGATTATTTACAAGAGACATTTGTAAAAGTTTATAAAAACATAGAGCAATTTGACCCAAATAAGGGGTTGTTTGAGTTCTGGGCCAGGCGTATTGCAATCAATGTTTGCCTGGAGAATATCCGGTCTAAAAGACTCTATACCTTGAGTATTTCCCGGGCTGAACATATGGAATTCAATGAGTCGGATGCGCTCAGTCAAATGTCAACCCGGGAATTACTGGACATGATTAAAACCATGCCGGTGGGTTATAGAACGGTATTTAATCTCTACGTAATAGATGGTTTTTCACACAAAGAAATAGCAGAAAGAATGGGTATTGCAGTGGGAACTTCAAAATCCCAGTTGCTCAAAGCCCGAAAGTATTTGCAAGGTTTAATCACAGAACAAGTAAAAGTCCTGAACCAAAACCATGGATAGATTTGATGAAATATGGCGGAACAGGTTCCAACAGGATGAAATCGAACCAGCTCCCTGGAATACGCCAGGTGAGAATGTCTGGAAAGCGATTGAAAAAGGAGTCCTGTTGGAAAAAAGGAGAAAAAGAAAGCCTTTTATCTTCCTGCTACTGGGTGCTTTGGCCCTCGGTGCTACACTGTTATACATGGGTCTCCAGAATGGCGAAATCGCCGAATTAACTGGGTTGGGATCTGAAATTGGAGTCAAAACTTCGCTACAATCGGAGCAATCTGAGGCCGAATCCTCTTATGAGATATCACCCGCAGAATCTAAAAGCACCTCGGCTGACAAAGCCGACGGAACCGTGGAATTAATGACACCGCAAACTTCTGTTGCCGGGGTCCCTGGCACATCCAATGTAGAGTTAGAGAGTACATTCCCGGCGAGCGAATCGCTTACAACCACTGCGGAAGAAGTTGCTTCCGGAATTGACGATAAACCTCCCGTATTATCAGAACAACAACCGGTTCACCTCCGCGACCAATCTCCTCTTTACCGGGAAGGCACGGGTTTTGAATCATTTGAAGAATCCTTTTTCTCAGGTGATGGAGGCTTTTTATCAAAAAACATTGCAGAAGTTTCAACAACCGGAATCTCAGCTACCGAAAAACTTTTGCCCAGAGAACTGAGTCTCTTTTCTCTAAGTGATATAGACAATTTGCAGGAAAACATTCACCTTAGATTCTCTGATAATACGGAAACTCTGGCAGATGACCTAAAATTTTTTGGTTCTGGTCTGCGATCCGGGCTTGCTGTGTGGGCAACCAGTGTCAATTCCACCTATCGAGAGGATCTGGTCGCTTTTGATTTTGATTATTCGAGAAGAGACATGGGATGGTTTGCGGGACTGGAAATATTTTACAGCCTTAATTCAAAACTGGATTTCTCCGCAGGATTCGTTTACGAACGAGCCACTGGCAGTTCTCATCACAACAGCTCTTTAAAATACGGAGTAAGCTCTGAAGATCCCCAGAGTCACTCGCACAATTACTCAGAGTTGGTGGCAACACCCTTTGGATTTGCCAGCGCGGAGTTTTCACTTATTAGAAATAGCGAAGTTGAGGGAGATGAGATTGACTTACTCGCAGATTTTGAATCAGAACACACCATCGAAAACTACAGCTTCCCGCTGACCCTGAGGTATTTTCCATTGGAAAGAGGCGGGAACTTCACCCCTTTCATCACTGCCGGTGTGGGAATAAACAGATTGAGCGTGGTACAAAACACCCTGAAAAAAGTGGATCCAGGGCACGAAGCCTTTGATTTTAAACCACTCGAAAGCAATACCAACCTTACCACAGAACTGCAGCAAACACACATAGATGCAAGGCTTTCGCTGGGATTGAATGCAAATATCGGAGAAAACTGGTCCGCAAATCTAAGTATTGAATACATACGAGGCATGAGCAAAATTTTTGAATCCGGTCCGTATTACAGTCGGATAAACAGAGGATGGGTAAGTATAAGTGCACAGCGTCAACTATTTTAACATAGATTAACTCATTTTAAATCAATCATTTAACCACTAAAAAAATCTTTTATGAAAAAACTTATTTACGCAACCGTGTTGAGCTTATGGGCTTTTACCTTTGTCAATGCGCAAACAGTAATGGATGTGATTTCCGACAGCCCTGATCACAACACCCTGGAGCAAGTCCTCACTCTTTCAGGTCTTGATGGAGTCCTTGAAACAGCAGACTCTCTAACCGTTTTTGCACCCACAGACGATGCTTTTAATGCAGTTGATTCTGCAGCACTGGCCGAAATCGTCGGTAATCCGGCACTTTTGGATGAGGTTCTCCTCTACCACGTACTTGGTTTTGAAGCACTCTCTACTGATCTCGCAGATGGAATGGAAGTGACTACCCTCCAGGGGCAGGATGTAACCATTACCATCAATGCCGACGGAGTATTTATCAATGACGCGCAGGTGACCATGGCTGACATTCCCGCAGACAACGGGGTGGTACATGTCATTGATGCCGTACTCCTGCCCGCAGAGGATGAAACGACAACCGTTTTTGACATTATTGATGGTTCGGATGATCATTTGACACTCACAGCCGTACTGGAACTCACAGGACTTGATGAGGTACTCTCTAATCCTGACGACACTTTCACCGTTTTTGCACCCACAGACGACGCTTTTGATGCAGTAGATTCTACAGCGCTCGCTGAAATTCTCGGAAATCCCGACCTTTTGGAAGCTGTACTGCTCTACCACGTACTTGGTTTTGAGGCACTCTCTACTGATCTCGCAGATGGAATGGAAGTGACTACCCTCCAGGGGCAGGATGTAACCATTACCATCAATGCCGACGGAGTATTTATCAATGACGCGCAGGTGACCATGGCTGACATTCCCGCAGACAACGGGGTGGTACATGTCATTGATGCCGTACTCCTGCCCG
>REEO01000105.1 GCA_007695035.1 Saprospirales bacterium | reverse complement strand
TGATGGTGGTTGGTTTTTGGTGAATGGTGAATGGTGTTGGTTTAGGGTTGATTATTTAATTTAAATAGGTTTTTTTATGGTTAGGGATTATAAGGATTTGAGGATATGGAAGCAGGGGATGGAGTTGGTTACTGCGGTGTATGGGGTGATGGAGGAGATGCCGAGGGAGGAGTTGTATAGTTTGACGGATCAGATTAAGAGGGCGGCGGTGAGTGTGCCCAGTGTCTTGCCAGGGCTGCTGTGGTACTTAAGTCGAAGTTATTTTTTTCTTTATCGAGGCAGAAAAACACAGCATAGCCGTAGCTACGTGAGGCTTTTCTAACGAAGAAAAAGGAAAAAAGAGCGAGACTTGGGGTACCTAAAGTAGGTATGACACGACACTTAATAATATAGCGGAGGGGCAGGCTAGGGGGACTAAGGAGTTTCGTCATTTTTTGAGGATTACGTTGGGGTCGTTGGCTGAACTTGAGACTCAGTTGATGATTGCTCGGAATTTGAGAATGGTGAGGGAGGAGGTTACTGTGCCGATTGCGGAGGAGATTACCAGTTTGAGGAAGCAGACGTTTTCTTTGATTAAAAATCTTTAGGTAGGTTCTGGTTTAAATTTTTAATAAGTATAGGAACTAAATGAGTGAGATAAAAAGTGCAATAGAACGGTTATTCAAGAAGCACAGATTGGTGTTTTGGTACGATTCGGAAAAGGAGTTTTCGGCTGAGTTTGAGCAACTGGAGCTTAACGGAGCTGAAAAGCTGGAGGTGGCTCTGGCGGGCTTTGGGCTGAAGTATTTTCTGCTTAAGGAGAAGCCGGATGTGAAGTTTTTGTTGTACTTCCCCTTTGCGGAGCCTTCCCCGGAGGAGAATTTCGTACTTGATTTGCAGCTTTCCAATGCACAATTTCGTACGGATAAGGCTTCGCTATTCGCGCAGGAACTGGATTTGCCTCTTCAACTCAAGGAGGTGATAGACGATCATTTGTCCTTTTTCAACTCCAAAGAGCGAAGGCAAAAACTCAAAAAGATTTTGCCGGAGAAAGTGGATAACAGCAGGCTGCTTATGGCCATGCTTCGGGTTGTTTTTGGGCGGGAGAGCAGCTCAGTGGAGCATTTTTTGTTTGAGTATGCAGCTTCTTACCTCCGAGACAAGGAGCAGATCAGCAAAGAATTGGATCGCTTCAAACTTTTGGATCATTTTTGGTCTCTGGTTCATCGATCCTATCACTATTCATCTGAAAAACCGAATATTTACGACTTTTTCAAGCACATTTTTAAAAGAGCCTCGAAGCTGTTTCCCGATGCAGACCCCGACAATGCCGGTAGCTTTTTGCTCAATTTCTGGCAGGATTCATTGACCTATCAAGAGGCATTCAGGGAATGGTCCATCATGCTTGGAGAGGATCTCAGCATAAAAGAGAAACTAAATGATTTTACCTATCAATTTCTTGCATCAGAATCCATCTTTCGGGATCCGGAACTGAAAGCGATTTCAGATCTTGCCACCCAGCCTATGTCATCAGCAAGGGAAATAGAGGAGGCATTGTCCTATATTCAGGAAAAGAAGATTTCCTTTTGGTATGGTGATTTGAGCTATTTCTACCTTGCGTTGGACCACGGTCTCCGCCTCTGGATGGTTATGTTGAAAGCAGAAGATATAAGATTTAGCGATTTCAAAGACGGTCTGGAGAGCTATCGGAAAAAATGGTCCCGGGTGGATTACTACTACCGCAAATTTATTTATTTTCATCGGAATGCCCGGCAAAACAAAGTCTTTGAGTCCCTTTACGACAGAATAAACAAGAGATACAGTAACGTTTTCCTGTTGAATATGTCCACTGCATGGCAAGGGCTGATTGATTCCAATGGATGGAAACTTCCCTTCAATACCGACCGTCAACGGCAGTTCTTTACCCGCACCGTACAACCCCTGCTTGAAAAGCAAAGGACGGTGGTTATTATCAGCGATGGATTGAGATATGAGGCAGGTATGGAGCTGATGGAAAGATTTCGAAAGGAAAAGCGGTTCGAGGCTTCTATCGATTATGCTGTATCTGAAGTTCCCTCCTACACCCAATTGGGAATGGCGGCTTTACTTCCACACAACAAACTTAGGATTGAAGACCAGGGGACTCACGTTCTCGCAAACGATTTATCTACCCAGGGATTGCAGGGCAGAGGAAAGGTACTGAGAGAACACTCCAAAGTTTCTGCAGTTGCTGTGAATGCAAAAGACATCATGCAAATGCCCACCATGACGGAAGGCAGGGATTTTGTGAAAAAATACGATTTAATTTACGTGTACCACAATGCCATTGACAAAGAGGGTGACGACAAGGTTACAGAACACCGGGTGTTTGATGCGGTAGAAGAAGAATTTGACTACCTAATCAACCTGTGCAAGAGCCTCACTAATATGAATATTACTCGTATTGTAATTACTGCGGACCACGGTTTTCTCTATGAGAATGAACCCCTGTCAAAAGCGGATTTCAATGTGGAAGGAGTTCAGGGGGAGGAAGTTTGGTCGGTATCCAGGAGATTTGCCCTCGGCAAAGGCTTGAAAACTGAAAGTGAATGCATGCACTTTAAAGCAGAGGATTTAGAATTGGAAGGAGATTTTGAGCTGCTGGTTCCAAAGTATATGAATCGATTTCGCGTAAGGGGCGCCGGTTCAAGGTATGTGCATGGTGGGATGAGTCTGCAGGAACTGGTTATTCCGGTATTAACTATCTCTAAAAAGAGAGAAGAGACCGCACGGCAGGTAGATATTGACATCATCAAGTCGACCGAAAAGATTACCAGTAATATATTGCCGATAACCTTTATTCAAAGTGAGGTCATTACCGATTATGTCCACAGTCGTAGAATCAAATCTTTTTTACAGACAGAGGATGGCAAGGTCATCAGTGATGTGTTTATTGGTAATTTTGAATTTGATGATGAGCTGGATCGGCAACGCAAAAAGCAGCACTTTTTCCATTTAAAACCCAATGTGGCTGAAAAGTACAACAAGCAATACGTGAAACTTGTACTGCAGGAGCCGGTGGACAGCGACAACTGGAGACACTATAAAGATTTTGTTTACATATTGAATATTTCTGTGAACTCAGATTTTGACTTTGACTTATGACAACAGCGAAAGACGAATTGAATATAAAAGCCAATAATTTGTTTGGCGGCAAGGTGGTGCGAAAGGATTTGACCAAATTGATCAAAGGGAATGCCGTCGTACCCACCTATGTATTGGAATACCTTCTCGGCCAGTATTGTGCATCAGATGATACCGACACCATAAACCACGGAATGGAATTGGTAAAAAAAATCCTCTCTTCGCACTACGTGCACCGGGATGAAGCCAAATTGATCCAATCGAAAATCAGGGAGAAGGGGAGCCATACGGTAATTGACAAAGTAGAAGCCCACCTAAACGATAATGAGGACCGCTATGAGTTGAATTTTTTAAATCTGGGACTCAAAAAAGTCCCTGTAGGAGATGAAATCATCAATGAAAACCAAAAATTGTTGACCAATGGCGTATGGTGCATCATTAATGTGGGGTATGTAGTAATTGATGATAAAAAGGTAAAACCCTGGGTGGTAGAAAGTCTAAAACCCATTCAAATCAGCAGCGTAAACATTGAGGAGTTTAAGGAAGCCCGGAAAGCATTTTCACGCGAGGAGTGGATTGACTTGTTGATGCATACCATTGGCCTGGATCCGGAGGAATTCAGCTTCAGAAACAAGTTGCTTCAATTGTGCCGCCTCGTCCCCTTCGTTGAAAACAACTACAATATTATGGAATTGGGTCCTAAAGGCACCGGTAAATCACACATTTACAGTGAACTTTCGCCCCATGGAATTTTGATATCCGGCGGAGAGGTTACCAAGGCCAAACTTTTTATCAATAATAACACCAAAGATATTGGGCTGGTAGGTCATTGGGATGTAGTTGCCTACGATGAATTTGCAGGAAAAAAGAAAAGTGTCGATCGCGGTCTGGTTGATATCATGAAAAACTACATGGCGAATAAGACTTTTTCCAGAGGAACAGATGTACTAACGGCCTCCGCGAGCATGGCTTTTGTTGGGAACACCGACCATCCCGTAGAGTACATGATGAATCACAGCAGCTTATTTGACTCATTGCCGGATACCTACAAAGACTCCGCCTTTTTAGACCGTATGCATGCTTATCTCCCGGGCTGGGAAGTGGAAAAACTCCGCACCCAGATGTTTAGCGACCAGTACGGATTCATAGTCGACTACCTCGCAGAAATCCTTAGGTTTTTGAGAAAGGAAGATTTTAGCATCCTCGCGCGATCCCATTTTGAGCTAAACAGTGAATTGACGACCAGAGATAGGACAGCTGTCCATAAGACCCTTTCCGGCCTCTTAAAGATCATACATCCGGATGGCCAGTTTACGAGAGAAGAGCTTTTGGAATTACTGGAGTTCTCCATGGAATTGAGAAAGCGCATCCAAAACCAGTTAGCGAGACTAGACCAGACTTTTGAAGAATTGAAATTTCAGTACGCTCCCGGTCAAAGTAAGGAGTTTAAAGAAATTGAACTATTGGAGGATATCAATTTTGGAAAGAAAAAAAAGCGCAGCCAACCTGTTAAATCGGAGGGTGAACTAAAAGAGACCCCGAAGGAAGCAAAGGAATCATCCTTATTAGAACAAGCTGACATTAAAGTAGAGGAGACCAAAGAAGGTCAGGTAAAAATTCGGGACAACCAAATCGGCGTCACATATGAAGACTTGTTTGGTCCCTACCTCCGGGGTGGAACCACCATTGAGATAGCCGATCCCTACATCCGATTGCCTTACCAGATGCGCAACCTCATGGAACTCATGAAAGTCATCAGCGACCACAAGCCCCTGGACGAAATTGTAACAGTAAAGTTGAAAACTTACTATTCAGAGGGTTTTAAAGAAAAGGCTGAAGAAAACTTTTGTCTAATTGCAGAATCCCTTCTTCAGGAAGGAATCCACTTTACCTGGCAATTCGACGAATTTCTTCATGACCGATATATAGAATCCAATAACGGCTGGAAGATCATCCCCGGTCGCGGATTAGACATCTATCAAAAGGGAACCAACTACTGGGACCTTTCCGAACTGGATCAATCCCGAAGGAAGTGCAGAGCATGTGAGGTGAGTTATTTGAGGGTGGGGTGAGGAATAAATGATTCCCGTGCTGTCATCTCTTAAGGTGAGTTTAACCATCAAATAAGAATCCCGGTTTTATTATTATGGAAATATTTTCCTGTATTGGAACTTTCTTGACCCCAAACTTTTTTGTTATTTGGGCAGATGACAAAGTCCAGCTCGAATTGTGTTCTAGATTTTTGATCATACAATTGGGTATTGATTAATCATATGATGATTAAGTTCACCAAGGCGGTCATTAATTTGACTTTCGGGGTGAGGCTGATCATTGTGGGCAAGCATAGTTTCGTTTGTAGATTCATTTCTATATACTTAACAACTGTAATGTTCCGAAAGGGATGTCCTTTAACTAGGGCGGTAATTTCTCTAATTCGAGAAATTTGGAAGTCCCGCTGTCATCTGCCCCTTTTTAATTAGAATTATGGCTAGATCATGGCTTAAATTAAGGCAGTATATACATTTTAGTCCTAAGCTCACGCAAAGGGATTTAGGATTTATTATAGGGTATGTTCAAAACCCTGAATCGGTAGAATCGCACAAATTCTTTCCCTTTTTACACTATTCGATCCTCAAATCAAGGAAAAAATGGATAGAAGGTGGTAAGAGGAAATATAAGATGGTAGCTCGGGAACGAGATAAAGTTAAGAGAAGAGAAATTTTTTATGCCAATCATCTCGATAGCCAGATATTTGCTTATTACTCCCACTTATTAAGTAAAAAGCTCGAAGCCTTTTATGAAAAGGATTCCATTTTATCAGATGCGGTCATTGGGTATCGCTCCATAAAGCTATCTAAAAACTCTAAGTCAGGCAAATCTAATATAGATTTTGCAAAGGAAGTATTTGATTTCATTAAGCATTCCAGGGAGGACAATTTAAAAGCGGTGTCACTAGATATCAGTGACTTTTTTGACTCACTTGACCATAAATTATTAAAAAGGGTTTGGGCAAAGCTTTATGGGGGAAACTCACTTGAACCAGACCACTATGCAGTATTCAAAGCCATTACCAGGTTTAATTTTGTAGAGGTATCAGATATTATTGAGGAATTTCCAGAACTCAAAATCAAGAAATTTAGGTATTTGAGAGAAAAAAACATCCAGGCTTATTGTAAAAGTGGTGGTGAGTTTAAAGAGAGAGTTGTAAATAAGGGGCTGGTCAGAACCAATCCTTTTAAGGAGCCCGGTGGTAAGAGAACAAGAGGGATACCGCAGGGGTCTCCAATAAGTTCAGTGTTATCAAACTTATACCTTCTGGATTTTGATCGGGCATTTAGCAACCTACTCCACGAAGTTGGAGGCATTTACCGGAGATATTCCGATGATATCGTATTTATTTGTCGTCCGGAGTATGCAACTGCAATTAAAGCCTTAATGGAGCTGGTTTTGAAAGGGGATAAGTACAAGCTTCCTATCCAGGAGAATAAAGTCCAGGAATTATCTTTGCACCGATGCGATCAAAATAGCCATTTCCACTGGAAAATTATGGATTCTAATGAAAAGAGAACTACATTTGATTATCTGGGATTTGAATTCGATGGCAAAAGGATTTTGATCCGTAATAAAGGATTAGCCAACTACTATCGGAGGGCAAAAGCCATGAT
>REEO01000061.1 GCA_007695035.1 Saprospirales bacterium | reverse complement strand
CCCTCCACAGCCAGTCGGCCTTTGTGCAGTTGCCCGACGCCACCGGCTACGCCCACAACACCCCTCAACACCTCCTCGACAGCCTAAAGTCCGCATCCACCGCCCTGCAAAGCGCCCTGCCGCAAACATATCAATCCGACTTCGCCGTGTACGACCTGGGATTCTATTCGCACCATACTTCTATGGATGGGGGGATACCGGAGGTCATTAGTGAAGCCATAGCCAACCACATTACCACTCCTTATTATCTGCTTTTTGGCAGGGAGATGGACGATCAGGGAGATTTGAAACAAGTTTGGGTGGAGGTGGAGTTGCCCGAGGGGGGTGACTTGAATTGTTGGACGGAAACCAATTGGGTACTTAGTCAAAAATCAGTTGAATACTTTGTTGATTCACTGGTTAATGAAGCTGGCTCCAAAAATATTTTGCCTGCTGAGTTGTTACAGATGTCAGTTGAAAAAGTAAAGGACATTGTTGAATCAATTAAAGATTGCTGTATATCTGGTGATCCATTATGCGCTGAATGTCCCAATCCTGAAGATATACTCCAATACTATCGGGGCGAAGGGTATACTGAAGAAAAAATTGAGATTCTTTTGGACACTTTTGGCAATCCCCTGATTCTGGACAATGATATCAATCCCCTTGTGAAGAACTTTTCGGATTATGTTTACCGCAGCAGAGATGAAAATATGCCTGAAATTTTGGATAAAAATATAGATCCCTTTAATTCACTATTGTGGGAAATAGAGGGACTTGATGCACCGGAAGATTATTTGGTAGGTGTATTATTATCTAATGATAATTTATGCTCTTCCCCGCCAATTTCTGCATTGCGATCATCAAACCAGGAGGCAATTGAATTATTCAATTCAGGCTTTGATATTGAAGAAAATGAATTGGTAATTGTGAAGCATTTGTGGCAAAATTCGGATGGCAGTGGCAATGACCTTCTTTTTTCCAGGTATTTGTATGCCACCTTTGGCAACCTCGAAGATATTCCTGTTCCGCTGAACCCCGGAATGCTCCCGGGCCAAACATCACCAACTATTTATGAGTACGAGTTAACAGATCCAAACTCATCCGATGCATATGAAGGTATGTATGAAATCGCACCGGATAACAATGGTACCTATTTCGGATGGAGAATAGAAAATGGCAATTGGGTGAAGCTTGATACTGTAGAAGTTAGCACGCCATATCCAACGGACCACGATCCCGATCAATACCTGATAGGACAACAAGTTGCAGCTAAAATAGAATACGAGGATATCTTCTATCCCCCTGGCCCAATACTTAGAAATAGGTACAGAAAATTTCCATGCAGATGGTGCTATGATTACTCAATTGGGCATAAAAAAGACACTCCGACCAATGATATTATAAAGTGGTTTTACAGGTGGTTTGGCGCCGGGACATCATTTCAGGAAGAGAAGGACTTAGTGTTTAATTCATTCATTTATGGTCAAGGTCAACCCTTGGTATGGCCTGCGAGTAGTTCAGTTTCTGAGGCCTTGTATTCAGATGATAAAATACAAAGTAGATTGGATGCCTCGGAGGATTGGCTTAAGAATTACATAATTGATTATGGAGATTTAAATGGGATATCCAGTGAACCTTATCATGACCTTTTATTATTATCTTCTTCTCCGAACCCAAATCTTTCTGGGGTATCATTTCCCTCCTCATTATGGACCCTTCAAATGTTCGGTGGTACTCAAGGTCGAGAAATCAGAGTGGTAAAATACAGGGAAGTTAACAACCAGGATTGCTCAGGTAAGTATATTGAGATTAAATTTATTTTCACCCTGGTTGATTGTTTTGGATTGGGAACAGATGAAAGATGGCAAATTCCCGGTCTGCCATGGCAATGGATTTTACAACATTACAGAAATGGATACTGCTGTAACTTTAATGCATTTCACCCGGTAGTCTATCACAAAATTGAGTTTGAGAGGGAGTTTACAATTTGTATAGAATGAAAAAGACTCTTAAAGTATTAAAATGGGTCATTATCTCCCTTCTAAGCCTGGCAATACTTGGAGCCGGACTTATAGTGTGGCTTATGTATCTCATAACACTTCCTAAGACTACCAATGAGACATCAAGGGTGGACAGTATTAGATATAGAGTTATAGGTGCTGAGTTTGACAGTAGTAAAAAATTTAGGGAATGTTCTGCAACAACTATTTACTTTTATGTAAGTAGGTATAATAAAGGCGATCTGGGTAAACTGGCAAAAGTGATTAATGATTTTGAAATCCACGAACGAACAACAAGACATTCAAGTCCTGTAGTTGCACATTTGGATAGTCTAATGTATTGTAATTCTTTTCGTGTTGCAGTATGTAAAAGAAATGTGGTAAAATATTATGATTGCAGTGACAGGTTTTTTTTAGAGAGTGTCCGATACAAAAGGATCAATGAGGACGAGTTTTGCCTAACCTCAGACTCCGGTAATAGAGAGTGCTTTGAATTTACATGGACACCCAAAGAGAGGAATAACCCACATTACAGATGAGGCCTATTGGAAATAAAGGAAAGTATTTCGCAAAATTGATTTTAAATGAAAAAGGCCCTTAAAATACTAATGTGGTTCGTTATCTCCCTTCTTGGATTGACAGCATTAGGAACCGGCCTTGTTGTATTGTTTTTATATCTCATAACACTTCCTAAGTCTACGAATGAGACATCAAGGGTGGGCAATATTAATTATAGGGTAATAGGTGGTGAATTTTATCACGGTGGTGGAAGGCATCCTGATGGGTTTAAATTTAGCAATTGCAAAGGAGTAGATTTGGTTCTTTTCATCAGGCGATACAAAGAAGGAGATTTGGATAAGCTTGCCAAAGTTCTAAATAACTTGGAAGTACATGAAAGGACAAAAAGGAATGCAAAACCTATTGTAGCAGGTTTGGATAGTCTCATGTTTTGTTCCTCATTTGGTATATTCATTTGCAAGCGAAATGTTGTTAAACCATATGATTGCAGTGACAGGTTCTTTGTAGAAAGTGTCAGATATAGAAGAATCAATGAGGAAGAGTTTTGCCTATCCTCAGACTCCGGCAAGAGAGAGTGCTTTGATTTTACCTGGACTCCTAAAGAAAGAAATCCGTGGTCCAGATGAGAAATTTCCCATGTAACATTACCCACACCTCCATGAGTGGACGCATCCCACAGGTCATCAGCGATGCGATAGACAATCACATAACCACTCCGTATTATCTGCTTTTTGGCAGGGAGATGGATTGGGAGGGGCGGTTGAAGAGGGTTTGGGTGGAGGTGGAGTTGCCCCACACAGCGGATTTTTGCTTCTGGGAGGACGGCACCCTCAGCCATCTCAAATTCATGACCGAAACCCGTGCAAATTCCGTCAAAGGCTTGTCCATGTCCAAGCAGGGTGCTATATTTGATGCTACTAAACAGTCTATGACAGTGATGTAGTAATTAACCAATACTATCACCATGCAAAAATTCCACCACTACCTCTTTCCCGTCCTAATCTACATACTAAGCCTGCTCCCCGGCACCCTCCACAGCCAGTCGGCCTTTGTGCAGTTGCCCGACGCCACCGGCTACGCCCAGGACACCACCCATTTCGTCTACGACAGCCTAAAGTCCGCATCCACCGCCCTGCAAAGCACCCTGCCCTCAGCCTACCAGGCCGACTTCGCCGTATACGACCTGGGGTTTTACTCGCACCACACCTCCATGGATGGGGGGATACCACAGGTGATCAGCGATGCGATAGACAATCACATAACCACTCCGTATTATCTGCTTTTTGGCAGAGAGATGGACGATCAGGGAGATTTGAAGCAAGTGTGGGTGGAGGTGGAGTTGCCGGAATCCAATTGTTTAGACCAGATTACCCCTATTTACATAGATGGTATTGTATTTTTGATGGAACTTGAGTTTTCCGGTAATAATTCAATGAATAATATTGTTCCTGGATATAAATATTTTATGTCAGAATTAATTAAACTGATTGATAGAAAAATGAATTGCTGTCAGGAGGCTTTAGGAGGGGGATCTTCACGGCAATTTACACCTATAGATATAAATTGTGATATATGTTTAGGAAATACCTTTGTCCAGGATTCTTTCGAAATCATTACAGTTAGCAAGGAACCTGGTATGCCAGTTGTTGGAATTCAATGTTTTACTGAAATCTCTGAATTATGTATGAATTTATCAGCAGAATTAACAATATATTTTGCCCGCAATTGTATAGTAGATGCAAATGGAAATCCAGATAGACATCGAAGGGACACAATAGTAAGAACTATAGAAGATTTTCACCTTTTTAACTATTTTATGTTCGAATTTGGCACCGAAACTCATTGGGGCAATGAATGGGATGTTATTCAGGGTGGTAAAGCAGAAATCCGTGTCTTTGATGATTCGGATAATCTGGTTTTTTTCTACCCTTTCTCAATAGTTGGAACAAACCCTTCAATAGTTACTGTTCTTCAACATTTAGATAAAGACCCATATAATGAGTTGTGGTTTTTTAAAAAGTTGGCGTTGCATGAATCTGCCTCTAACAAAGCACCAGGTATTGAAATGAGACAATTTAATCCGTATTCGTCGAATTTTGAAGATGTAAATGGTGATTTGGAATGGGAAGCTTGGAGTAGAACACCTAATAGAGGCCCCCCTTGTGGATGGGGAATAACTCAATTAGACAATGAAAAACCACATCCGATAGGCATGTGGAACTGGAAGGCAAATATTCACGAAGCCTACCATAGACTGGTTGGTGAATATTTGAGTAATGCCAGGGGGCATTTGCGCCCATTAATTTATCAAGCCTGGAATTGGGACGATGATGAGAGTAACCAATCTAATCTTACTGTAACTCCTAACGACACGATTATAGGCGATGTAACCTGGGTATGGAAGGGAAGTGAATATTTTACTGACAACTTCTTGATATCCAACAATCATGGTGCCATTGATAAATATAATGAATATTTTCCTAACTTAGTAACTGGAGATAAAAGGTCGTTTCTCGATGGCGAAATATTAAGAAGGTATAATGGACTTGGTAGTCCTATTAAACGATTCCTGGAATTGGTAGATGTTGTTAATGAAGAAGACATAAAAATAGGTCAAAATTGGAAAATCAATCATGCAGTTACCAATGGCACTGACGAGAACCTATATATTATCTCCATAAGTAACGAAAACGTTCCGAATCATTAATAACAAAAGAAGGACATGCATTCAAATTCAATTAAAATTCTAATAATTTCAATAGGGGTACTAATGGGGGGTAGCTTTGGGATTCCCTTTTTAGAGAAAACTTATACCAAAGATACCAAACAACATCACAAAGTACTTTACCTGGTGGAATCCAACGTACCCTATAGATTTGAAATCGATTATGTTTTATATGGCCCCCCTGATAATTTTTATCTCACCAGGCTTCACACTATTGATTCCGACAGCCTGATGATAGCTGACACTTTGAACTACAAGCCAAATAAAGGCATAGTAGGTTGGGTGGACTGGATAAAGCACTACCCGGGTGAAAAGCTGATTTTTATCCTGGAAAGACTTGAACATAGCGGATTTTATCGAAAATCCATAGTGAATTACGGTAAAGAAATTGAAGTAAATCATTTTTACTTTCAAGGACGAGATTATGGACTTGCATCCTGGCCCAAATTATTGAAATCCAGGAAAACCGGCATGTTGTTAAATAATTTCCTTTTTGTTAGAGAGGAAGACAATTCCAGACATATTTTTAAAGACCTTGAGTTTAATAGGGTAGATGGTATAAACTTTGAAGATTATTATTATATCGACGAAGGAGGTGCAGGAACTGCATTAAACCAACCCAGACATATAAAAGCTCCAGTCTTTATCTCGGGTGATGTTTGTGATGTCCATATTTACTATGACCGTATTATTAATCCTCCTTATATGTTTAGCTTTCCCTGTGATTTACAAGAACCAAATGGCGATATATTTTTCCGGCTTGTGAACGATCAATATTTAATAACTCGTAGCTCATCAAATTTCGGATATTTTGATGCATTCAACGACACCGCAGGTATTGGGGCCAACCTTATGCTATTTGACTACAATAATGGATTAATTGATTCTTTCTCACTAGAAGGGGGATTGGGCACAAGACTAAGTTATTTGCACAATGATTGGGTTTATGGATCGATTGGGTATCGTCGGCCGCCCAGATCAGAGGGAGGGCACTACCATCCTGATTACTATTCCCCAAGCCCGGGAGAGCGGGTCTATGATTACAACATTTTTAGTTTAGATTCCAGGAATTTCGATCATGGTAAGTACGGCATTCCTTTTGAATGGAGAGAATACGATCAACGGCTTTATTTTCACGGGGAGTTGTACAGCCTTCACCTGCCCACCATGGAGCAAACCTATTGGGAAACCGGTCAGGGTGACAGTGAGATACTGCTCTTAAATGACGTTGAAGTCATCTACCGCGAGCACCACAAGATATTCAGGGCACCAATGGTGGATCATAAGCCCATGATAGAAGAGCGGGAGCTCCTGGTTATGGATTCATTGGTAGTGCCCCATATTCACTGGGCATTTTATGCGGAGGAAGGAGCCATTGAAAAGGTTGAGGTCAATAAAGATCCTTTTGAAAGTTATCGGAAGGAAAAGTAAAGGATTTTTGCTTCTGGGAGGACGGAAGCCTCAGTCATCTCAAATTCATGACCGAAACCCGGGCAAATTCGGTCAAAGGCTTGTCCATGTCCAAGCAGGGTGCTATATTTGATGCAATGATCGACG
>REEO01000065.1 GCA_007695035.1 Saprospirales bacterium | reverse complement strand
ACTTGTCTGATTTTGGTCAAAAGTAATAAATTATTTTGACTGGTCTGTCAAGCGATGGAAAAAAATGGCTCTTTTGGTTTTTTGAGCGTTGGCTTGAGTGTCAGAAAAAACCAAATGTGCCATTTGCGGGTCGGCTTTTACACTGAGCGATAACTTGTTTATACCCGCAACCTTTATTCGTATTTGCTCCCATTCAGGAATATATACGAAGGTTCTCCCTCCAGTTAACTTTCTAAAACCATCCAAAGAGGATCGAGCCTCTATAGGCCCACTACTGGTATCGACACCATGACTGCAGTGGACGCCATCCCCGGCCAAATCAACCCCTTTTCGGATTCCATGCTTACAACCGCCTGAATAGCAAGTTGCAATTTGGCCCTTTTGTCTCGCAGGATTCATTCCGCTTACCGTTCCGGTAAAAATTTTCATGCCCAAAGCTAAACATTTTAGACCAATCTTGCAAATGTTACATAAATCATTGGGATATCACTACGTCTTTGCACTCCCATACTTAGCAATGGTTTGGCGAGATGCGCATACCATACTGGAATTACAACCCCAGTAGCCTTCTAGACCAACCTCATCCCCATCACCACCAATTCACCCCACACTCAAACCCACCATAGCACCCCTTCCCGGCCTCAAACCCGGAATTCCCCCCTCAAATGTTGTCATTATTGTAATCAATTCCACAGATTTGCAGGAAACAGTGACAATAATAGCGACAATGGGTGAAAATTTAAGGCATACTTTAGGGTTCACCTAAAAGGAGCTCAACCATTGATCCTACCATATTGGAACCAAAACCAAGTGCGATACTTGTCCGCAACAAGCGCCTGATGCGTTGTGTTGAGCCTGTCGAAACAAGCGTTGTGTTGCGATGTGCTGAGCGATGTATCGAGCGAAGTCGAGATGCTTGCCGAAGTAAGCGGCAGTCGAAATAGCCGAAGCCAAGCTAAACCACCACCCTCAACCCCTCCCTCAACCTCTCCATCCTCTCCCGCAATACCCCCATATCACTCCCGGCCAGCAATATATGTCCCATTTTCCGAAAGGGCCTGGTTTGTTTTTTCCCGTACCAGTGGAGGTGGGCGTCTTCTGTGGCAAAAAGTTGCTCCACCCCTTTCAATCTGGCCGGTCCTGTATATCCGGGACTGCCGAGTAAATTGTACATGATTCCTTTCCTGGAGGCTGCGGTATCGCCCGGCGGGAGATCGAGAACAGTCCTGAGCAGTTGCTCGTACTGGCTGGTCGCGCAGCACTCAATGGTGTGGTGGCCGCTGTTATGGGGGCGGGGTGCCATTTCGTTGACGAGGAGTTGGCCGTCGGTGGTGAGGAAAAATTCAATGGCCAGCAGTCCGCGAAATCCGACCTTGTCCACTATCGTTTCTGCAATTTGTTTCATCTGTTCCGCGATGCGCTCGGGAATGCCTGCGGGAAACTGCAAGTGATCGAGCAAGTTGGCCCGGCTGTCAAAAACCATTTCCACGGGATCGAACAGACCCTTTTCCCCTTTGGAGTTTCGGGATACGATCAGGGCGAGTTCCTTTTCTATGGAAACCAGGTCCTCCGAAATGCAGGGGCCTTCGGGAAGTCCCTTGAGGTCTTCCGCTCTCTTTACCAATTTCACGCCACGACCGTCATAGCCCTCAAAGCGGGACTTCCAGACAAAGGGAAAACGGATATTCCCGACTTCAATCACCTTTTCGAGCTCTTTGAGAGAATCAAAGGAGGAAAAACCCACAGTCGGTACGCCCAGGTCGCGGTAAAAGGCATTCTGTCGGCCCTTGTCGCGCACAATTTCCAGAAAGTCGGGATCGGGGATTACCGTTTTTCCCATAGATTTTAGCTTATGAAGTCCTTTTATGGAGACTCCTTCTATCTCAATAGTGATGATGTCCAGCGTCTCTCCAAAAGCGATAACCTCCTCCTCGGAATTGAAATCACCTTCCGTGAAATGGTGGCAGTAGGGCGCTGCGGGAAAATCCGCGCTTTTATCCATTACAAAAAGCTCGAGATGCCATGGTGCAGCAGCAATGCAGAGCATTTTTCCCAGTTGGCCGCCGCCCAGAATTCCCACCTTAAGGTCAGTTACTATCATTTTGCTTTGAATTTGCTCAGGTTTCGGGCCCGAATATCTATATTTTAGACCAATTGCTATCCTATTTCGCGTATCTTTGTGAAATATGTACGACCTAATTATAAAAAATGCGCGGCTCATCAACCGCGGAGAGATAAGAGAAACGGACCTTGCCGTCAAAGGTGACCGAATTGAGAAAATCGGCTCTGTCATTGATTCATCTGCAAGAGAAGAGTTGGATGCCGGAGGGAGGTATTTGTTGCCGGGGTTGATAGATGACCAGGTGCACTTTCGAGAGCCCGGCCTGACTCACAAAGCAGATATCAATACGGAATCCCGAGCTGCAGCAGCGGGGGGCGTTACTTCTTTTATGGAAATGCCCAATACCAAACCCCCGGCCACCACACTGGATTTATTGGAAGATAAATACCGGATAGCAGCCGAGTCCGCATGGGTCAATTACTCATTTTTTATGGGAGCCTCCAACGACAACCTGGAGGAAGTGCTCCGCACCAATCCGAGGGAAGTCTGTGGCATAAAAGTTTTCATGGGATCGAGCACCGGCAATATGTTGGTCGATAACCGCAAAGTGCTGAGGGATTTGTTCTCAAAATGCGAAATGCTCATTGCCACCCATTGCGAAGACGAACAGACGATTGAGAAAAATACGGAAGCTTTTCTAAAGCGCTTCGGTCCCGATGGCCTGAAGCCTGAGCACCACCCTCAAATCAGGAGCAGAGAGGGCTGTCTTCTCTCTTCTCAAATGGCGGTGGAACTGGCCAAAGAATGCGGAACCCGGCTTCACGTTTTACATATATCCACGGCCGATGAAACCGCTTTATTTGAAAAGTCCCCGCTCAATCGCGCCAAAAAAATCACATCGGAGGCCTGTGTGCATCACCTTTATTTTTCGGATGAAGACTATGAGCGCCTGGGCCACAAGATCAAGTGCAATCCCGCTATTAAAACCACCGGGGATAGGGAGGCCATCCTTCGGGCGGTACTCGAAGATCGAATTGATGTCATTGCCACCGATCACGCTCCGCATACCGCTGAGGAAAAAGCCAACCCCTATCTCGAATCCCCCTCTGGTTTGCCCCTGGTGCAACACAGCTTGCAAATGATGTGGCAGTTTTATGAGGAGGGAAAAATCAGTAGGGAGGATATTGTCAGGAAAATGTGCCACGCACCGGCTGAATTGTTTCAGGTGACGGACAGAGGGTACGCCGATGAGGGATACATGGCCGACCTGGTGTTGCTCAATTCAAAAGCGGACTACCGGGTGGAAAAAAGCAATGTCCTCTACAAATGTGGTTGGTCTCCCCTGGAGGGCACTCGCTTTTCATCGAGCGTGGAGCGAACCATTGTCAATGGAAAAACGGTATTTGCCAGTGGGCAGTTTCGCCAAAGGGCTGGGCAGCGATTGACCTTTAGCCCGGTTCATTAACAGAAATATAAAATTCCCCACAGCAGTTTGATTTGCAATCTGCTTTAAGTAGATAGGGCGCTGAGGGCGGTTTCGTTTTCCGGGATTGTCGTAAATTCGCGCCCTTATTTTGTTTTGGACCAATTATTGTACTAAATCCTGGTTGTTTCACAGGGGTGGTTTTTGATAGCGCCGGTGAAACTCATGAGAAATTCAGTCAGGAAAAATTTTTGATAGAAAAGATAAAAACATAAGTGATGAAAAACATAATCCTGTTTGGTCCTCCCGGCTCAGGCAAGGGAACGCAGGCCGAAAAACTGGCAGAGAAATTCAACCTCCTTCACATTTCCACAGGAGACATGTTCAGATACGAAATCAAGCATGATACACCCCTTGGGAAAAAGGCTAAGAGCTACATGGACAAGGGGGAACTGGTACCCGATGAGGTGACCATTGAAATGCTGCGGGAGCGGGTGAAAAAAGCAACGGGGGTCGATGGAATTATTTTTGACGGCTTCCCACGCAACAAAGCCCAGGCAGCGGCTCTGGATGAACTTATGGATGATTTAGAATCGCCCATTTCCGGTCTCATTTTGCTGGATGTGAGCGAGGATGAAATTGTAAAGCGGATACTGAAAAGAGGCGAAAGTTCTGGACGAGCTGATGACAAAGATGAATCCATAATTCGGAATCGGATTCATGTTTTTAGGAAGCAGACAGCCCCGGTTTTCGCTCATTACGACCAAAAAGGTCTGGCGGTGAAAGTCAATGGCCTCGGTGGTATTGATGAAATTGCCAGTCGCCTTTCAAATGCGGTCGAGAAACTTTAAACTCAATTCCACACCCCAGGTTTATCTATGTCTTCCGCAAATTTTATTGACCACATCAAAATCAACTGCAGATCCGGTGCCGGAGGAGCGGGCTCGGTCCACTTCCGCAGGGAGAAATTTGTTCCCAAAGGTGGACCCGATGGGGGTGACGGTGGACGCGGTGGACATATCATACTCAAGGGCAACAAAAACCTCTGGACCCTGCTCCACCTTCGATATAAGCGACACATCAAGGCCGGGAGTGGTCAGCCGGGGGGCGGACAGCAAAAAACGGGTGCCGATGGCAAGGATGTCACCATTGAAGTCCCATTGGGAACGGTGGTAAAAAATGCCGAAACCGAAGAAGTCATGGCCGAAATTACCGAGGACGGCGAGGAGGCGGTTTTATTGGAAGGGGGTAAAGGCGGCCTCGGCAATGTGCATTTTAAATCTGCCGTGAATCAAAGTCCCCGTTATGCGCAACCGGGAACCCCGGGCAAAGAGGCCTGGGTAGTACTCGAATTGAAGTTGCTCGCCGATGTCGGATTGGTGGGATTCCCAAATGCCGGCAAATCAACCCTGCTCTCAGTGCTTTCAGCCGCCAAACCCAAAATTGCCAGCTACCCCTTTACCACCCTGAAGCCCAATCTCGGTATGGTGTTTTACAGAGACCGGCGGTCATTTGTGATGGCAGATATTCCCGGAATTATTGAGGATGCGCACAAAGGCAAGGGACTAGGCCTCAGGTTTCTCAGGCACATCGAGCGAAACTCCCTGCTGCTCTTTGTCATCCCGGCGGATTCTGATAGTGTGAAAAAGGAGTACGATGTCCTGCTGGAAGAACTAAGAAAGTACAACCCCGAACTGATGGATAAACCCAGATTGCTAGCAATCAGCAAATGCGACCTGATCGACGATGAAATAAAAAGCTGGATTTTAGACGAAATTCCCGATCAACTCAATCGGGTTTTTATTTCCTCCGTGGCCCAAATCGGACTACAGGAACTCAAGGACGAAATCTGGAAGCTGCTTCACCAACCGCAGGTTTAACCTACTGCCTCTTTTTGAAAATGTTTTAAGAGTTTATTGCCTTTGCCCCCCCTTCAAGGACTAGAATATTGGCGCGATTTTTGCATTAAAATTATTTGTAATATAAAAATTAACCCATGCGCATAATTTGGACCCTTGGTTGTTTGACTTTTTTGTTGGTGATGATGTCTTCCTGTGGTACGACCGGCAGGGTGAGCAGTCCTCAATCGACTCAGGTGGATAGAGATGCACCGGACGTGGTGCAATACGCCAAAGCCAAATTGGGCAGCGGGTATCAATTTGGCGCCACCGGTCCCCGTAGATTTGATTGCTCAGGTTTTACCTGGTATGTATTTCGTCAGGCGGGAATTGACATTGGCCGCACTACGAGCATTCAGTCCAATGCCGGCAACCGCATCAATCCCTCAAGGACACAGCCCGGCGATCTGGTGTTTTTTGGCAAGGGTCGAAAAATGCAGCATGTGGGAATTGTTGTTTCCAACAATGGCCGGGGTCTCGAAGTCATTCACGCCAGTTCAAGTCGCGGGGTCATAATAGAGGATGTAAAGGCCTCTCCCTACTGGTCCGAAAGGTTGCGGTTCGGCATCCGGGTTCAATCCTGATGTCAGACGGCAGCGGATTTTTTCTCTGGAAAATATTTGGGAATGACGGTCTTTCTGTATTCAAAAATACCCTCTACTTTTCGCGAGATAAACCACCCCATTAACAGACTGCCAAAAGGTTCGGCAGGAAGTGCGTAGTGCAGGATGTCCCTCATGAGTACACCTCCGTCTTTCTCTTCAAAATGGTGTTCATGGTGCCACATTTTGTACGGGCCTACACGCTGCTCATCCACGAAAAATTTCCTGTCTTCAATCTTGGTGATTTCTGTGACCCAGGTGCTCGGAATGTTTAAAAGTGGGCGCACCTTATATACAATGATCATCCCTTCGTACATCTGTTTGCCCTCGATATCTGACAGAATCTCAAACTTCATGTCCTTCGGGGTGATATTGTCCAGGTTTTCAGGTCGTGAAAAGAAATTCCATACGTCTTCCAGGGTGCCGGGCACCATTTGCTCCCATTCTTTTTTGTAGATTTTCATGTGTTTATGTTGTTTAATGATGTAAAAAAATCCTACCTAATTCATTTTAGGCGAGTTGAGAAAATTTCTCCGGATCGGGTTGTTGTAGTTGATTATTTTAAAAGTGACATTCCTTCACAATCCACATCTATGCTAAATGGTACAGTTACTCAATAAAATTTGTTCAACTATTTTGCCAAAAAATAACTATAATCCTAAACAAAATATGTTGCCAATAGTTAGATTGTTGAACCAAATAAAACCTGAAATTATGAGCTTAAGATTTATACTCTCTATCAGTTTACTTGTGTTTTTGTCCGGCGCATTATGGAGTCAGGGAGAGGTACAGATTATTCACAATTCCCCAGAATCAGCAGTGGACATATGGGTGAACGAATCCCCGGCTGTCACTGGATTTGAGTTTCGGGATGCCACGGAATTTTTGGAATTGCCTGCCGATGATACCATATCAGTTGGTGTGGCAATATCTCCCAGCACAGATCCTTCTGATATAATAGCGTCATTTGATTTTGTACTGGACGATGGGGAAAAATATATAATTGTAGCAAACGGTATTGTGGGGGATAGTCTGCGTCCATTCAATTTAGAAGTATTTACTCCGGCTCGTTCTGAAGCAGTTGATTCAGGATTAGTGGATATTATTGCTTTCCATGGTTCTCCTGACGCACCGACCGTGGATATCGCATCCGGGGGACAGCCTGTGGTTCCAAATCTCGAATATGCCGAATATTCGGGATATTTGTCTGTTCCTCCTGTTTTCCTTGATTTGACAGTCATTCCCGAAGGAGATGATATTGGAATCTCTTACGCTGCAGACCTGCGTGGCTTAGAAGGGCAGGCAATAACAGTAATTGCCTCCGGCTTTATAGATCCCGATCCCAGTGAACCTTTCTTTGGATTGTTTGCGGTATTGGAGGATGGATCAGTTCTTCCTTTGCCACAGATTGCACAGGCCGGTGTACAGATCTTCCACAATTCTCCGGGAGCAGTTGTTGATCTGTATGTGAACAATGAACTGGTAATCGAGGAGTTTGATTATGAACTGGCCACCCCATATCTTGAATTTCCATCCAATGTGCCTTTTGAAATTGGTGTTGCTCCGCATCCAAGTTCAAGTGCTGATGACATTATATTCAGTTCAGAGTTTGTTTTTGAAAGTAACACCAATTATTTTGTGGCAGCCACTGGAATTGTAGGAGATCCCGATGTGCCGTTTGATCTTGTGGTCAATGAAGACTCGCGAATTGTGTCTGATTCAACGGGTCAAATAGATGTAAATGTGTTTCACGGTTCACCGGATGCACCCCCAGTCGATATTTCATCTGATCCATTTGGAGTTGAGATAGCCGATCTGGGTTACGGTGAATTTTCACCTTACGCCACCATAGCTCCTGCGTTCTATACCCTGGATATTATACCATCAGGCTCGGCTGAGCCCGCATTTACTTTTTCAGCTCCATTGAGTCAAGCCGCTGATGTAGGTGCCACCGTAGTTGCTTCGGGCTTTTTGGATCCCGGTGCAGATGAACCTGGATTTCAGTTATTGGCTGTTTTCCCCAACGGATTGGTACTTCCCCTGGCAGAGTTTTCTACAGCAGAATTGCAGGTTATACACAATTCACCTTCCCCTGATGTGGATATATACATAAATGGAGAGCTAGCACTCGAGGAATTTGCCTATCGTTCGGCTACTCCTTATTTGGAAGTTCCTGCTGTAGTTCAGACCAATATTGCAATTGCAGAGTCTCCCAGTAATTCTGTGGACGATGCATTTATCAGCTTTAATATCGAACTCACCCCGGATGAGGCCTTTATTTTGGTAGCTGGTGGAATTCTTGGAGATGATATCACCCCATTTTCTGCTGATTTGTTTGCCTCAGTAACAGAGGCATTGGATCCAGAGGTGTTTTCGTTTTTTGTGTATCACGGTTCGCTTGATGCGCCCCCTGTAGATGCATTAATCCGACCCGACTTTGTTGCTGCAGAGGACCTTGAATACAGTGAGCGCACCGGTTATATCAATGCTCCTCCCGGGAATTATATACTTGATCTAAGTGTTTCGGCAACCCAGGATCTCATCAACTCCTATCTATTGGGATTGGAAGGCACTGAGGGGCAAAGCGCCATGGTTTTTGCGTCGGGTCTTGCAGATCCGGCTGATGGACAACCCGGACTTGGATTGTTTGCGGCTTTTGCGGATGGAACCGTGGTTGAGTTTGATGCGCTGGAAGCACCCACTGTTCAGGTTATACACAATTCACCTTCCCCTACAGTTGATCTGTGGCTCGGAGATGAAAAAATACTGGAAGATTTTGAATTCAGAACTGCCACTCCCTATCTGGAGTTACCTTCCGGTGACATAGCAATAGGCGTGGCTCCTTCACCGAGTGACAGTCCCGATGATATCATCGCCACTTTTGAATTGACCTTGTTGCCCGGCGGAAATTACGTAGCTGTGGCCAATGGAATTGTGGGTGACCCTGAGACTCCGTTCAACCTTGAAGTACGTGAAAACATCATTTTAGACGTGGAGCCCGGATTTTCAAATTTGCTCGTTTTCCACGGTGCACCTGATGTTCCCGATGTCAATATCGGTGTATTGGACCTGGATGATGAAGAGGTAGCTCTTATAGAGGACCTCTCTTTCGGAGAGTTTGAAGGTCAATTGGGGATTCCGGCACTTGATTGGCAACTCGCCATAAGACTCAGTCAGGAGCCACTGGAAGATGTGGCTGTCTTTTCTGCGCCCTTGAGCAATTTTGAAGGAGAGTCTTTGGTGGTCTTTGCATCCGGATTTTTGGGTGGAGATGAACCGCCTTTTGGATTGTTTGCCGCTCTTGAGGATGGCACTGTTATTATATTGGACTTGATTACGAATGTGAGCGAAGTACACGATCTGGCAAGTTTAGGAATTTATCCAAACCCCGCCAGGGACATAGTTAATATTGGATTGCCGGAAGCTCAAAGAACAGGAACCAATGAAGTACTTGTGCACAGTGTACAGGGGCAATTGGTGAGCTCATTTGACGTTGATAAAGGTGTGGACGAGTTTCAATTAGACGTTTCCAATTACAATGAGGGGTATTATTTAGTGACTGTCATTTCCAAAGAAGGTGTTTGGACAGGCCGTATTCTTGTTCAGAGATAATTAACCCTCAATTAAGAATATATTATGAAGGGAGGAAATGTGTTTGTGCGTTTCCTCCCTACTTTTGTGACACCAAACCAGTTTTAAATTATTTACATGGCAAATTCTTTTATTTGGAGGTTTTTTCTTCTTACAATCCCCGTATTGTTGTTTTCCAGTGATTTGCTCGCACAGCGCAGCGGTACTTTTTCAGGTGAGGTATCTGGAAGGGTTCTGGATGGTGAGACCGAAGAATCTGTTGGTTATGCGACAGTGAGCGTGATTAATGCCGAAACAGATGAGTTGGTAAAAGGCACCGTCACTGAGGACAACGGCAACTTTTTTATAGATGGAGTGCAGCAGGGAACCTTTTTCTTACGGGTGAATTTCATAGGTTACGAGGCATACGATACTGATGTATTTACCATTGACAGAGACAATCCCAATCAGTTTTTCCGTCGGATATATATGGGGTCTTCAGCACAAGAACTCGATGAGATAGTGGTTTCTGACCAAAGAAGCACCTTTGAAACAAGACTCGATCGCAGAATATTCAATGTGGAGAATGACATTGTGAGCGAGGGAGGAACCACGCTGGATGTGCTGGGCAATGTACCTGGTGTGGAAGTGGATATCGATGACAACATTTCTCTTCGCGGCGATGAAAATGTGACTATTCTGATAGATGGGCGACCTTCTACTTTTACTTCCTCGGAAGTCCTTCAGCAAATACCCGGAAATTCTATTGAGCGAATCGAGGTCATAACCAATCCATCTGCCCGCTTTGATCCCGAGGGGATGGCGGGAATTATCAATATTATTTTAAAGCAGGATCAGGACCTCGGAATAAACGGAACGGTGACTGGCAGTTATAGCAGAGGCAAATCCGACAGCTACAGCGGCTCCTTTGGTCTCAACATGAGAAACAGCAAAGTGAATCTGTACGCCAATTACTCCTACAACAACCGGGATAGAATTTCGGATGGAACCGGAGAGTCAAGGGTTAATTTTGCCGACACCGTTTACTCATTTAAACAAACGGATGAGCGTTTGAGAAACAATGTATCTCACCTGGTGAGAGGTGGTGCTGATTTTTTCATCAATTCGAGAAATACCCTTTACGCATCCGGGAATTACCGCACCAATGATCGACTAAGCGAAAATACTCTGACTATTGACTATTTTGATAAAAACGGAAACCCGACCTTTGAGACTATTCGCCGGACTGTGGGTTCCGGTGATGGGTACGGTTATGAATTCAACGCCGGTTGGCAGAAGCAATTTTTGAATCCAAACAATAGCATGGACCTGGATTTGTCCTATTCATTAAATACCGATGGCAGGGGTAACGATTACTTCCAGGACTTTTACAATATAGATGGAGAGGAAATCCAGGATCCTTTTTTACAAACAGAGGAGCGCGACAATTTGAACCGCGTTTTTTCTTCGCGGCTTGATTTTGAGCTTGAATTGTGGCCCGGTTGGGAAGCAGAGACCGGTGCCCGGGTCGATGTTACGAATATAGACAATGAACTCAATTCCTTTGACATTGATCCCTCAACCGGTGAAAAGACCAACGACACGGATATCTCCAATCACTTCCTTTTCGATCAAAGCGTTTTTGCGGGGTATTTCAGCATTGGTAGTGAATCCGGGAACTGGCAGTACAAGGCGGGATTGAGAGCTGAACAAACTTTTACTCTTTCTGAACTCCGCACCACCGAAGAGTCCTTCGAGAACAACTACTTCAGTTTGTTTCCATCCGCATTTTTGAGTTATTCTCTTTCAGAGAGTGAGGATTTGATTCTGAGCTACAGCAGAAGGGTTAACAGGCCGAGTACCTGGCAGCTCAATCCCTTTAGAAGTCAGTCAGATCCCAATAACTTCAGAACAGGAAACCCGTTTTTGCAACCGGAATACACCGATGTCTTTGAATTGTCACATGTGAAGATTTGGGACAGATTCACACTGAATAGCAGTCTGTACTACCGTCAGACCAACGATTTGATCAGGAGGTTTATCACATTTGACCCGGGGGGTATTACCATCACCACATTTGAAAATATTGGTCGCAGTCACTCCTACGGTTTGGAGGCCATTGGAAATTACCGCCCTTACAGGTGGTGGAATATCAATGCCACAGCCAATGTGTTTGGACAACGCCTCGAAGAAAGCGAGTTGACAGAAGGACTCAATCGCTCCTCAAAAGGATACAGACTCAATTTGAGTTCCAGTAAGACCATTTGGAACGGCACCTCAGTCCAGGTTTCAGGTCGGTACCGCTCCGGTTTTACTGTTCCTCAGGGCGAGATCGATCCATTTTTTAACATAGACATCGCCTTAAGGAAAAACTTCCTGGACAATAACCTGACTGTCAGTTTGAACGCCAGGGATGTTTTCAATACGCTCAGCTTTAATTTTAATACAGTGGACGATGTTCCGATAGTTCGCTCTCTTGTGAGAAATTGGGACAGCAGGGTTTTTACACTCAATGCCACTTACCGGTTTGGAAGACAATTGGAAGGTCCAGAGCGCAGGCGTGAGCGGCGCGAAAGTACGGACAGATTTAGCACCCCGGATATAGAGTAAAATTCAGGTTTTGGTAATTTTTTATATTTTGTGGGTCTGCTTCCGCCATGAATAATTATTTTGGTTAAATTTGCTCCGGTATTTAAAACCGAGAGGTCGATTTGTGTGTGAAGTGATACCGCTTCCATGCGTTAATTGTTAACCATCTTAAAAATTCAGCCAATGAAAGCAATTTTTACCACTGTCCTTTCCCTAATCTTTGTGATCACCCAGGTTACAGCCCAGCCATCTGTGAATTTCCCACTGCTCGGAGACACCGACAGGGAGTACCATTTTAGAACTGCTGCGGCCGGTGGTATTGATTTAGAGTTAACCGGTCCTGGAGTGATTTGGGACTTCTCTCAAATTGATCCAGACTCCATTTTCCCGGAAGTCAGCACCCAATCATATATCGATCCAGCGGATGCACCCATGATTGACCAGATTCCAGATGTTGATTTTGTGTTGAAAAACGAGACCAATGGGGTGTCGGATTATACTTATTTGAGTTTGTCGGGCAACAGGCTCGAAGTGTTGGCCACTTTTGACGAGTTTGATCCGGAGCCGCTGGTACTGCCCGAGCCCCTCTTGCTGATGCCTCTGCCACTTGAGTTTGGTTTTGAAGAATCAACAACAAGTGAGTTTTTTCTTGAGTTCAATGAGATTTCCGATACATTTGACCTGACCAATGAATACTCAGCCGATGGCTATGGCACGCTACTGCTACCCAATAACCAGGTTTTTGAAAATGTAATCCGCCTACAAGCCATTTCATCTATCAGTGGCCTGGCAGATGTGGAGGAGGGTGATATTGAAGGAACTGTAAGGCTGGTGGTCGATCAAACCACGTACATTTATGTCTGTGATGAGCTAGGAGTGCCGGCAGCTACCATAGAAAAGGGCGAACTTACTGTTTATCTTGTCATTATTCCCAATGTGGTGGAAACGCCTATTTTTAACGTGCCTACACCAGTGGAGATCACGTACTATCAGCCGGGTGAAACAAGTTCTGCAGAGGAATACTTTTTGACCGATTTGCGTATTTTCCCTAATCCCAGTGCGGACTTTATAAATCTGGAAAACCTGGAATTCACTTCCGGAAATCCCATCGAATGGTCCATTTATGACATGACCGGCAGGTTGGTGCAAGGCGGTGAAATCCCTGTGTTAAACTCAAAATACAGAATTGATCTCTCTGGACAGAAAACCGGTATGTACAATCTAATCCTGACAGATGGTGAAAAATCTAGCTCGTACAAGGTGATTAAGAAGTAGAATTATAATCAATCAGTCCACTCCGAATCTTTTTATTACAAATGGCTGCAAAATCCAATATCTTCGTCATCAGGAAAAATCTTTCTTCAATGTAGCTATGGCTACACATGCTTGCAACCCGTCCGCTTCGCGGTTCAATCACTGGAATGTCCCCCGGACATTCACCCCCCCCAATGCTTTGGAGATGGATCGTTCTTTCATCATCTTTCTCGATCTTGAATTTTTCGCTCATTTTCATGCACAAAAGGGTTTTCGGAGTGGAATCATCAATTGCAATATAGTCCATTACGAATTACGAATTGGGGTTTTGGCGGGAATTCCGTGATCTCGGTAAGATTAAAGATTTTTGGGATGTTCAGTGTTTAGGATATTGGGTTTTACCCGCAAAGAAACCTTTTTTGCCAGAAAAAATCCTAAAATCAACAACCCCTGCATAAAGATACACTGCCGACCATATCGAGGTAGCGCCCTCAAAAAGCCTGCCCCCCACCAAAGTATTGGGGACAGGCAATCCTTTGGTGGGCCATCGGCCATCAACCAATAACCCATCTGGTTTCTCGCGGGGGGCGCGGAGGTGTTAGCTTCAGTATCGTGTGATGCAATTTGTGAATTGCGTCTTATGAGGGAGTTTCCCCGGACTGCATAATTTTCCTTGCGCGTTGGAATGTAAAGCACACTGGCATTGGAATTCTTACTTGCTGGTCTTGAGGAAACATTTCCCGGCGCGAAACTACAGCTCTATTGCATCAATTTTAAGCAATTCAAACAAGCAAGTCGAAGCTGCGATGACATCCGACCAGGCGTTGTTGGGATTGGCGTATTTCTTTTTGAAAACCACCATGTGAAGTTCTTGTAAGGTGGGCCATTTATAGCGACCGCCCTTACCCGGAAGTTTGCAGAAGTGGGTGGACTCCCTCATGATGCAAAATTTTTCGATGTATTTAAAATCGTTGTCGTTTTTTCGCAATCGGTAACACTCTGATCTGAATACATTTTCTGCAAATTGCAGGTTGTGAGCAAAAACGTATTTGGCTTGAGAGAGGTCTTCGAGGAATTCATCGACAATTTCGCTCAGGTCCACGCCTTCAGTTTGTACAGATTCCGGATTCAGACCTGCTTTTTGCAAAATTTCATCCGTGGGTTCATAGGTGTCGGGCTTGACAATACGGTCTCCTGAATTTATGAGTTGGCCGGTTTTGTCGTATAGCAACCAGGCGAGATGTACCATGCGTGGCCAATTGAAAGGGTCCGTAGGTGGCCTGTTCCAGTTTTTTGGGCTTCCTGCTGCAGAGACATCAAAAATTAAATACATTTACTGTTTTTTCTCTGGTTCAAAATACTCGTCAATCAACCTGAAAACCTCTTCGTTTAAATTGCCGATTGCTGTGCAGGGGTAATCCAGGTATTTTATTTTGCGCTCGGCTTTGTCCTCAATGCAAATGTATAAATGATATTTATCTTCAGTGGGCCTGTCGATTAAAATTCCGATTATTTCCTGATCTTCCTTTTCAAAATCCCTCAAAAGACGCCGTTCTGCATTGGTGAGAACCACGGTCGCCGGGTGATGTAATTCTCGCAGCACAGGCAAGGCACTGTCCGGTGTTTGGCCCCGGTCGATAAATGCCCAGCATCCGGCTCCTGCCCGGGGAGTGAATTCTGCGGCATGCAATTCTGTTTCTATCCAGCCACGAGAGGTAAATGCTTTAGAATTGAACCACCAGGGCACCAAAAACCCTCTCTTTTCATCATCCATCGCAGCCTTTAACTCTGCCTTAGTTTGAATGACATCAGCCTCGGTTGAGGCCACTTGTTTCCATTGTTTGACCGACCGATCTTCCAGTGTGAAAATGTTCATACTTTGGGCAAGTTTGGGCAGATTTTTTTCCTGGCCAGGGGGAGCCAGCAAGCGATCAAAGGGTGTCGTGCGTTCTGTAACTGATATGATGCGAAACTGTTTCGAATTGATGCTGACTTCACTTAATGGTACCAGATCGACCACTGCTGTGGTTTCGTCCGGCCCCTTATCATCATTTCGCATTAGACTTGGAAAAGGTTCTTCATCTCGTTTTTGGGAGACCCAACGCTCGATAAATTCGGGGGCTTCCCAAAAAATGCCTTCCATTCTTATAGAAATTCCACTCATGGACATGTTTTTTTCTGAAGATGGTGCAAAGTTAGCCAACTTATGGAGATTGAGGTGAAGCGAGTTTACAGGAATTGATTAATTTTACGCCGATGCAAATTACAGTAAGAGAATTAGCCAGTTTTTTGGGTGGGAAAATCGAAGGAGACCCAGATGTTCAACTCACCAAACCCTCCAAAATTGAAGAGGGCGAGCCCGGCTCCATTACCTTCCTTTCCAATCCTCGCTACGAGCACTTCATATACACTACCAATGCCTCCGCTGTATTGGTCAACAACAGTTTTAAACCCACGGCCGCAGTGAATGCGACACTGATTAGAGTTCCCGATGTGTACGGTGCGATCGGACAACTATTGCAGGCTTTTGATGGTAACAGTGAAGAGGCGGAGCGGGTAGTTTCTGATAAAGCCCATGTAGCTGATTCGGCCAAAATTGGTGACAACACCGCTGTTGGAGAAGGTGCCGTGATTTCCGAAGGGGCTGAAATCGGAAAAAATTGCATAATATCTGCACAGGTTTTTGTCGGTGCCAATGTGATAATTGGTGAGAATACGATTTTGAAACCCGGAGTGAAGATTATGAAGGGCTGTGAACTGGGGAAAAATTGTATCATCCACTCGAATACGGTGGTAGGAGCTGATGGCTTTGGCTTCAACCCCGATAAAGAGGGCAATTACCAAAAAATACCCCAGATCGGAAATGTCGTGATAGGGGACGATGTGGAAATAGGTGCCAACTCTGTAATTGACCGCGCTACAATGGGTTCCACGGTTATCGAACGCGGTGTAAAAATGGACAATCTCATTCAGGTTGCCCACAATGTGGTAATCGGTGAAAATACCGTCTTTGCCGCTCAGGTGGGCATTGCTGGCAGTAGTAAAATCGGGAAAAATTGCATGATAGGTGGACAGGTGGGCATAGCCGGCCATATATGCATTCCCGACAGGACCAATATCGCAGCCCAATCCGGCCTGAACTCCGCACCCAAAGAACCCGGCCAAAATCTTTTTGGGTCACCAGCCATTCCCTACAAGGATTTTCTGAAATCTTATATCGGCTTTAAAAAACTACCTGAGCTGATGAAAAAAATGGATGCGTTGGAAAAAGAACTCAAAGAGCTTCGCGTGGAAGACCATTAAATTTCTCCAATTCAAATATTTCTGCTAATTTTGGGCCCAATTTGGAGATGCAGTTGTGAAAAGATTCTTTGCAATCTACACCGGCTGCCTCCAACAGAGTCTTTGTGCTCTTGAAAGCTTGTATTGTATGAAACAAAAATCTATAAATCAACCGGCTTCTATTTCCGGCATTGGACTGCATACCGGTGAGGTGGTTAATATGACGATAAAACCGGCTGACCCCAATCACGGTATTCGATTCAGAAGGGTTGATTTGCCGTGCGAAAACCGCGAAGTGCTGGCCGATGTGTCAAAAGTATTTTCAACCCAGAGAGGTACTTCTCTCAAGTCCGGAGATGCTGTGGTGCACACGGTGGAACATGTGTTGGCCGCCCTTTATGCCATGGAGATTGACAATGCAGTGATTGAAGTGGATGGACCGGAAATCCCCATCCTCGATGGAAGTGCTGCACCCTTTGTCAAAATGATAGAAAAAGCGGGTGCCAAAGAACTGGACGCCGACCGGGAAGTTTTTAAAATTACCGAGCCCATCACCTACCGGGACGAAAATACGGGTACCGAAATTCTCGCTCTGCCCAACGATCACTTCGAAGCCACGGTACTAATCGATTTCAATTCAAAAATACTCGGTCAGCAATACGCTTCGCTCTATGACATCAAGGATTTTCCCGAAGCCATAGCGCCCTGCCGCACCTTTGTCTTTCTTCACGAACTCGAAGCCCTCATCGATCAAGGACTCATCAAAGGTGGAGATCTGGACAATGCCATTGTGATAGCCGATGTGGTGATGAGTGAAGATAAGCTGCAAAAGCTGGCCAAAAGGCTCGGCAAAGAATCGATTACCATTGAAGAGGAGGGAATCCTAAATACAGTTAAACTCCACTACAGCAATGAACCGGCCCGGCACAAACTGTTGGATATCATCGGGGATATTTCTCTGCTCGGCAAGCATGTTCAGGGGAAAATTGTGGCCAAAAAACCGGGACACACGGCCAATGTCAGTTTTACAAAAATTCTAAAGCGCAAATACAGGGAGTTTCAAAAACTCAGGGCCATCCCGCATTACGACCCCAATAAGGAGCCGGTGTATAACAATGTGCAAATCAACGAACTGCTTCCGCATCGCTACCCGTTCCTCCTCATTGACAAGGTGATCGAAATCACCGATAAAAGCGTGGTTGCCGTAAAGAATGTATCGATCAACGAGGCCTACTTTCAGGGACATTTTCCCGGCAATCCCGTCATGCCCGGTGTGTTACAAATTGAAGCCATGGCTCAGACCGGCGGTATTCTCGTGCTTTCCAATGTAGATGAACCCAAGGACTGGGATACTTATTTTCTGAAAATTGACAAAGCCAAATTTAAGTACAAGGTCGTGCCGGGTGATACATTGGTGTTCAAGTTAGAATTGCTCTCGCCAATAAGGCGCGGGATTTGCAATATGTTTGGCTCTGCATACGTCGGCGACAGACTCGTATCCGAGGGAGAATTAACGGCTCAAATTATCAAGAGAAATAAAGATGACCTATAGTAAGTTCAGCATAATCGACCCCAATGCCAAAATTGGGAAAAATGTAAAAATTGGCCCTTTTTGTGTCATTGAAGGGGATGTAGAAATCGGTGACAACTGCGTCATTGAATCCAATGCCAGTATTATGAACGGCACGACAATGGGGGAGGGCTGTAAAGTCTTTCCCGGTGCCATAGTGGGAGCAGTGCCCCAGGATCTCAAATTCAAGGGCGAGTACTCCACCATTACAATTGGTAAAAATACCATCATCAGAGAGTACTGCACCCTAAACCGCGGAACTGCCGCCAATTTCCAAACCAAAATTGGGGACAACTGCCTGCTCATGGCTTATGTGCATGTTGCCCACGATTGTGTAATCGGAAACAATTGCATTCTGGCCAATAATGTCAATCTAGCCGGCCACATTGTTATTCACGACTTTGCAGTGCTCGGTGGGATGTCCGCCATTCACCAATTTGTAAAAATCGGGGCCCACGCCATGTTGGGTGGTGGTTCACTGGTGAGAAAAGACATTCCGCCCTACGTCAAGGCGGCAAGGGAACCGCTATCCTATGCCGGTGTCAACAGCATTGGGCTGAAGCGAAGGGGCTTTTCCACAGAGCAGATCAATCACATCCAGGCCATATACCGCACCATTTTTGTGAAGGGGTACAATACCTCCCAGGCTCTGAAAATTGTCGAAACCACCATCGATGTCTCCCCTGAAAGGGACTATATCCTCTCCTTTATAAAAGGGGCCGACAGGGGAGTGATGAAAGGTTTTAACCAACTCTGATGCCCGACCGGATTGAACTGGAAAAAATAGGCCTCAATTACGGTGCCTCCGTGGTGCTGAATTCCGTCAATTTAACCCTAACCAATCCCTCCGTCACCGGAATTGCAGGGCCCAATGGCTCCGGCAAAAGCACCATGCTCAAAATCATCTCCGGCAACCTCAGCCCATCGCGGGGAAAAATCATCTTTCACTCCGGCAGCAATGAAATACCCGATGAGAATATATTCGAGCACCTGAGCTTTTCCGCACCCTACATAGACCTGCCCGAAGCCCTGAAACTGGGTGAGTTTTTTTCCTTCTGCGGCAATCTAAAGAAGTGGAAAGGGGGGTTGAATACCGGCCAGGTGCTCAAAATGAGTGGCCTAGAGCGGTTTGAAAAGAGAAAGATCAGCAATTTTTCCTCCGGAATGAAGCAACGGGCCAAATTGACCGCAGCCATTCTTCAGGATACCTCTCTACTTATTTTAGATGAACCCGGAACCAATCTGGATACAAAAGCCAAAAGCTGGATGTATAAATTGCTGAAAAGATACCTGGATGATCGCATAGTGATCATCGCCTCCAATGAGGGAAGCGACCTCGAACACTGCAGCCGAATCATTCAACTTCCCTCCTGAATCTCCCCTGTCAAATCGGTCAGATCACTCTTCAGTTGGTCTAGCCCCTCCCTGAGTTTGCGAAGTTTTTTCAAATGCTTTTTTCGCTCCTTCTGATAGGCCTTGTACGCCGCCATTTCCTTTCTGGCACCCTCGAGTGTAAATCCCTTCTCTTTGACGAGGTGGTAAATGGTGGCTATCTGCTCTATGTTCTTTTTGGTGAAACGGCGCTCTCCCTTGGTGTTTTTACTGGGCCGCAGATTACTGAACTCCGTCTCCCAATACCTGATCAGCGAATTGGAAACGTCAAACATCTCTGCCACCTCTGAAGTAGTGTAATAGTGTTTGGAAAGCTTTTCTGTGTCAATCATCAAAGGGTACAATTGGTAAACTATATTATCTAAAACCGTAATGTGTTAAAAAAATTCCCTTAATGATCTGTTTTTGCTTCCAGAGACTATTTATTCCAACCGGATCCAACCGGAAAAAGCCAGTTTATTCCGAAAAATGATGAGATGTCTGGGAAGCAATGGATAATTACATGTGCAAAGTAACACCCCTGAAAGAAGGGAATGCCTCCCGATCCGACTGGTCATCACAAAAATGCACTCCTTGTTTTTCTATCGGCTCGATAGTGGAATTGGGTATTTTCGTCCGCCTTTTCCACACAACTGATGCTCACAGTCTTTACTCCGTTTTCCCGGTCGATCATAAGTCCGCTGTGAGAATCGCCATTTCCGCACTTTAGGTAAAAATTCAGGACATCGGAGCAGGAGATCGATTGGTGTTTGTTCAGGAATTCAGCAAACCATTTTTTCCGCATTTCCAACATTTCCCGGTTGTAGAGAGGTGCAGATGCCCAGAGTTGACTCTTTGTCTTATCGTATTTCCGGTGGTGGATCTTTTGATTTTGATCCCATCTGACCTCATGCAGGTTTTTATTGTCAATTATCAGGAAAGTGAAGGGCTCCAGTCCTTCGAAAAGGTAGTTCTCGAGAAAATCCTGGACATCTGTGTATTCCAAAAAGTGCAGTGGGATGAGGCCGCGGCTTTGGCGGTAGGGTGGCTGATGCTTGTGGGGTTCGAAGGCACCATTTAGGATGCAGAGGGTGTATTGGTTGTTGACGGCAATCCAGCTCCCGCCGCCCACGGGGTCTTTGGGGTAAAACAAGGGGCCGTTTTCTGTTTGATGCCAGGCAGGAGGCTCGGCAATGGGCCTATCCTTGTGTTCGTCCCTACTAGTTGCAAACAAAAATCCGTCATCCTTTTTGGGTATGTAAATTACAGTGCACATGTCAAAAATCGTTTCCGGTGGCCTTTTTGGACAGTTTCTTTAACAGCGGGGGGAATACAAACATTCCCGTAGCAAGGGTCTGACGGAAAAAAGTGGAGGGATGGAGTGCGAGGTTTTGGAGGAACACTCCCGATCTGATTCGCCGTCCGAGGTATTGGTCTCCGTATTTGGCCAGGGCAGTTTCCACCGCATCCCAGCTTTTTTCTCCATTAAAATGGTCGGTGATCAAATCCGCAGCCACTGCAGCAGAGCGAAATGCCAGGCTCATGCCGTTTCCTGTCAGGGGTGGAATAAAACCCGCTGTATCTCCGAGATAGAGCACGGGCGATTGTACGGCGGTCCGGTAGATAAAATTAAAGCGGGCCGTAGTCACGGGTCCTTCCAGCACTTTTGATTCCTCCAAATGCCTTTTGATAACCGGATTTTGGCCTAGTACACTTTGCTCAATGCGCTCCAGATCTCCGCTGTATTTTTTTAACCATTTGGCAGAGGCGAGGTAACAAAAACAGTATTTCCCGTCTTCAATCCGGGAAATTCCGGCATAACCCCCTTCAAAGAGATTAATCTGTATGGTGTCCGCGGGAAAGTCGCACTTCAGGTGGTACTTCACCCCAAACCACTTTCCCTTTCCGGCATTTTGGTCCGCTTTTGAGGGAAAAAGGCGATACGAGTAGCGCCCCGTGGCACCAATGAGTTTTTTTGCGAAAAAATTCTGCCCCGATTTTGTGTTCAGTACAAATCCCTCACTGTCCTCCTCAATACTTGTAATCAGGGAATTTTCATTCACATCCGCCCCCTGCTGCCTCGCTTTTTTACAAAGGAGGGCATCCAGTTTCCACCTGCTGATTCCAAATCCCCCTGGTTCAAGTTGGCAAGCTCGCTTTTTGCCATCGTGAAAGCTCAGTTCAAAGCGATTGATCTGCGGCAGTTCATCAATTTTTGTCAAAAGACCATTCCGCTCCAGGAAACCCCTGGACTCATTGCTGATGTACTCACCGCAAACCTTGTGGCGTGGATACCGGTCTTTTTCCAATACCAACACCCGCATACCTTCACCGGCGAGGAGCCTGGCCAGACTCAGTCCCGAGAGGCCTCCTCCCGCTATTGCAATGTCATATCTTTGGTCTTTAGTCAATTTGAACGGGTCTTTCTAAGCAAATGCCGGGAGGGTGGAATGGTTCAAAATAGCTCGCATTGGGATGGGTAAGTCCGGAAATTGGAATAGATTTGCAAACGAACCGCCGGGAGGGCGGATAAACTGTCTGAATATGGCCCTTGAACTCCATCTCGACACTTACAGTCAATACCTTCGCCTGAAAAAGGAGAGCGAAAAGGACTACGTATGGGACCCCACACGTGAGCGCTATCTCGTTTTGCAACCGGAGGAATTTGTCCGTCAATTGCTCATCCAGTATCTTCACAAAAATCACTGGATACCCATTTCACGTATGAGGTCAGAATACGGCATTGAATTACATCGAACCAAAAAGCGCTGTGACCTTATTGTTTTTGACAAAAACGGTCGTCCTTTTCTGATGGCAGAGTGCAAGTCCTTTAAAAAAATGAATGCTGAGTTAACCGCGGACCAGATTGAGCGGTACAACCTGGAGGTTAAAACCGATCGCATTCTCATTACCAACGGCCCTGAATCGCATTATTTTATCAGGAAGGAGTCAGGAGGCCCCTTTGAGCGTGTGGATGAAATGGATTTGAGCGATTTTTATTGACCCGTGGCATTGGGTGGGGTTTTCAGGAAACTGCATTCCGGTTAGAACATTCACACCAAAAGATTGTATATTTGGCGTCCAATAAAAAATACGTCCATGCGCAATAGAAAAATATTGCTGACGGGTGCGGCCGGACAGATCGGCCAGATTCTTACCCGCGAGTTGGCAAAAAGATATGGCAGTCAGAATGTGATCGCCACTGATATTTCAGGTAATCCGGGTTTTCCATGTGCTTTTGAAAAACTCGATGTACTAGACCGGGAGCGGATGGAGAAATTGGTGAGTGAAAATGGAATAACCGATTTGTATCACCTGGCAGCCATTCTTTCAGCAACCGGGGAGAAAAACCCTCAGAAAGCCTGGGACATCAATATGCGCGGCACCTTGAATGCTCTGGAGGTAGCGAGAGTTACTGATGTGGAGCGCTTGTTTTTCCCAAGCTCTATTGCGGTTTTTGGTATTGAGATCGACCGGGAAAAAGCCCCTCAACACGCACCTCTTATCCCGCATTCAGTGTACGGAATAAGTAAGGCAGCCGGGGAAAATTGGTGCAATTACTACTTTGAAAAATACGGACTGGACGTGCGTTCCATCAGGTATCCGGGAGTGATAGGGTACGAGAGCCCTCCGGGAGGAGGAACCACCGACTATGCAGTGGATATTTTTTACAAGGCAGTGGAGGAGGGGCACTACGCTTGTTTCCTGAATGCCAATGCCAGATTGCCGATGATTTATATGGACGATGCCATTCGGGCGACCATCGAGTTGATGGAGGCCCCGTCGGAGAAAATCAGTATCCGCACCTCCTACAATCTGCAGGGAATGAGTTTTACCCCTGCGGAGCTCTTTGAAGAAATTAAAAAGTTCATCCCGGAGGTTACCATTGAATACCAACCGGATTACCGCCAGGACATCGCCGATAGCTGGCCTGGACGTCTGGATGATCAAGCTGCGAAAGCCGACTGGGGCTGGAAGCGGGAATTTGATATTTCCAAATTGACCGAAACTATGTACCGCGGCATAAAAAGTTTACAACAACAAACCACTTGAATTATGTTTGACAACGTTCGAAAGCAACTGCAAGAGGAGATCAGGGACATCAAAGAGGCCGGTCTCTACAAGGAAGAGAGAATTATTACCAGCCCACAGGCAGCAGAAATTACTGCCAACGGTAGTGAGGTGCTCAATTTTTGTGCAAACAACTACCTCGGTCTCTCCTCACATCCCAGTGTGATAAAATCCGCCAAAGAGGCCATCGATTCCCACGGTTTTGGCCTTTCCTCAGTTAGATTTATTTGCGGAACACAGGATATGCACAAAAAACTGGAGGAGAAGATCGCAAAATTTACCGGGATGGAAGATGCCATTCTCTATGCCGCAGCTTTCGATGCTAATGGCGGCCTATTTGAACCCATTCTGACAAAGGAGGATGCCATTTTTAGTGATGAACTGAACCACGCGTCCATTATCGACGGTATCCGCTTGTGCAAGGCTGCGCGCTACCGCTACAAAAACAACGACATGGACGACCTGGAGTCTAAATTGAAAGAGGCCACGGGTGCCAGGCGAAAACTGATTGCCACAGACGGGGTATTCAGCATGGATGGAACGGTGGCCAAGCTTGATAAAATTTGCGACCTCGCTGATAAGTACGATGCCATGGTGATGATAGACGACTGTCATGCCACTGGTTTTATGGGAAAAACAGGCAGGGGAACCCACGAGTATAAAAATGTCATGGACCGGATCGATATTGTGACAGGCACTTTCGGAAAGGCCCTCGGCGGGGCTTCAGGTGGATTTACCGCAGCGCGTCGTGAAATAGTCGATATTCTCCGCCAACGCTCCCGCCCCTATTTGTTTTCTAATACCGTGGCTCCCGCCATAGTGGGTGCTTCCATTGCGGTGCTGGATACCCTTTCCGCCACCACGGAGCTGAGAGACAAACTCGAGTTCAATACCCGGTACTTCCGCGATGGATTGGAGCAGAGGGGATTTGATATCGTCCCGGGAGATCACCCCATTGTACCCATCATGCTCTATGATGCGAAATTGAGCCAGGAATTTGCTTCCCTCCTTCTGGAGGAGGGCATTTACGTCATCGGGTTTTACTACCCGGTGGTGCCAAAGGGGAAAGCCCGTATCCGGGTGCAACTCAGTGCAGCCCATGAAAAACACCACCTCGACAAGGCCCTCAATGCTTTCGAGAAAATAGGAAGAAAGTTGGAAGTGGTCCGCTGATCGGGCAAGAGGTTTTTTCTAAAAAAATGTGATTTGACCTGAATGAGCCAAGGCAAAAGGTTTGTGCAGCAATACATATTATAAATATTCATAATTTTTTTTGCTCAGAGCCTAAAAATATTACGGATTATATTTTTTTATAAAATAATCTTGTATATTTGCCCTTTGAATAATGTGTTTTACATATCTTTGCAGTTGTAAGACATTTTTTAACAGTAAACAAGGTGTGTTAAACACCGCACCCATCCCAGGAATCAGGCTGTCTCAGTCGAGGACAGTCGTGTTCACAAAACAGTAAATTTTATTGGTTGCCGGAAGTGGCGCGAGCCATCTGGTGTTTCGTCCCTCTGTGTTTTTCCCGTTCGGGAGTGATGCACGGGTGTGCGGGATGCCATATTGGTGTATAGAACCGCCTTTTCGGTCAGATTTTAAAGAAACGCATATAATCCATTTGTGAATACAAAAACTCAATATGATGGCTAATCTACTTAGAATTACCTGCGGAAAAACGATCCTGCTCACAGCGAGCCTACTCTGGATCACACACGCAATCTCATTTACACACGCGCAAACTACGATCACCGTATGCTCGATGGGTTGTGATACGACCACCATTCAGGGGGCTATCGATATCTCCATGGACGGCGACACCATTGATGTGGCGGCGGGGACCTATACGGAGGATCTTGACGTATATGTTAATAATCTAACGATTATCGGCCCAAATGTCGGTTTACATGGGACTGACGGGAGCCGATCCGCTGAAGCCACTGTCGATGGTTTCGATATTCTGATCCCTGCAATTGGAGTCACCATAGACGGGATGGATTTGAAGCCAACCAAAGGCAATAATGTGGGAGCATTGCCCCCAACAGCTTCCGGGTTCACTCTCACAAACTGTATTGTAGAGGGTAATATATATCCGGGTTCATCGGCTGATGATTTGGAAGTCAGCAACAATCTCTATCAAAATACATCAACAGCAAGTAATGCTGTTGCGCAAAATGCGATTTACGCGGATGGTGCGGGTGCTGGTTTTAACAATTGGTTTATTGATAACAATACTTTCACCAATGTGCGGGATGCAATAAACCTTAGTGGTTCAAGTGGAACCTCCTGGGGTGATATTATCATTACCAATAACATTATTGAACCAAACTCACGGGGAATAAATTCAGCGTTCACCCCCGTCCATGGAGATATAACTATAACCAACAACACGATTACAACTAACGATCCCGCTCGCGAATCTATAAATATCCGCTTTGACAGCTACGCAATGGGTGTCGATCTGGTTGTAGAAGACAATACCCTAAATACGCTTGGTCCTGTGGATTTTAGAATCCACCATGAGCCTACACTGTTAAATGGTGTTGTCCCGGGTGCACCCGGCAATGCCGCTGCAAATCTTATTTCTGCGCAAACTGTTGCAGAGACTGCCATAATGTGGGACGATCTCCTTTATAATTCGAATGGACACCTTCTGGTATTGGATGGAATGTCAATTCAGGCTGCCATTGATGCCGCAAATCCAGGAGACACCATTCAAGTTGCTCCGGGTGACTATGTTGAGGATCCGGATTTCACCGGAACATCGCAGTTGGTTATACTCGGCCCCAATGCAGGCACATCCGGCTGCGACTATACAAGAGAACCCGAAGCAGTAATTCAGGGAACGGTCACCATTTCTACCGGTGCTGCCCTTGATTTTCTGCACTTTGATGGATTTAGAATCGAAAGCGACAGCGTGGATGGAATTGTCGATCTCCGTCTCGAAAGTGGTGGTATATATAATAATGTGTTGGCTGGCAATTGGGTTGCCGGTCCTGATTTGGATATCAGTGGTATAACTACTGAAGGTGCTTCTGTCGAGCAAAACTGGGAGATTGTTGGTAATAAGATCACCGGTTATTTCCGTGGACTGAATTTACGAGCTGATGCGGAATTGAATGATGCTTTTATTCTGGAAAATTGTTTTTCAGGCAATTCCATCGCCTCATTCTCCAATAGTACCTTTCATCTGGGGACTCCAAATATCAGATTTGAGCGAAACGATATACAGGATAACAACCGGGGAGTACGGTTTGCATCCGGCCACTTTGAGTTCACAGAAAACAATCTGGTAAACAATGGAGCTTTTGGTATCAGGATTGGTACCGACAATCCACTGGATAATGTCCTGATTGAAAACAACGCCATTGTTCAACATGACCTCGCTATCCGCACGGACAACAACTCCGTGCCGACCACCAATGTGGTGGTAAGCAACAACGACCTGAGCGGAAACGATTTGGCTATTGATACAGAGATCGATTACATAGCCAATTGCAACTGGTTTGGAACAGATGACATAGACTCCATTGAAATGGATCTTGTGACGGGATCGGGAACTGTTTATGTTCGACCCTACCTTATCGAGGGCACCGACACACAGCCCGGTCAAACAGGCTTTTTCCCCGACCCGGACAATTGCCAAAATCCGGACATAGTATATAATATAACACAGAACTCATCCTTTTCGAGTATCCAAACGGCCATTGACCTGGCCAATCCGGGCGACGTCATTCAGGTGGGTACCGGTACTTTTGTGGAGAGCATTGTTATTGACAAAGAGGGCCTTACCTTGCAAAACGGATCCTGGCCGGTAATCGACGGGGGAGGAAATAGCACCCCCGTGCACATTACCGCTAACAATGTTACAATTCAGGGGTTTAAAGTGACCAATGCCGATCCGGACAGTGCACTAATCTGGATTGACAATGTGACCGGAACTACTATAGATAGCAACTATCTGACAAATCCGGGCGATGTGAGTCTTTATGGCATTGCTATAGATGGAGGAAGCGATCACAGTATCATCCAAAATACTATAGACTCTGTAGGTTACGGAATTGCTTTGCAAAATTCTACGGAGAATGAAATTGGAGAAATGGGTTTCGGAAATGAGATTATTGCGCATCCCTACCCCTCAGATACTGCTGTAATCCCAACCGGAATTCTGTTGTTTGGCTCCAATGAAAATACCATATCGGACAATGAAATATTTTCTGTGCGGTACGGAATTCATCTGGCTGACCAATCGGATGGCAATTCTATCGGATTTAACCGGGTAGAGGGACAGGATCACGGAATTATTTTCCGCACTTTCAACTTCCCCATGCCGGCAGCTTATTCTGCACAAAACAATCAGATACTCTCAAACGAAATTATTGCTACAGACTCCAGCTTTAAATACGGTATTAAGCTACAGGATAGTGCCAATATGAACACTGTTTCCGGAAACAACATCCACACTGGCTGGGGCGGTATCTGGGTAGAGGAGTCATCAGATATTGGCATTGTAAATAACTTTATATCAACCACTGAATACGGTATTCGTCTCCAGATCGGAGCCGAAAATGTCAATATCAATGACAACAGCATCACTGGTCAGCCAGATCAGCAAGGTCTGGAAAATAGTTCAGGAGATTCTACTGACGCCACCTGCAACTGGTGGGGGTCGGCCTCTCTTTCGGAAGTGGAGGATGCACTCAATCCGATGGATGTTGATTTTGCTCCTTATCTCTACAGTGGAGTAGATTATGACAGTGATGTGAGTACGGGTTTTCAGCCCGAGCCATTGGCCTGTACTTTCCAATTGGAATGTCCGCAGGACACAACTCTGGTCGGATCTTCAGCACCTGGTTGCAATACCATGGTCGGTGGGTTGATTGCAACTTCCAATGATCCGGAGGCCACTTTATTCAATGATTTTCAACCAAGTGGAATGGGCAATGCCTCAGATACTTATCCCTTTGGAGAAACTGTCGTCACCTTCACAGCAGAAAGTGCTTTGGGTGACAGTCTGAGCTGTACTACTACTGTGACTGTGCAGGAAGAAGTTACACTGGCTTGCGTGGCAGCGGATACGATATACCTGGATGTTGATTGCGAGGCTTTGTTGCCCGATTACACCGATTCTGTTTTTGTGGAGGTGGTGGACGGTTGCGATACCGTTTACACCATCACTCAAAATATTTCGGCGGGTACGAATTTATCCGCTGCCGGTTTCCTCACAGTGGAAGTGACTGCTGAGAATGCCACTTTTGGAAACAGCGATACCTGTGAGATTAATGTGGCAGTGTTGGATACCATACCGCCAGATATCTCTTGTAATTTAATTCTTGGATTTACGGTGAGCTTAAATGATAGTTGTGAGGCAACCATTCCTACATTTGATGCCCCTGCTTTCTATACGCTGGCTCCAAACTGTGATACACTGATTACTTTTTCACAGGATCCTGTTCAGGGGACTATAATCGATGGAGTTGGAATGACTCCGGTCTCACTTTCTGTTACAGATCAAGCGGGCAACAGTTCGAGTTGTACTTTTAACTTTATTACTGTTGATTTGATTCCCCCAACAGTTACCTGTCCTTCACCGAATGACACTATTTATGTGGATCAGAATTGTGATGCGGTCGTACCTGATTACATTATGGAAACATCGGTTATGGACAACTGCTCTCCACCTTCTGTTACTCAGTCTCCTGCACCACAGAACTTGCTCAGCGCTGGCATTCATACAGTTCGAATAGATATTGAAGACGACGGTGGAAATACAGACAGTTGTTTTGTGGAGGTGACGGTACTGGATACCATACCACCTATGGTGCAATGCACTACAGTGGTGCTTACTTTGGATTCAATGTGCGAAGCTCAGATACCCGATTTTGTAGCGGAGGGTTATCTCACTTTTTCAGACAATTGCACCGCCGATTCAAACCTGGTGATTTCCCCAACCTTTTCGGTAGAAGCACCCCCGTTTGGACTTGGAGTTGATACTATAACTTTTACTGTTACTGACGAATCTGATAATACCGGTAGTTGCGACATGGTGATTGAACGAATTGACGTTGATCCACCGACGATTGAGTGCAGCGACTCCCTGATTGTGAGAGCGGTTGATACCAATTGCAATTACATTGTTGAGGACCTGACATTTAATGCCTCAGTGTCTGACAATTGCGATACAGCGGCAGTGGTTAGCCAGAGCATATTAGAGGGAGATACGCTCTTTGGAGTGAGTACACATGCTGTAGTGCTGACAGCAGAAGATGCTTCTGGAAACTCGGCAACCTGTAGTTTTGTCCTTGAGCTGGAAGACAATATTCCCCCTGTTATTGATTGTCCTTCATCCTTAGATACCATTTATGTCGATATTGAATGCGATTCATCGGTT
>REEO01000020.1 GCA_007695035.1 Saprospirales bacterium | reverse complement strand
TGTAAAGTACTTTTGCATCGTCAACCAGTTAATTATTTGATTAAGAAAATGAAGGGCTAAGTTGGGATATTAATCTGATTATTAGAGCCCCGGACACTACTTATTTTATGGAAGAGGTCGGTTTTTAACATTTCGTTGCCCGGAGGAGTAGATTTTAAAAAAATTATTTTAGAGCACTTAACTCCTCCATTGATTGTCCAATAACCATGCAAGCGAATCGGATCTCCTCTTCGTCAATTGTCAATGGAGGTGAAATTCTCAACTTCCCGGTTTCGTAGAGAAACCAATCGGTAATCAGTCCTTTTTGAAGACATTTTTGCACAAGCATTTTTGACTGTTCAAAACCACCTGTCGGGACTCCCAGCATCAGTCCTTTGCCACTCACTCCTTCAATGCCCCATTTTAGGAGCTCACTCCGAAAAAGTGCTTCCTTCTCAGGCACCTTTTCTATCCAGCCTTCTCTGGTCAACAACTCCATGCATGCCAGAGAGGCCGCGCAACTGACAGGATTACCGCCAAACGTGGTAATATGCCCCAGTATGGGATTGTCAGAAAGTACCGACATAATTTCTTTTGACGAGATGAAAGCCCCGAGAGGAAGTCCACCTCCCAGTGCTTTTGCAGTGAGAAGAATGTCGGGAGTGATGTCGTAATCCAGGTGGGCCCAGAATTTTCCGGTTCTGCCCATCCCGCATTGTATTTCATCCAGTACCAGCAGACAGCCGGTTTCATTGCAGCGGTCGCGAAGGGCTTTTAAATATTTTTTTTCTGCGGGCAAATATCCCGCTTCCCCTTGTACGGGTTCAATGAAAACCGCTGCAGTTTCCCGGGTGATTTTATGTAGATCATCTTCCCTGTTGAATCCAATAAAACCCACTCCTCCAAGCAGTGGTTTGTACGCGGAGGAATAATAGAGGTCATCCATAAGACTCAATGCCCCGGTGCTCGAACCGTGGTATGCTCTTTTGCAAGCGATAAGACCCCTTCTTCCGGTGTATTTGTAGGCCAATTTAATTGCGCCTTCGACAGCCTCAGAGCCGGAGTTGACAAAATAAATGTTGTCGAGGGAGTCATCCAGGGTGCCGGCGATGAATTCTGCCAACTCAGTTTGCCGGGAAATGACGAATTCACCGTAAACCATGGTATGCATGTAGCGGTCAATTTGGTCGTGAATGGCGGATTTGATCTCGGGATGGCCGTGTCCTAATGCATTGACACTGATTCCGCTAATCAGGTCGAGGTATTTTTTTCCGCTCGCATCAAAAAACCAACAACCCGCTGCCCGGACGGGCTCAAACATCATGGGTTCACCGCTGGTTTGGGCGAGGTATTTCTTGAATAAAGTTCTTTGCCAGGATACCATTATATATTAAATGTATGTTTAGGCAAATGTAGCGAAAAGGTCAATAAGTATTTAGAAAACTTAGGGGATGCTTGTCTGGGAAGAATTTTTCGATATAAGTTGTAATACCTGATTTTAAAGGTTTCTAAGGGGTACTGTTTTTTATCATTAAAGGGAATGGGCCATAGTTAATTGTTCAGGGGAGTTTTTTGGTGGACTTATTCAGAACAATCATCCCATTTGCTGTAGTTTTACGTTATACTTTCAGTAAAAAATGTTTGTATGAGAAGCTTCCTGCTGATAGGAATGATGTTGATGACTCTGGGATTGGGACAAAACGGTTGGTCGCAGGGTATTGATTTTTTTGAAGGAGATTGGGAAGAGACGCTTGAACTTGCCCGGGAGAAGGATAAACTGATTTTTGTGGATTGCTTTGCGGAGTGGTGTGGACCATGTAAACGCATGGCTGCACAAGTTTTTCCCGACCCGGCAGTGGGTGAGTTTTTCAATGAGCATTTCATCAATCTTAAGTGGGATATGGAAAAAGGCAAGGGACTCGAGTTTAGACAAAAATATCCTGTTTCTGCTTTCCCCACTCTCTATTTTATTGATCCCGAGGGAGAAGTTGTAATAAGTGTCTCCGGTGCGCGGGATGTGGCCGGTTTAATCCGTTTGGGTGAGAAGGCGCTGGCCAGTTATAATCCCTATGCGGATTATTCAACTTTATATGAAGAGGGAGACCGCTCTTCTGAAACCATTTTTCACCACTACAATAATATGCGCAGGGAAGGCCAAAACATCCGGCCCCTGGCCAATGATTATTTCCGCGCTAAACCCGATATGAGCGATGAATTTAATCTGCGACTGCTTTCGGTAGCTGTGGAAGAAGCAGACAGCAGGTTGTTCGACCTTTTGATTAAAAATAGAGAGGGAGTGGTAGAGGCCATAGGTGAGGAGGAGTTCAATGAAATAGTTATGGAAGCCGGGTGGAATACCGTGTCCAAGGCAATGAACTTCCGGGAACCCTTTTTGGTAGAAGAGGCTATAAACAAAATAAAATTTGCAGAACACCCCAATGCCCGTTCTTTTGAACTAAGGGCACCTATTTACTATGCCATTCAAACCAGAAATGAGGATCAGTATCGTGAAAATATGGGGCCCTACATCGGGGAATTGGGGGACCAGGAAAATGACCGTGCCGTGGAGTTGTTTGATCTGGGAATGCGGTTTTTCAGTGATAATTCCGGCTTTGTGGATTTTTTAGAGGGGGAGTGGAGGAGACTTGCAAGGTCGTCCGAGAACCCCGAAATTATTTTCCGCCATGCCCGACTCCAATTAAAGCTGGACAATCAACGCCAGGCTTTGCGCTCCGTGGAAAGAGCCATCGAGAAACTGGATGAGGAGGATGAGAGATTGGACGTTTACGAAGAGTTTCGTCGAAAAGTCAATTGAGTAATCAAAAGATAGGAAATTGGAGCTTGAAAAAATTTCCTGGTTGTGGCTGCTGGTGCCCCTGGTGCTGCTTATTGTTCTATGGTTGTGGCAATACAGGCAGCAGTGGATTACTCTCAAAGGTACCTTCGGCCCCGATATGTTAACACGACTTATCCCTGGCTTTTCCTACCGTTTTCAACAGACTCGTCAGCTATTCCTGCTGTTTGGACTATTTTTTCTGGTATTGGCACTGGTAAACCCTCGTTTCGGGGGTGAGCGGACAGGAGTGGATGTGGAAGTGGTCAATGTAGTGATAGCAATGGATATGTCCTACAGTATGTTGGCCGGAGACAGAACACCCAACAGACTTGAAGTTACCCGGCAAAACACCATACAATTGATAGACGAGCTAAGAGGGAATTATTTCGCCTTCATGCCCTTTGCCGGAGTGGCAAAGTTGGAAGTGCCCATAACTACTGATTTAGATGCAATCAAAGGCAATATTCGCGCTGCAGAGGCCGGAATGATGCCGGTGCAGGGTACATCATTTGTGGCAATGTTGGATGTGGCTTATAACTACCTGGAACAATTGGGCAGTGGGGTTTTGGTGGTGCTGACCGATGGTGAGGATCACGGTCCTGATTTTCAGGGCAGTCTCGGTCAAATGAAACAGGGCAATTTCCCTGTTTTTGGCATATTAATTGGGGATGAGCAGGGAGCACCAATCCCATCAGCAAGTGGGGACTCACGCCAATTCCGCAGGGATGCTGAGGGTAACCAAATCATAAGCAGAATGGAGCGAGAACCAATGAGTGAACTTTCGACTGAGACCAATGGTTTTTTGGTAGTGAACCCCGGACCGAATGAAGTACAAAATTTGGCAGATCGAATTCGCGATTTTAGGCAAGGTGGCATTGCACAGGGAACCTATCGAACCTATTTTAATTTATACCCGTGGTTGTTGACTGTGGGTTTTTTATCCCTGCTCCTGTATTGGTTTTTGCCGCATTTTTATACCGATAAAAAAGTTGGATAATGGCCTTTTTCCAATATATAATTTTTCCTATAAAGATACTGTTTGTCCTGATGATTGCAATGGGTCTTTCTGTCTGTATCCAGGCTCAGGAAGGGGTCAATCTAAAGGCTGAAGGAGATCGTTTGTTTTTGAAAGGACAATATGAGGCTGCGGAAGAGAAATACCGCACGGTTCCCGAATCTAAGCAACGCCCGGAACTTTGGTACAATTTGGGTAATGCACTTTACAAACAGGGTCGATACGGTGAGGCAAAAGAGTTTTTCGAACGAGCTGCTCAAAGTCTTGAACTCGATGACCAAAGTGCTGATGCGTGGTTCAATATGGGAAATTCTCTTTTTGAAGATCAGGATTTTGAATCGGCCATGGAATCCTATCGAAAGGCTCTCTTGCAAAACCCTGACCACCATGAGGCACGCAACAACCTCATGCTTAGTAAAATGATGATACAAGAAATGCCACCACAACCTGAGCCGGAGGATTTTGAAGAAGAAGTGGGCGATTCACCCGATGCTGATAAAATGGCTGAGACCGGACCGGATGAGGATGGGATGGAGGAAGATATGCCAGATGCAGAGGGCATGGCTCAGATGGAGGATGAGCAGCAGGAAGCAGAGGGAGAGGATGAGATGGATGAAAGCGATTTAGAGACAATTGACCGGGACAGATTGGAGCAGTTGCTTCAACTTGCAGAAATGGATGATATGCAGACAAGGAGAAGGATGAACGAAAGACAATCTGACCGTGGTCAGACGTTGAAAGACTGGTAAATTTTTTAACACAAAAAATGATTGAAAACCATGAAATGTTTATTATTGACATTGATGCTGGTGTTTTTGGGTGCAGAATCGCAATCTTCGGAGGTCAGCTTTAAGGTAGAAGTGAGCACCGATACTATTTTATTGGGTAATTATTTTGAAGTAAAATTTACTGTAGAGAATGCACAACCCAATTTTTCCCCTCCGGAATTTACAGATTTTGACATCGTAGGAGGTCCCAATCAGTCCTCTAGTTTCTCAATGATCAACGGTCAGGTCAGACGGAGTGCATCCTTCACTTATTACCTAAAGCCGAGAGAAGAAGGTGTGTTTTACATCGATGCGGCAGCTATTGAAGTGGATGGTAAGTACCTGGAAACCCCTCCCGTAGAAATTTTTGTTCTTCCCAACCCGGATGGTATTATTGAGAATCCTCACCAATTGAGGCAAATTGAGCCGGAAAGAGACCGGAGAGAACGCGAAAAAGAACCTACCAAACCGAGACGCACAATCAGGTTATGACATTGCAAAAAGCCTGGATTGGGACGGTATTGTTGTTAATGGTTTTATCAGCCGTGGTTCCGGTTAGACTTTTCGGCACTGTGCAATTCGAGGCGCAAGTGAATCCGGATGCGGTGTATGCCGGTGAGACCTTTGAGTTGAGTTTCAGTCTGACAGGTGCCGACTGGGGAGAGATCGATCTTCCCGACTTATCAGCTTTTGAAAGAGTGAGTGGACCGGCCATGGCCATTCGGACGACCATCATCAATGGCCGTATGGAAAGAGTTGCCACGCACACTTATCGTTTGAGAGCTATGGATGAAGGAACTTTTACCATTCCAGAAGCCCGCATGTTTGCCGATGGAAAGATTTTCACCAGTTCAGCGGTTCAGGTGATGGTTTTGCACAGAGAAGAGCATGCACCCACAGACCCCCCTTTTTTGGCAAAAGTTTCCTTGAGTTGCGACACCTGTTATGTCGGACAGCAAATTGCCCTCGATCTGGTCCTCTACAGCCGGGTACCCATTGCTGATTACGCGGTTATGGAGGAAGCCGAATTGACCGGTTTTCACAGTCGCCGGTACCGAAATCTTAGAAATATTCGATCAGGGCGGGATACCCTTGACGGCAGGTTGTACAATACACGGGTTCTGGCGAGGTATATTTTGTTCCCACAGCACCGCGGGAAATTTGGAGGAGAGCACTTTGAACTTCGCGTGGTGGAGGAAGACCGCGATCCGCGATGGAGGGGTATGTTCAGATTGCGTGGTGAGGTGCATTATACGAGGGTTAAAATTCCGGAATTCACCGTCCTCAGTGCCCCACCAAACGCTCCAGAGGGCTTCGATGGTCATATCGGTGATTTTGAGATTAGTACGGTGTACAGGGAGCACCAATTGAAACAGGGAGAACTCTGGCCCGTATCTGTCATTGTTCGGGGAGATGGGGACCCTGCGTCCATGCGCCCCCCCGCATTCGCTCTTTCCGAAGGGCTGGTTCTGGCAGATATTCGACTGCAGCGGGATGATGTCACAGAGCGGGGTGGAGGACTCAGAACCACCCGTGAGTGGCAGGCCTTATTTCGGACCGATAGTGCAGGACTCGCAACCATTGACCCCTACCTGATCACCTACCAGGTTGACCTGGATACTTTTAAAAAAATCAGGGGAGAGCGGATAAATGCCTTTGTCGATCCCGGTGATCCTCTCGCAGAAAGAGAGGGCGAAGCGGTTGCTCCCACAGTAGATGAAGACCTATCGAGACACAGGGATGGTATTCCCATCTGGGTGGTTTACACCGGACTTCCAGTACTACTTTTTATTGGCTTTGTTTTCTACCTCTTCTTCAAAAATAAAGTCACTGGGGATACTGCTCCAGAAGGCAAAGAAGCACTGCTCAAAAAACTGAAACAAGCGGCCACACTTTCCGGAGAATCCGAAAAATCGCAGTGCGCTAAAGTCCTGGATGCTCTGGACCAGTACATTCTCCATTTGATCAAAGTGCCGATGTCCGAGTGGGAGGAGGATTTGCTGAGAAGGCATTTAGTGGAAGAATTGGGGGCCGATCGGTCTGAGAAACTTCTCGTTGCGCGGAAAAGATTGACTGCGGTTGTTTTCGGAAACCGAAGCGAAAAGAGAAAAGATATTTCCCGGTTGATTAATGATCTCCTTTCCGATCTGGGGTGATTCTGTGTTAACTTTTTGGTGCATTACATAAACTTAACAGATGTGAGGTGGTGAAAAAGCCACTCAAATTATTATATTTGCCATTCAATTAGGCGTTTGAAAGGGCAAAAAGTGGTCTTGCAAATATATCCTACAATTCCGGGAAAACTCCTACTTTATTAACTGTTGAAAATGAGTGGGTTTCTCATTGCAAAATTAAACTAACTAAAAAATTTAAAAGATGGCAAAAGTTTACACTAAAGATTTACTACGCAAAAAAAGCACCTTACTTGGCAGGTTTTTTGCCTTTTCATGCTTGTTCTGTTTGTTTTGTTTTCAGGTCAATGCACAATCTGTAGATATTTTAGAGGAGAGTTTCAGGGACGGTTCTCTTCCTGCGGGCTGGACTGCTGAGGAAATAGATTTTCGAACTGGTGCGGGGGGTTATGCTCTTTTTGAAGAGACTACTTCCACATTAACTTCGCCCGTCCTGGACCTCACTGCTTACAGCAATGTGGAGTTGGAGTTTGATGTTGCGAAATTTGGCGGAGGGGCTAATGGCCCCATAACCGTGCAGGTGTCTGATGATGGTGGTACCACATGGACAGCCCAGCAGTTTGACTCCCCCATTCCAACCGGTTCGACCTACATGACCTCTGGTCCCACGCCTATTAATGTTACCGGAGACAATGTGAAAATACGTTTTATCAGAGAGAACAGTCCCAGTGGTAAGCGCCTTAGAGATATGACCCTAACCGGTGATGGTCCCCCACCTCCTCAAGAGGTTACCATTATCGAGCCGACCTATATTGATGATTTTTCAACCAACCCTTTCAATAGTGGCTGGAGCGATCAAAATATAACCGGAGACCAGGAATGGGAATACGGAGCCAACTTTAACAATGTTTCCATGAGTGCATTTGATGGTGGCTGCCAGGTGAATGAAAACTGGCTTGTCAGTCCCGGTTTTGACCTCACAGATACAGAAAATGAACAACTTTCTTTCGATGTGGCGAGAGGATTTCCCGGAGACAATGACCTGGAGGTACTTTACTCCACAGATTACAGCGGATTAGGTGATCCAAATGATGCCACCTGGACAGCGATCACTTCTATCAGTTCTGGTGACTTTAGTTCCAATAATTCAGAGCAGACCTTCGGGGATTTTGACGATCTTCAGGGCATATCAGATACGGTGTTTGTTGCATTTAAATTTGAGTACGAAACCGGTGATTGCGCGACCTGGCGAGTGGCGGGTTTTTCCCTGATCGCTTCCGAAGCACCTCCCGCCCTCACAGCCATTGACGCTCCGTATGACCAGGATTTTGAAGATTTTGTCAGCTTTGAAACGCTTCCTGCCGGATGGGATGTCTCAAATACTTCCTATAATGGAGATTGGGGATCGGGCACTGCCGGAGGCCTGCGCGGAAACGACAATGTGCTCGGTTTTCAGCACACCGGAGGTACAGGAACTTTTACGACTACCCTTACGCTGATCAATGAAACAGGGGGTCCAATAGAGCAGTTGGAAGTTGAGTATACCGGAAAGATAGAAAGAGCAACCCAGAACAGATCCCCTGAATGGACGGTCAGAGTCAATGGAGTAGTTGTTCCCGATCTGTTTTACAGTACAGCAGGAGGAGTGGACGAGGATATAACAGCCATAATCGGAGGGATTTTTATCCCTGAAGGAGAAAATGTAGTAATTGAGTGGTCTTCCGATCGGGGTTTCGATGCTCCTTCGGGAAGCAGCAAGCAAATCGGTATTTCCGATGTCAGCGTTACCGCCTTGGAGGCGCCTGCTTTGGTACAACCCTCACTCAGCGAACAGGCAGATACCTACTTTGAAGATTTGTTGGTTTTCGTGACCAATTTTGACGGCTATTCACCGGTGGTGGAAGTTCGATATACCCAGGACGGAACTGATCCGGATACAGACAGCCCACTCTACGATGACAACGACGGTATTTTGGTCGAGGATGGTAATGGTGCAGTCAATTTGAGAGTTCGCGCATTCAATACAGTGTCAGGTGAGGAAAGTGCAGTCACTTCAGTGGATTATGTCTTTCCGGTCAATATAGTTGACATCGCCACTTTGAGAGACCAGCCCACGGGCTCCACTTTGTACCGCCTGGCCAACGAGGCTACCTTTATTGGCGGTACCAATTTCAGAAACACCAAATTCTTTCAGGACGACTCCGGATTTGGAATACAGATTGACGATGCTCCCAGCGGTATTTTCAATCCTGGAGTAATATCTACCCAATATGAAATCGGCGACAATGTAAGTGGAATAGTGGGTACGCTGGGTGTCTTTCAGGGACAGTTGCAACTTGTAGCTGAACTGGATCCCGGACCTGCTGTTTCCTCCGGGAATGTTATTGAACCGATGGATCGCACCCTGGACGAATTGACCGCAGACGATCAATCCAGGCTGGTTAGGGTAAAGGATGTAGAATTTGTGAATACCGGTGATTTTGGAGGGGGAGGATCCTCTTATGCAATTACAGATCCAAGTGTATCAGGCTTCGGTTTATTCAGAAATATCTTTGGTGATTCCGATATAACCGGTTCTCCGATTCCAGAGCTCCCTGTGACCATAGTGGGAATTATTCAGGAAAACAACAATGGATTGAATTTAGGTGCTCGCGGACTGTTTGACTTTACCGAAAGAAGGAAGATTTCCGGAATTGTAGCTGACGTTTTTGGCGATCCGGTTGAAGATGTAGAACTTGAAATGACGCTGCCCGAAAATGCGAACTTTACTACAGGCCCAGATGGATACTACGAGTTTTTCTTTGACCTAAACGACAATTTGCTGATAACCGGTTCCAAAGAAGACGATCCAGCCCGATTGGTAAGTACCATGGATTTGATTGCGATTCAGCAACATATTATTGGTCTAAATCCATTTGATTCCCCCTACAAAATTATCGCATCAGATGCCAATGACGACGGAGTGGTTTCTACTTTTGACCTTGTAATTCTCCAAACGCTTATCGTGGGATTGATCGATGAGTTTGATTCTCCAATCTGGAGGTTTGTACCCGCTGGCTATGATTTTGACGACCCCTCGAATCCCTTTGGGGAGAATTTCCCGGAATACTTTGCAAAGCAGGGTGTGACGGAATTGCTGGATGAAGACTGGGTCGCAATCAAAACCGGAGATGTTGTTAATACCAATAACATCCGTATGGGCAATGAAGTACTGGCGGTGAATGTACACAGCGAGACCAACAAAAGCGGCCAAACCGAATTTGTATTCACCTCAGGGTCGGATTACCAGATTGAGGGTTACCAGATGACACTTGACCTTCCCCCTCAAATGGGACAAATCCACTTTGTTCCGGGTGAGCTTATGACAGGCATGACTGAAATCAATTTCAATGTAATCGACAACACCGCCAGAACCAACTACATCAATGGCAAGGGAATAGAATTGCAGGAAGGCATGGAGCTTTTCCGCATACAGATGACCTCGGATGGTACAGTGGAGGCCTCGGATATTGCCATCGCTATACACGGCGGATTAAAGCCGGAGGCCTATCCCGTTGGTGGTGGAAAAATGCGGGTGATTCTGGATTCTGCTTTGCCCGGTGGCCAGAAGGATTGGAGTGTCAATGGCCTGAGCCCGGTGCCGACCAGCGACATGCTCCATCTGGAACTAAAAAACTCCAGTCCTGGACAAAGAAAGGTTGAGATTTTCAACAGCTCCGGTCAACTGATTAAGCACTTTAGTTATGAGTCGGAAGTGGGTGTTGATAATCGAACCATGGATGTGCGAAATCTGCAGAGCGGCCACTACTTTATCAGAGTAATGAGCAGCGAGCATACAGAGGTAATTCCATTTGTCAAAATAGATTAACCGTCTATGACGGCGATAATATCAGAGACACAAAAAGTGGGATATTTATATTTGGTTGCCGCTGCCTGTTCTTTGATGGAAAATTTAATCAGATGAAAATCTTGCGGAATAAAATCAACTAAGATTAAGAGAAGGGACTTCAGGGATGTGGTCCCTTCTCAATAAGAAAACCATTATTATTAAATTGCCGGAATATTTTACACCAACAATTGGTACAACCTTTACAATTTACTTGCATATGATCAATCCATCGACACAAGCCCAGCAAATCAGTAGCACGGCGAATTTGAAAATCGCTAGTAGTATGAAAAAAATCTTATCACTATTTTCAAGGAACCCGCTTTTGGTTTTTTCCCTTGTCCTTTTTCTGAGTTTTGGTTTTGGAAATGGGGTGGTAGGACAGGCATTTTTTGATAATTCCAGTCCTGAGGATTCAGAGACTGGCCATTTTGGATATTGGAATTTTAATTCATTTGATCCAAATACAGACTCTCAAATACCTGCGGATTTCAATGGTTCATTAAAAGATTCATTAAAAATTGATCTTTCGGGATTTTCCGGCACAATTAACAACTTTGCTGGAAATGCCAATAATGCGTTGGGAGGCGATGCAGCTGGTGCTAGTTTATCACTTGTTGATGAAGATGGCAATGGAACTTATATAGAGATAAAAATATCAATGAAAAACCTAAGGGACCTCGAGATAAGCTACTGGAGCAGTCGCACAGGAACAGGATTTGACGCTAATCAATGGGCATATAGTCTCGATGGAATGAATTTCACTGATTTTGGTCCGGTCATCGACCCAAACTCTACATCATCCGGAGCTTTAGAGACAATTGACGCTTCTGGTATAAGTGCAATAAACGGAGAGGAGGAAGTTTTTTTAAGGTATACCGTAGATGGTGCCACAAGTGGTTCTGGAAACAACCGCATAGATAATTTGCGCCTGACTGCAACTTATGAAGCTTCTGGAGCTGCTGATTATGAAACTATCCCATACAGCAACGAATTTTCACAGAACCCATACACTCAGGGGTGGATTCATAGAAATGTGGAAGGTCCTGATGAAAGATGGACATATAATTCAGCTCTGGAACTAGTAAGAATGAATGCTTTTTCAGGTGGGTGCCAAATTAATGATGATTGGTTTATCAGTCCGCCATTTGATATGAACAGTCAATCAGACGAGATTCTAAATTTTGAAACAGATGAGAATTTTTCTGGAACTGATTTGGTAATACTTTATTCTACTGATTATGATGGTATTGGTGATCCCACTGATTTTACCTGGACTGAACTAGCAACTATTGAAACTGGAAATTCAGGCGTTTTCTCAGACCCCTCAATCTTAAGTGGAATAAGTGGTGGAAGTGTATATTTTGCTTTTAGGTATCAATTTCAGTCGGGGGGTTGCTCGCAATGGGATATACTTAGTTTCGGCATAGACTTGCCAATAACTTTTCCATTGCTTGACCCAGATCCTGATGAACTTACAAATCTAGATTATTTCGATAACGCAGGCCCCTCCAACCCTCAGTCATTCGACCTCTCCGGCTCCAATCTTGATGGAAATGATGTAACCATTGAGGTCCCAGCCGATTTTGAAATCTCTTTTGATGAAATGACCGCATACAGCAATGAACTTACTTTAGATTCTTTTGATGGGTCGGACACTTCGGTATATGTACGCCTAACAGAAGGACTGGCGCTTGGAAGCTACAGCGGCACCCTGATTGCCTTTGGCGGTGGTGCTGATACAGTGGAAGTGGTTTTGAATGGGGAAGTGACTGTGGATTATGATTACTTTGAGCCTTTTGATAATTTTCCGGTAACCGCTGGTAGCTATCAGGATGGAAATTTCATTGGTGTAATGGGTAATCAATGGGACTATGTTAATGCAAGGGGAGATATACATATTGATCCTCCTACTGTAACACTTCAAAATAATTCAACAGCTCAGTTAATTTCTACCCTAAATTCAGGTATTTCAGATTTTTCCTTCGACTATATGCAGGCTTTTGGTAACGATGTAAATTTGGAGGTATACATCAATGATGATCTCGTTGCAACAGTAACATCAGACGATGAACAAAATGTGGTAAAGAACTCCGGTAATATTTCGGTGAACTACCCCGGGACCTTTACCATAGAATTCAAGCAAGGATCCGGTGGTGGTCAGGTCGCAATTGATAATTTCTCATGGAAGGGCATTCAGATGGACACCCTCACCGCCCAAACCACCACAATCAATGACGTAACTTGCCATGGAGGAACCGATGGTTCTATTGAAATCGAGGTAGAGGGAGGAATGCAGCCCTATACCTTTTCATGGGAGGGACCGGGAGGATTTACTTCCAGCGATTCCAATCTCACTGATTTGGCTCCGGGGCCTTACGATCTGACTGTTACCGATGCGGAGGATTCCACTGCTACACTAAATGTTATAATTACCGAACCAGATCAGCTTGAAGCCACATGGACAACAGATAGCGTTTCCTGCTTTGGAGGGTCGGATGGAAGCATAGAATTTCAGTCACCCACAGGTGGATCGGGCAACTACGAATTCAGCATTGACGGGGGCGACAGTTGGCAACAGGCGCTGCTCTTTGACAGCCTGGAGGCCGATACATTTGACCTGAGGATAAGGGATGCTGACTTTCCCACTTGTGCAGTAGTACTCAATTCCGCTGAAGTGATCAGCCAGCCTGAGGATTTTACTTCAGTATTCGGTTACGAACTGGGTGGAGCTTTTGTGGAATTCAGTGATGGAGATACCATTTGCGCGGGAATTGAGGCCACCAGAGTTTACTTGTTAAGTACTGAGGGCAATGCACCTCTGGAGATATTGTATTCAGTCAATGATGGATCGAATGTTGATACATCTACCTATACCGGAGTAATGCCCGGGGATGAAGCAGCATTTATTTCCTCATTTAGCCCTGGGCCGTTGGAGGTAACTTTTTTATCCATTACAGATGACAATGGATGTGAGTCGCAAGCGCAAAAAGGTTTTTCTTTTGTCATCGGCGGAGGTTTTGGAAGTGCTGCTATGTCTTCCAATCCCGATTCCGTATCAGTAGAAAACGGCAGTCAGTTTGAAGTGATCTTTAGTGTGGATATTTCCGGTTGTGATGCGGTGCAAGCCATTTTTCTGGAAATGGAGTTTGATTCAGATTTTGTCGAGGTGGTCGATATTGAAGCCATCGACTGGAACACCGGAGAAACTCAAACCACTTCTGATAGTATCAACAACACGGATGGATTTTTCTCTTTTGAGGCAGAACAATTTCAATCGCCAAATCCTGCCGATACCACTTTTGAGTTTGTAAAAGTCACTTTTGAAGCCAAACAAACCACTGGGGACTCGGTAACGATGCTGGAGTATATACCCCCTGGATTTGTTGAAGGTACTGAGGTTTTAGGTTTTGATTTTCTTTTCCTTGGGCCTCTTGAGGATATCCCGATCCAAATATTCGGCTGCGATGAATTTGATATCAACATGGGTTCCGAACCGACTTGTTTTGGAGCGAGCGATGGACAGGCTGAGGTGGAATCTGTGAGCGGGGGAACGGCTCCCTACAGTTATTTGTGGGATACGGGAGACACCACACAGACCATTGACTCTGTAGCTGCCGGACTTTACGCGGTCACAGTAACAGATGACGAGGGCTGCACCGGCACAGCAGAAGTGACAGTAACTGAAAGAGATTCGATTGAAATCAGCACCACTGTGGTGGACGCAGAATGTTTTGGAGAAGATGGTAGTATCACCATGGGTGCAACAGGTGGTAATGGTGGCTTTTTTGACTTTACCGTAAACGACGAAAATGTCGGGGGCAGTTCAGGCACCCTCACGGTCAACCGGCCTGCCGGGACTTACGAAATAATTGCCACCAACTCCTCTTCCGGATGTCAGGGAACGACCGCAGCGGTCCTCAATCAACCGGACTCCATTCAATTCAACGAACAGATTACCGATCCACTTTGCCCGCAAGAAACTGGTACGATTGAGTTCAATCCCAGTGGAGGAACTGGAAATATTTCCATGACACTGGCAGATACCGCTGTTTCCTCACCACTGGAACTGCCGGATGGTTCATATACGCTCGTAGCCACTGATGACGCAGGCTGTGTGGATTCGATTGATTTTACGATTACTGAGCCGGACGAGTTTTCCATTGTTACTGTGTTGCAACAGCCGGACTGCCCTGGTGAGTTGTGGGATTTCTTATTTTTGGTTAGCGGTGGAACCGGACAACTGACTTTTACATTGAATGGCGATACAATAGATGCGCCCCTTCAGGATGGTGATTTTGTAGGAGATTCTCTTAAACTACCTGCAGATGATTATATACTTTTGGCGATCGATGAGAATGAATGTACACTTTTGGTGAATCAATTCTCGATGGTAGATGCTCCGCCCATACCTTTCCCGGTGGAAGTTTTTGATGCTCCTTGTTTTGGGGATAATGGATTGATTGTCAATGAAATCGAGCCCGGAAATGTGGTATTTTTTGTAGATGGAGATTCTATAGGGAGTGAGTTGATGTTTGTGGCGGAGGCGGGCCAGTATCTCGTCACGGTGGAAGATGAAGATGGCTGTACCAGAGATTCATTGATGACCATTGGAGAGCCGGACGAAATTGATCTTCAGTTAACCGTGACACAACCCACTTGCGAAACCCTTGATGGCATGGTTACTTTTGACCCCATTGGTGGTACCGGAATTATAGAAGTTACCATCGATGAGGAGGAAGTGAATTCTCCACTCAATCTGCCACCGGGTTCTTATGAGCTGGTATATTCGGATGACAATGAGTGTATCGACACAGCTACAGTTGTAATAATCGAACCCGAATTGGTTGAATTATCTGTCGATTCGGTGATAGATGCGACTTGTTTTGGAGAAAACGGTACCATAGGATTTTCCGCCACAGGAGGTAATCAGCCGATGACCTTTACGCTTGATGGTGCGGAGGTGACTTCCCCTGTGGAGCCCCCCGCCGGCACTTACACACTAATTGCCTCTGACGGAATTTGCGGTGACACAGCTAATGTTACCATCTCTGAGCCGGATGAGGTGGTAGTAGAAGTATTGTCCGTTGAGGAGCCGGATTGTTTTGGAGAAGAGGGTACAATACTATTTACTGCTTCAGGTGGTAATACAAGCTTTTATGAGTTCACAGTCAATGATGAGAATGCCGGCAGTAGTTCCGGCACGGTAAATTTCAATGTGGAGGCAGGACAAATTACCATTGAGGCTGAAGAATTTCAGGGATGCTCGGGTGATACTACTTTTGTAATGAATCAATCTGACTCCCTTGAATTGAATCTGTCAGTCACCAATCCCGATTGCGAAGGTGAAATTGGTCAGGTTACTTTTGACCCGCAGGGAGGTACTGGTGATTTAACCGTTTTATTGATCGATACTGCAGTGACTTCGCCCCTGGAATTGCCTGAGGGGTCCTATGCTTTTACCGTCATTGATCAAAATGGCTGTGAAAATTCCGACAGTATTGAGATTGATGTATTGGATCCTTTCTCCCTAACAGGAGAAGCAACGGACGCTCAATGTCACGGAGAAAATGGGCTTTTGACCTTCAGTGTTCAAGGAGGCCAGGGAGACATAACCTTCTTACTTGATAATGAAGAAGTGCAATCCCCCCTTGACGTTCCCGCAGGTTCCTACACGATTGTAGGGGAAGCTACAGGAAGTGGTTGTACCGATTCCATTACTTTGGTGGTCAATCAACCCGACCCAATAGCACTATCAGTTGAAGTCACAGATGCTAATTGCTTTGGTGAAGATGGATCCCTTTCAATCAGTGCCTCAGGAGGTACAGGCAGCTTTATTTTTACAGTAAATGAAGAGTTCGTGGGAAGTAGCTCCGTGACGGTGAACCGACCGGCAGGAGAGTATCTGGTTTCTGCATCTCATTCGCAGGTGTGCGTTGAAGATACTCTCGTAACCATAGGCCAGCCCGACAGTCTCGTGCTTTCTGCAGTTGTCACCGATGCGCCCTGTTTTGGTGAAGACGGTACCCTTGAGTTATCGGCAACCGGGGGGACAGCCCCTTATTACTTTTTTATCGGAGAGAGTTCGGTCGACAGTTTGGTTATGTTGCCTCCGGGCGATTATTCGATTCAACTTGAAGATGAAAACGGCTGCTCTGACAGTGGGGAAGTGGATATAGGTGAACCCGATCCGGTGGAGGCCACTTTTTCAGTCAATGGGGAAAGCATTGAGGACGGAGATACGCTCAGTTTTACCAGTATTGACAGTGTGTTGTTTTCGCTGGATTCCATATTGAGTGGTTTTGCCCCGCTTGAGGTAGAATACAGTATTTTCGACGGGACATCCACCAATGACTTCGCAGCTTCTTCCCTGGAAGAGGGCGATGAAATTTTCAAGCAGACATTCGATGCCGGCTTTTATGATATAACTATAACATCTATAGAAGACGACAACGACTGTTCCACTCAAACCGCACCATATCTCACTTTTGCCCTCGATGTGGAAGAGGCAGTATTCCCACTGAGCGGAAATGTGACGATTTTTAGTGCATGTGCGGACAGAGAAGTAGAGGTGTTGTTTTACGATGCCGGAACCACCGATCTGTTGAGTACCCAATCCGGTGTTTTAGACAGCGTGGGCAATTTTTCAATTGACGGAGTTATTGCTGGTCAGTACGACGTCTTTGTGGATGTGGGAGGATATCTGCTGAAGGGACTGGCAGAAGTGATTGTGAATCAGAACAACTTACAGGTCCTGGATTTCGGAAGCCTGACGGCCGGGGACGTAAATGGCGATAACAATGTTGGGCAGGCTGACCTGGATGCATTGTTGGAGGCTTACAATACCCTGGAAACAGATGCAGATTACAATGCCAATGCCGATTTTGACTGCAATGGAAAAGTGAACATAGATGATTTGACGAAACTCATTGAAAACAAGGGAAAAACCGGTGATCAACCCGGAGACCTGTAAACACTAAAACGCGATAAATTCATCATGAACATTTTAAAATCACAAAAGAGAATTTCGATGCAAACTTCAATATACAGCTTAATTTTTTCCGCAGCATTTCTACTGTTAGGTCACAGTGGAATATCCCAGATTTCCATCACAGATTTCAATGTGGCCTACGAAGACGATTTTACCGGCTTCGATGGAGAGGACGATCCCACCGGGTGGACTACCTCGGATGCTCCCGGTGCCGCTTCATCTACCTGGCAGGGCTCAGGTACTGGCTCTTCAAATACCGGCGGAAAGTGGTCCTACGGAGATTCCGGGTCAGGTGCGACTTTTGACGGGTCACTTGGCTTTTTGCCCTCGTCCACAAGAGCGATTTTTGCCGATATCACCTTTCAAAACAACACGGGCGGAACCATAACAGCGCTCGCCATCTCCTATGTGGGTGAGCATTGGAGGGGTGCAGAAAACGGCAGAAACAATGGCTGGGCTGTAACTTATAGTCCAGATCAACCGGATGAAGAATCCCTCCCGGCTCTGGAATACATCGCTGACAATACCTATCCCGATGGAGTCAATCCGGACGGAGGTCCCTGGGAGGCGGTCACTCTGAGTGATACGCTTACAGGGCTGGATATCCCCACTGGAAGTAACTTTACCATCCGATTTTTTGGTGACAATGGTAGCGGGATTGGTTCCAGGCAGGGAGTGGCCATAGACGACTTCAGCCTCACGGCAATCGGCGCCCCATCGGACGATCCCGTGATTGTTGTCAATCCGGGTTCGCTTTCCGGTTTTGAATACCAGGAAGGAAATGGTCCATCGGCTTCCCAAACTTTTGAGTTAAGTGGAAGCGATCTCGATCCGGCTGCAGGTGAACTCACAGTAGATGCCACAGGCACTGATTATGAAGTTTCGCTGGACGATAACACTTTTGAAAACAGCCTGGATGTAGCTTATACCGGTGGAGAGCTTTCAGCGACGACCATTTTTGTTCGATTGAAAGAGGGTTTGAGTGCCGGACTTTACGAGAATCAGGAAATTGATTTGACCGGAGGTGGAGCGGATGCCGAAACCCTAACTGTGAGTGGTGAAGTGACCGCCCCGTCAGTGCCTTTGCCCTCCCTAACTGCTTTTGACGATCCCTATGAGGAAGATTTTGCGGATTTTGTTGATGAGAACAGCTTTCCGGCCGGCTGGAGTCCGGATGACACTTACAGCTACGGTGGTGAATTTTCCAGTGGAACAGCCGGAGGTCTACGCGGCGAGGGAGTACTCGGTTTTCAGTTGACGGGATCAGCTCCGAACAACAATTTTACCGCAACTCTGCAACTGGTCAATGATATAGGAAGCACTATTGAAAACCTTGAGATCACCTACCTCGGCAAAGTTGGATTTGAAACACGGGACGGCATTCCTGATTGGACCGTCAGTGTAAATGGCTCTGAAGTTGCAGAATTGGAATACTCGACGGAGGACGGGGTCGATGAATTGAAGTCCGTGCTACTGACCGGCTTGAATATACCGGCTGGAGACACCATTGAGATAGAGTGGTTTACCACATCAGCGGGAACCAGCGGACAGCGCAGGCAAATTGGTGCCACGGATGTAGAGGTGACAGCTTTGGATGCCCTAGCAGCCCCGGATGCACCCGAATTTGATCTGACAGAAGGCACTTATTTTGAAGATCAAACCGTTTTTGTCTCCAATTTCGGTGATTATGCGTCCCCGGTTGAAGTGAGATACACCACAGATGGCACTGCACCGAATGCTGGTTCTGAACTGTACGACCATGGCAGTGGAATTGACCTGGAAGATGGAAATGGCCCCGTAACCTTGAGAGCCATTGCAATAGATACAAACACAACCCTTGAAAGTGACGAGACTTCTGCCGATTACACCTTCCCCGAAAATGTGGCCAATATTGCCGCATTCAGAGCCGGAGATGATGGGGTGTTGTACCGTATCACTGGTGAGGTTGTTTTGCTGCATATTGCCTCTTTCCAAAACAGGCATTTTGTGAGAGACAACAGTGGTTCATTGATCATTTACGACGGTGATGACAACATATACACCACCTATAATCCTGGCGATGGTATTACAGGATTTACCGGTGAGAGAAATACAAGGAACAATGGTGCTTTGGAAGTTATGGAAGCGGAAGTGAATCCCGGAGCAGCCATTTCATTTGGAAACGACATAAGCCCGGTTGATTTTAGTTTTGAAGACCTCTCATTGGATATTACCGGTAATTTGGTGCGCGTGAGTGATGTGGATTTCACCTCAACGGGTACTTTCAGTAACGGGACCACCTATTTTATGACCGATCCCTCTATTACCGGTGAGGCGCAATTCAGGACGGATTTTTTCGATGCCGACTATATTGGGGATTCCATTCCACAAAATACGGTTAATTTGACCGCATTGGTAATAGGTTTTGGTAGTGATTACCAGTTGGTGGCGCGCGATTCTGATGATTTTGAAACGGTAGTGCCTGAATTGTCGGTGGACCTTGAAGAGACCATTGACCCCACTTGTTCAGATTCTGAGGATGGCAGTATAGAAGTTACTGTAGCTGGAGGGTTTGGTGATTTAACCTTGAGTTGGACAGGTCCTGATGGATTTACTTCCGATCAGGTTTTAATTACCGGACTAAAGGAAGGCGTGTATGTCCTCACCGTAGAGGATGAAGCCGATCAGGAGGAGGAATTGCAGGTAATTCTGGTGGCACCGGATGAGCCCCTGCTTGCTTTTTCTGCAAATGGGCACCTTCTGACCCCTTCCTCACCATTGGTTTTTGAGGAAAACACCACCATAACGCTGGTGGTTGAAGAGGAGATTGCCGGCGTTTCTCCCTTTGATGTGAACTGGCAGTTAAGCAGTGCAGATACCAGTTTAACGGGAAGTGCTTCAGGCCTGGTTGAAGGCGACAGCGTATTCAATGCGGTATTACCAGCCGGTAGTTACACCCTGGACCTCAATGGAATAACAGATGGCGATGATTGTAGCTATCCGGGACAGGATCTGATATTTGACATTAATATGGTTGAATTGTCAGAACTTGAATTTGCCAACTTTTTGGCCAATCCCCAACATCATGTGGTGGCTCCCGGGGAGGAATTCGACATAACCATTCAGGTGGAATTGTCCCAGTTGACGGCCTCAGCGGCTGAGATTCACCTGGAGTTTGACACCAATTACCTCGAGGTGGTTTCGGTGGAAGTAAAAGACTGGGGAACTGGTGAGGATCAAACTGTGATCTTTAACGAATTCGACAATGAAGCGGGTACAATTGATTTTTCTGCTTTCCAACTCAATCCACCCCATCCGGCCAATACCATTTTTGATTTCTACACCATTACTTTTCTCGCGTTGGAGGACGTGGATTCCACTGAGGTCATGCACCTGTTAGATGTTAATTTTCCATCGGCCATAAGTTATGAGGGAATCGGTATTTTGAACGAAGCACAATCGGCCTTCATCACAATCGATAAATGCCTGCTTTTTGAATTGACAGCAGAATCAACTCCTGCGAGCTGTTTCAACAACGAAGACGGTTCTTTGGAGGTGACTCCACTGATGGGTGAGGGGCCTTACGAGTACAGTTGGAGTACCGGTCAAAGTGGTTCTGTGCTACAGGATGTCGGCCCCGGATTTTATACAGTTACCGTTACGGATGCAAACGATTGCGTGGCCATTGAAGAATTTGAAGTAGGATTTATTCCAGACGAAGAACCACCGGTAGTCAATTGTTTGTTCAATGAAGTGATTGTGGATGCCGAAGGTGCCTGTGGAGTCCACATTGAAGACTATACTCACCTGGCAAATTTTTCAGACAATTGCAGCGCTGAAGAGGATTTGGTAATTGGGCAGGTACCGTCACCGGGCCTCACTCAGATAGCCGAATCTATAACAATTTTCATCACTGCAGTTGACGAGTCCGGCAATGTGGGATTTTGCAGTTTTCTGCTCAACCTGGATAACTTCGGGGATGAGCCGGCCCTGGATTGTCCTCCCTCTGAAATAGTGGTTGAAAAAGACGGCGCTTCCTGTTCTGCTGAAGTTGAGTTGGTCACTGATTTTGTATTCGGATGCGAGGGTGGTGATATCGTGAACAATTTTAACAATGGAGGGGCAGATGCCTCTGGTGTATATCCCCTTGGTGAAACCGAGGTAGAGTTTTTACTTATAGAAGAAGGCGACACATTGTTTAGTTGCGTGACCAATGTGATTGTGGAAGACAATCAGGCCCCGGAGCCCATTGCCAGTAATCTCCAATCAATCACCCCGGCCAGCGACTCTGCTGCGGCTTGTGGGTTGGTTTTGATTGAGGCCCCTGCTGCGGAAACCGATTGTGCAGGCATTGTTTACGGGCAACCGTCTATCTCCAACGGACTGGTGGCCGATAGCGACCCACCGGTTTATGAGTTTACACCTGCAGACTTTTCAGATGGTGAAGAGGTGGTTTGGGTTTTCACAAATCCAAATAGCGATGCAAGCTCTCAGCTGACACAGTTTATTCAGGTAGTGGCAAATGATGGGCCGGAAATCAGTTGCCCGGGTAATAAGTTGTTTGTAGTTGATTTTGGAAGCTGTGAAGTGTCGCCTGATCTTGAAGAACCCATTGCTTCGGATAATTGCGGAGATGTGGTTATTACCGACAACATCCAACCGACCTACGGAGTGGGTGAACACACCATCACCTACATCGCAACCAACGATCAGGGGATGAAAGACAGTTGTGAGCAGACCATTTTTGTTATAGACAATCAGGCCCCGGAGATTACCTGCCCGGAAAATGAAGTGGTGGTTATTGATGACGGTTCCTGCCAGCTTTCCTACAGCCCGCATGATCCCGAAGTAAGTGATAATTGTGGGATTTCCCATGTGGTGAATAACCTGCAGGGACCCCTTCAATTGGGCGAAAATGAAATCACCTTCATTGTTTGGGATGTCAATGGCAACAGTGCCAGTTGTACTCAGACGGTGACTCTGGAGGATGAAACACCTCCTTCCATTGATTGCCCGGCTGACCTCAACCTGGTTGCCGATGAAGGAAGTTGTGAGGTAGAAAACTTTGATCCGGGAGTAGCTAACGCTACTTACAGTTGTGGAGAAATTATTTCAATTTCCAATAATGCCCCTGAATCCTTGGCTGTGGGTGTGCATACAGTTGTTCACACAGCCACTGCTGAGAACGGCATTTCTGCGAATTGCGAGCAAACCATAGCGGTTGCGGATGAAGAGTCTCCTGTCGTGAACTGTCCGGACGACATTTCGGTATTGGCTGATGTGGGCTCTTCGGATGCTTTTGTAGCCTTAGACCTGGCAACTGCCACTGACAACTGTGAGGTAATAGAGATTGAGAATGATTTTAATGCCGGAGGGGCTGATGCTGGTGATTACTATCCAGTGGGAGTGACCGGGGTTACCTTTGTTGCCACCGATGCAGCGGGACTCAAGGACAGTTGTGTGACCACAGTGGAGGTCGTTTTGCCTGCTGACACAGTGACTATAAGTGGAAACATATCCTCTTCCTTCGGCAATCCTGTGCCGGATACTGAAGTAAAAGTATTTATCAGCAGCAGTGGCCAATTTTCGGTATTTACCGACTCCGATGGTAACTACTCGCTTACCGTGACCGAGGGAGTTAATGTTACGCTGGTGCCCGAGCGGGATTTTGATTGGGGCGAGGGGGTGACGACCCTTGATTTGATCTGGTTTCAGCGCCACATATTGCAGATCGATACTTTGACAGGGCCGTATGTGCTGTTAGGTGGAGATGCCAACTGGGATGGAGTGTTGAGTACTTTTGATTTGGTGCTTCTGCAAAACCTTATACTGGATGCCAATCCGAGTGGAATACCGGGCAATACCTCCGCGCGCTTTGTCCCCGCATCTTACATTTTTAACGACCCTCAAAATCCCTATGTGGAGAACTTTCCTGAGCAGTTGTCTTTTCAGGCTGTCAGTCAAAATCAGACCGATGTGGATTGGGTAGCCATTAAAACCGGGGATGCGAATGGAGATGCCTGGGAGTCAACTTCAAGAGACGGCAGAGAGGATTATCCGGTGGCTGTGCATTTGGAGGAAAAAGATGATCGAGTAGCCATTGTGGTCTCATCTGCACAAAGCGATGTACTTAGTGGATATCAGTTTGAATTTTCTTACGATCATTCTGTGTTGGAATTTGAAGGATATGATTGGACGGGCAGCAACCTGGAGAATATTTCAGGTCTCAACTTTTATAACGATGTCGAAAATGATATTCTCAGAGCGAATTGGTGGCTCGGACCCACGCAAAAGCTTGAACAGGGAGATGAATTTTTCAGAATGTATTTCAAGACCCCTGAGCGGTTTGATGCTGAGTTTGTTGTGGATGCAATTCAGTTGAAAGGCCATGGAAAGGCCTGGTTTAGTGAGGTTTATGATCAGGGCAGAAAGATAATGAGCCCTTATTTGCGGTGGGATGAATCGAGTATATCGAGGGCGGAGTACGCTCTGCATCAAAATGAACCCAACCCGTTCTCCGGGGAAACTGTTATTCCCTTTGAACTTCCCGAAGATATGGAGGTGACCATTCAGATTTTGGATTCAGAGGGGAGACTCATTGTGACCGATCAAATTGCAGGTCGCAAGGGATACAATACCCACCGGGTGGAGGATATGCAATTGGTGTCAGGTCTCTATTTTTATCGGATAATTACCGGAGAGTGGACGGCTACTCGAAAAATGATAGGTGTGGAGTAGGATGAAATCGGGGAAAAAACATTTGGGCCGGTTGGAAGCAGCAGTTTTCGACCGGCCTTTTTTGTCTGAGGCCGAATGAGCATCTATAAAAATCTGGTTTAGCCGGAATTGACCATCGACTGAATTTGCTCTACAATTTCTTCGGTGTAATAGTGGATTCCGCACATATGGCAGCCATGGGTCTTTAGCAATGACTTAGGTTGGTTAGCGTAGTTGTATAATTTTTCGCCCAATTCAAAGGGGATGGTTTCATCCTCGACGCTGTGGATAATTAGCAAAGGTTTGTGGTAGTCCTGAATGGCCTCTTTGCCAATGTAGAGGTCAGCTACTAGCGATCTGCCTATAAAACCCGCCACACTTGCTGCGATGTCTTTGGACGAGGAAAATGCCCCCTCCACCACGACAGCCTCTATTTGGTCCTCGTACTCTGCAGCAATGGAAGCCACGAGGTGTCCGCCCAGGGATTGGCCGTAGAGCACCAGATTGTCGTTTTTGAGGTCGGCTTGTTCATTGATAAAATCCATGGCTGCATGACCATCCTTCAGCACATTTTTTCTGGTCGCCGCTCCCTCTGAAAAGCCATAACCGCTGTAATCAAAAATAAACACCCGGAAGCCGTTTTCAACCAGAGGTTCCGCCTGCCGGTAATGGGTAAAAATATTAGAGGCATTTCCATGGAAAAACACGACAGTGGTTCCGTTGTGTTCTGAAACCGAATGCATAAACCAACCATTTAACTGGTTTCCAATCTCATTTTTAAAAACCTTGCTTTCAATTTCATAGCCGGGGTCGAATAAATCTCCGTCCTCAGTTTTCAAGGTAGGTTGGAATTGCTCTCCAATCTCCACCACCAGGTTTTGTCCCGACCGATGATTTACAATATTCAATCTCTCCGTGCTTGATGGGATTTTTTCCGGGAATAGAAACATACTGTCAAAGTTGCAGGATGCCAATCCTGCGCACAAAGCCACCAGAATAAAAAGTCTTGCCAATTTTTATTGCTTTTTTTGATTCACCTGAAGAACGAATCGGACTTCAGAATGTGGCTTTTGCTCTCCTGTTTAACCTGCGGTGTATTTTCTTGAAGTTTGGTTTGGATTTCAAGTACTGGTTTTTGCGTTGTGGACTCATTATTGATTTGCCTTCTATGCAATGAGAAATTCGCCTGATGAGCATTTAGATACTGATGTTGAATGCATAATTGGTCATATTCCCTTCCCCTACTATCAGAAAAAACATAATAACCTGCCCCTGACTTGATTGAGAAACCTGTTTTATTTGGATTTTTTCATGGAATAGGTGTTCTCAAGCAGGTCCACTTCAAAAACCAGGTAGCCGGTTTTCTTCAAAAAAGAATAAAAATTGCTCATTTTTTAGCAAAAAGTCCCTAAAAAAGCCCAAAATCATGCCATCTGTCGCATAAGTGCAACAGATTGTCGCATATGTGTTAGAGAAACTATTTGGTTTCAATGACTTTTGTGACACTAACCTTTTATAAAAAGAGGTAGTTGAATTATTTTCTTAACAAAAAACATTTAGATTATGGAAACCATTAAAAAGACAATTGGATTCGGACACAGTTTGTTGAGACCATTTATTTGGTTGATAACAATTTCAATTATTTGGGGCTTTGCGGCTCCGCAGAACATCAGTGCTCAAGAATGGAAAAAACCCATTGAATTTGGTGGAGATTACTTAGGTGAATCCATGCATTCGGTTCATTTTATTGATGCAGATACAGGTTGGGTAGTTGGTACAGATGGTATGATACTAAAAACGACCAATGGTGGCAATGATTGGATAGTTCAAAATTCCGGTACAATAGCCCAGCTAAATTCAGTATATTTTATTGATGCAGATACCGGCTGGGCGGTTGGTAATTCCACAATACTAAATACGACTGATGGAGGAGTTACCTGGAATCCTCAAGATCCTGTTGGACTTTCAGGTCACTTTAATTCCGTTTTTTTTATAAATGCAGATACCGGTTGGACAGTGGGATGGGCTGGTAGGATACTAAATACGACAGATGGGGGAGCTACTTGGAATGTACAAATTTCCGGCCCGCCTCATACTGAATTTACTTCAGTATATTTTTTGGATGCGAACACCGGTTGGGCTGTGGGTGATTTTGGTACAATACTATATACGACTGATGGAGGAGCTACCTGGAATGATCAAAGTCCAACCGGGATTTCTGAGCAGATATTTTCTGTGGTTTTTATAAATTCGAATACCGGTTGGGCTGCTGGTGGTGCTGGCACTTTGTTAATGACAACTGATGGAGGAGCAAACTGGAACGCCCAAACTTCCGGTACTTCAAATAGTTTAAATTCGGTACATTTTATAGATTCGGATACCGGCTGGGCAGTAGGTGCAGTAGGTACAATATTAACAACGACTGATGGAGGAACTACCTGGGATGATGAAAGTATTAGTACTCAGGCAGCATTTCTTTCAGTAGATTTTGTAGATTCGGATATCGGTTGGGTGACAGGTGATTTTGGTAGTATTTTAAAAACAACCGATGGAGGTATAACCTTCGACCCGCAATTTTTTGGCATTGCTGGCGACTTAAAATCAGTATATTTTGTAGATTCGGATACCGGTTGGGCAGTGGGAGGAGAAATGGGATTTAGTCATATTATTATGAAGACCACTGATGGAGGCCTAAACTGGAGTGACCAAAGCATTGGAATTGCAAAGGAGTTAAACTCGGTATATTTTGTAGATTCCAATACCGGCTGGACGGTTGGTGACTCCACAATACTAAAAACGACAGACGGAGGAGCTACCTGGAATCCTCAAAGTTCCGGACTTTCAGGTAATTGGGAATTAAATTCCGTATATTTTATAAATGCAGATACCGGTTGGACAGTGGGATTGGATGGTACGATATTAAAAACAACTGATGGAGGATCCAACTGGAGTTCCCAAACCTCCAATACATCTAATGATTTAAAATCAGTATATTTTATAGATTCAGATACCGGCTGGGCAGTAGGTGCAGTAGGTACGATATTAAAAACAACTAATGGAGGAGCTACTTGGAATGATCAAACCTCTGGCACAGCATTTTCAATTTTTTCTGTTAATTTTGTAGATGCAGATACCGGCTGGGCAGTAGGTTGGATAGGTACGATATTTAAAACAACTAATGGAGGAGCAAACTGGAATTCCCAAGACTCTGTTACTTTAAATACTTTATGGTCTGTCCATTTTGTAGATTCTGAGTTGGGATGGGCAGTTGGTGATGAAGGCACTATTTTGAAATACACTGGTGCAAGTTATTGCCCACCTACATTAATGGTAACTGTTGATTGTGACACCATTTGTTCAGGGGTGAGTTTAGGAACGGCAACGGCTTTACCAACCGGTGGTTGCCCTCCGTACAGCTACTTATGGGATAACGGCCAAACGGACAGTGTAGTCACAGGTCTATCCGCCGGCCAGATTTGTGTAACGGTAACAGATGACGATGGGAATACAGCTTCAAGTTGCTGTACAGTGGAAGAGTGCCCATCGATTATCCTTAATCCTATGTGTACACCGGAAACTGCTTCAGGTGCAAATGATGGTACAGCAAGTGCCAATGCAACAGGAGGTTGTGCTCCATTGTCATACGAATGGAGTACCGGCGCGACAAGCTCGAGTATTTCCGGACTTTCCTCTGGAGTATATACAGTTACAGTAACAGACGCTGAAGGATGTACAGCAGTGGATTCCTGCGAGGTTATTATCTCTGCATGTCCGCCCCTTTCACTAAGTGTGGTTTGCGATACGATCTGTCCGGGAGCAAACAATGGAACGGCGACAGCAATTGCCTCAGGAGGATGCACGCCCTACACTTTTGCATGGAGTAATGGTGATACAGGCAGTGTAGTCACGGGACTATCGGCCGGTCAGATTTGTGTAACGGTAACAGATGACGATGGCAATACAGCTTCAAGTTGCTGTAACATCATTGCACAAGAATGGAAAAAACCCATTGAATTAGGCGGGGATTACATTGGCGGTGAAGGTTTGGAATCGGTTCATTTTATAAATGCTGATACCGGTTGGGTAGTTGGTACAGATGGTACAATACTAAAAACGACCAATGGTGGCAATGATTGGATGGTTCAAAATTCCGGTACATTAGCCCAGTTTAATTCAGTTTATTTTATTGATTCTAATACAGGTTGGGTAGTCGGAGAAGATGGAACAATACTCAAGACTACAAATGGGGGTGCTAATTGGAGTGCCCAAACTTCCGGTACTACCGACAACTTGAATGCTGTTTATTTCGAAGATGGTAATATTGGCTGGGCGGTTGGTGGTACTTTATTCTCTAGTACAATACTTAAGACTACAGATGGGGGTGCTAATTGGATTGCTCAAACTCCCGGAACTTCAACTACATTACGCTCAGTTTATTTTATTGATTCAGATACCGGTTGGGCTGCTGGTAATGCTGGAACTTTGTTAAAGACAACTGATGGAGGAGCTAACTGGATTGATCAAAGTCCAACCGGGATTACTGATCCGTTATTTTCTGTTTCTTTTATAAATTCGAATACCGGCTGGGCGACAGGAGGTATTGGAACCTTATTAAAGACAACTGATGGAGGTATTACCTGGGTTGATCAAAGTTTAAGTACTCAAGCAACCTTAGTAGCAGTAAATTTTGTAGATTCGGTTACCGGCTGGGTGACAGGTGGTAGTGGAACCTTATTAAAGACAAATGATGGAGGGGCAACCTTTGACCAACAACTTTTTGCAGTTGGTGGCACATTACATTCCGTATATTTTGTAAATCCGGATACCGGCTGGGCGGTAGGAAATGGTATTGATCAATCAATTATATTTTTGAAAACGACTGATGGAGGCGTTAACTGGAGTGACCAAAGTGTTGGTACTACCAAGTGGTTGTTCTCGGTATATTTTGTAGATTCCAATACCGGCTGGGCGGTTGGTGATTCCACAATACTAAATACGACAGATGGGGGAGCTACCTGGAGTCCTCAAAATTCCGGACTTACAGGTTCTTTTGAATTATATTCCGTATATTTTGTAAATCCGGATACCGGCTGGATTGCAGGAGAGAATGGCGTGATTCTAAATACTACCAATGGCGGATCTGATTGGAACCTTCAAACTTCCGGGACAGGGGCGGATTTACGATCTGTTATTTTCGTAGATTCCAATACCGGCTGGGTGGCAGGTCTTGGTGGTACGATATTAAAAACGATTGATGGAGGAGCCAGCTGGAGTCCCCAAACTTCAGGTGTCCCGGGTTTTATTGGTTATAACTCAATATATTTTTTAGATGTGGACACTGGTTGGACTGTGGGATGGAATGGTACGATATTAAAAACGACTGATGGAGGAGCCAACTGGAGTGACCAAGTCTCCGGTACTACTAATGAGTTGACTTCTGTATTTTTTGAAGATGTGGACACTGGATGGACAGTGGGATGGGAAGGTACGATGTTAAAAACAACTGATGGAGGAGCCAACTGGAGTCCCCAAAACTCTGGCACTTCTCATCATTTATATTCGATTCATTTTGAACAATCAGATATCGGCTGGGCAGTAGGTGATGCTAGCACCATTTTGAAATACTTTGGGGCAAGTTGTTGCCCACTTACATTGATGGTAACTATTGATTGCGATACGATCTGTCCGGGAGCAAACAATGGAACGGCGACTGCAACTGCTTCAGGAGGATGTGCACCTTACAGTTATGCCTGGAGTAATGGAGGTACAGGGGCTACGGTCACCGGTTTATCTGCGGGTCAGATTTGTGTAACGGTTACAGATAGTGATGGGAATACAGCTTCAAGTTGCTGTACAGTAGATGAATGCCCATTGATAGTAGTGAATGCGACTTGTACCCCGGAAAGTAGTTCCGGAGCTAATGATGGTA